>DAOUZN010000137.1 GCA_030665585.1 Deltaproteobacteria bacterium | reverse complement strand
TCATGGTCGCATCCGGCTTTTCGGGTGTGCTCTTCTTGATCCTGTGGTGCACAAGGGCAATCCGGCTAGGGCTGTGGCCTCGGTTTGAAAAAACCAAACGAGATTTTCTGGGCCATGCAGCGAGAACGCTAACTGGCACCTCGATCGCTGTACTGGCCTATGGGACCTATCATGAGAACCAGGCCCTTGAAATATCCAGGGTGACATTGCCGTACAAGGGACTTCACCCCGACCTTCAAGGCTTCAGGATTGTACAGGTTACCGATATCCATGCAGGGTGGTTCATATCCTTCGACAGGGTAGGCGAGGTGGTTGCCACGGCCAATGCCCTCAAGCCCGATCTGATTGTCCTCACGGGCGACTACGTCAATAATAATCCCGCCTATATCCCTGGATGTCTCAGGCTCCTCAATGATCTCAGGGCCCCCGCAGGGGTCTTCGGCGTGTATGGCAATCACGATTACTATACAGGGATAAGCGCTATGAGGGCGGGTTTTTCAAAGACCCATATATCCATGCTGAGCGATAGTCGCGGGGGGGCAAAGGGGCTCGAAGGGCTCCTGAACGTCATAGGCGTAGACGACCCAATGCGGGGATGGGCTACTGATGCCCAGTTTAAGAATGTGGCAGACGTTGCTGCCCTTGCCGACCATGATCAGTTCAACCTCCTCCTGTCTCACAGACCGGGAATATTCGGAGTATCTAAGGCGTTGAAGGTAGATCTCACCCTCGCCGGACATACTCACGGAGGACAAATCATTGTTCCAGGGGGCGGGGAGCGGGGATTTTCCCTCGCCCGCCTGTTGCTGACCTACACCAACGGCCTTTATGCATCGGATGAAGATCCCGAAGTCCGTATGTACGTGTGCCGCGGTATCGGCACTATAGTCGCCCCGGTCAGGCTTTTTTGCAAACCCGAGGTCGTGGAATTTACACTCACAAAGGGTTAAGGTGTGATAGGCGAGACCAGATCCCCGCCGTTGCTAACTTTGGCCCTTTCCACCTGACCGCCAATCACCAAATAACCTCACGCCGTTATTCCTCTTCCTTGGCCCTTCCTGACATGTCCTTGAGGATGCTCTCTAAATGCTCCAGTTCCCTTCCGTATCCGGCCCAATTTCCCTGACGCAGGTAATCCTTGGCCCTGTTGTAATGTTGAAGGGCCACCCCGCCAAATTCAGAGATAGCATGGATTTTGGGCCTGGGACGGGACGTCGTCTCCTTGGGAGAAATTAGTTCGCCCAGCACCCGGCTTAAGGCCTTGTCCAGGCTTTCCTCCATGGTAACTCGGTTGCTGTAGGCCACAATCACCCTTTTTAATTCCGGTAGGGCTGCGGTCTTTGATCTATCTGTTCGTGAAGAGACGGGCGCCTGTCTTCTCTGAGGTTTCCCAAAACGTCCGGGCTGGGATGATCCTGATGTGGGCGTTTCGCTCAATTCCTGTTTGGCCTCCAGGTATATGGGTTCCACATAGATAAACGAGCCACTGATGGGAATGGCCAGAAGATTGCCCCTGATGACTCTGGAACCTCTTTGACCCCATAAACTCAATTCACGGGAAATATCCGTTTGCTGATCGATCCTGGCCTCAATCTGCATGGGTCCGTAGACCAGCTTTTCCTTGGGTAATTTGTAAACCAGAAGATTTCCGTAGTTGGGCAGGTCGCTTCTGGCCGCCAGCCAACCGATCATGTTATCTTTCTGTGAAGGGGTGAAGGGGGTCATCAGAAGGAATTCTTCTCTGTCCCCTTCGGGCAATTTTACAATGACATAGTAAGGTTCCATTTTTTGCCGACTATCACCATACAGCTCATCAGGAATTTGCCAGAGGTCTTCCTGATTATAGAAGACCCGGACGTCTTGCATGTGATATGTTGTGAAGATATCTACCTGTATTTTAAAGAGGTCCCGGGGGTAGCGGATGTGCCTTTTCAAATCGGCAGGCATGTCATTGAAAGGCTTGAACAGATCGGGGAATATGCTGGAATAGGTTTGAACAATGGGATCTTTTTCATCAACGATGTAAAAAGAGACCTGTCCATTATAGGCATCTATAATAACCTTTACTGAATTGCGGATGTAGTTCAGCCCCCTGTTCTTCAAATGGCCATAAGATCGGCGGGAATAGGGATACATGTCAGAGGTCGTGTAGGCATCTTGAATCCAATAAAGCCTTCCCCCGGAGAGAACCAGGTAAGGATCTGCGTCATAATCCAAAAAAGGCGCGATTGAACGCACTCGCCTGTCAATGCGGCGTTTGAACATGATCCTGCTCTCGGGACTCAAAGAATGGGTGAAAAGTATCTGGGGATCCAAAAACTCGAAGGCAAATAAGACTCTCCTCACAAAAGAGTTGATCGGGACGCCCCCTTTTCCCTGGTAAATGCTATACACATTCTTGTCCCCTTTGGGGTAATCGAATTCCTGGGTCTTGGTCTTTACCAGGACATATTCATCCGTTTTTTCTCCATAATAGATCTCTGGACGCTCAACTTTGAGATCCGCCTCAAAAGCAGGGGGCACGTCTTTGATGAAGAGGCGGGGAAGTCCCTCGCTGGATACCTCATTAACAGGACTTGCGGCCAATCCGTAACCATGGGTATAAACTAGATGTTTGTTGACCCAGGTATTTGCCTGGGGAGGCAGTTGATTGACGACCAGTTCCCGGGCCGCCAGCATGAGCTGTCGATATCGGTTGTTAATCACATAACGATCCACGTCCACGTTGTTGAAATCGTAATATAACCGTATGGACTGAATCTGCCTGTAAGTTTGAAGCAGGGGGCGTTCGTCCCAAATCCTGATATTTTGAATCGTTACATCATGCTTCCGGATGTCTTCTACACTCAGGGTGTCGTTAACATCAAAAACGACTTCTTTGATCTTGTTCAGATTATAGGCCTTACGCGTATATTCGATATTATAGGCAATGTAAGCTGACTCCTTTGCCAATTCATTGGGTTTAACCACGAATTTTTGAATCAGGAGTGGTAAACCGGTACCCAACAACAACACGGCCCCTAGCCAGATCCCACCACTGAACCAGATCAGTTTTTTTCTGGACCTGAAAACGTTAAAGAAAAGAACTGCAGCAAGGCCCAACGTGAGGATTATCAAAATCCTATAGGTCAAGACCTTAACATGGACATCGGTATAGCTGGCACCAAAGGCAGGCCCCTGGGTGGAATACAACAGCCCATATATTTTCAGATGAAAACCCCAGGCCACGAGCAGAACAATGATGCCTAATATGAAGATCAGGTGATTCTTGGCGTTCTGTGAAATGGTAACCTTGGGCAAAGAGGGGGGGGCGCCTTCCTCTTGAGCGAACTCACCAACAACTTGAAGCGCACCACCTTTTAGATACCATGCGATGGTGACAAGACCCGCAAAAACAAAAAAAACCATTAACCCGTTTCGGACCAGCAGATAGAGGGGAAGAGAAAATACGTAAAAACCGATGTCCCTATTGAAAACAGGATCTGTGCTCCCAAAGGGTTCCTTATACAGATAGCGCAGAACCATGTCCCAGTGCTGGGAGCCCTTTGATGCTATGACAAAGCTAAGAATTAGGATAAAGGCCAAAAGGAGCGTATTCAAGGCCCTGCCTGAAATGCCGATCTGGGAGCCCGCATCTCCAAGGTCTATGCCACGCCCCTCATCCGGATGCAAACGCCCGGCCACGTATATGTTCAGGGTGATGATGACTATCAAGGGCAGCCAAACCACAAACCCAAAGCCGAATTTGCTCAGAAGCATGGTCCAAAAAACAGGCGAAAAGTCTAGATTTTCGAACCAGAGCCAGTCAGGATAGATTGCCATCCCTTCCAAAAGGAGCAGGATAACCAAAATCCCTGCCCCGATCATCAATTTCTTTTTCATCGTCTCATCTCCTCTAACGCAAGGGCCGTGAAACCCTCAACAGGTCGGCATGAACGTTTTAGAAATCTTCACTCAGCCAACACACTTGTCCTCAAAAATGACTGGTACATCTTAAACCTATTTAGTGCAAGCTGTTTTGAGTGAACCGCCAAAGGGAGCGCGTGCTACGTTCGCCGTGGCAGACTGCATACGCCCCCAAACAACGACGAGGTGACACCGCTTTCCTCACCGCCATCGCACCATAAAGACGTATCATCTTAGCCTTAGGAAAACGCTGGCTCTAACACGGTTCAAGGCTTCCATGTTTTCAAGAAGCCAAACTGTCACCCAGAAATGCGTCTGGATTAGGGGTAAGGGTTTCCTCCATCGATGCCGATAACAATGCTCAGGATAAACGGTTGTAAAAGAGGTGCTTTCATGTCGCCAGCTCAAACAAGAAAGCTGTTGGGGACCCTATGGTCCCGGTTTTCTCCCATCGGGTTGGTAGCTCTTTTCACCTTTGGCTTCCTTCTTCTTGGTTCACCTCAATATACCTATGGGGTGGACGTCACATTGTCCTGGGAGGCGAACGGCGAGGAGGACCTTGCCGGCTATCGGGTTTTCGACCGACAGCAGGGTCAGAGTTACGATTACAACAATCCGGCCTGGGAAGGCACGGATACGACCGGCACCATTTACGGCCTGGATGACTATGGCACGTATTATTTTGTGG
>DAOUZN010000140.1 GCA_030665585.1 Deltaproteobacteria bacterium | reverse complement strand
AAAGACTTGAAGAAGAAGAAAAAACCGACCGGCCCTACGGCATGCAAGGAGTGCCATCCTAAGCCTGCCGCAAAGTAATAGATAGAGGCACAAGATTAAGAAAATAGGGTAAGCGTGTTCTTCCACCTTACCCTATTTTTTCGAAACGACAGTGGCCCATGAGATCGACTCGTTTCCTCGCCAGCGAACCCGCCGCCGCTGTATCAACAGGTCTCTCGCCGGGGTGCCACCCGCACATCCGGCTTGACGCACCGTATCGTGATATTATAGAGTGTGCTCCAGCTCCAAAGATGACAAGAGGCCTGCCCCTCTGGGGTACGCCATAGGCAGGTGTGAGCCGTACCGATAACACGGCCAAGAAAAATGCCGAACAATAAGGAGGCGAAGTGATGAAAAGACTCATTCCAATTGCTGTAAGTCTGGCACTGGCTATCTCTCTTTTTTCCTGTGCAGGGCCCACACAACAACAAAGAGGAGCGAAAACAGGGGTCTTAATCGGCGCTGCAACCGGTGCAATTCTTGGACAAGTCATTGGTAGGGATACGGAGGCCACACTCCTCGGGACGGGCATTGGTGCGCTCGTTGGTGGCCTTGCCGGTCATCAAATCGGTGCCTACATGGACAGACAGGAGCAAGCGCTGAGGGCCGCGATTGGTGCAAGCGAGGCGGCAAGTATTCAGAGGACACAGAATGTTCTCACGGCTACCTTCAAGAGCGATCTTTTTTTCGACTTTGACTCATCAAGCCTGAAACCTGGGGCATATGCCGAGATCGGCCGGGTGGCTGACGTATTAAATAGATATCCTCAGACGACCATCAGAGTTGAAGGGCATACGGACGCCACGGGTTCTGAGACTTATAATCAACAATTGTCCGAAAAACGCGCACAGGCCGTCAAGGGTGCCTTGACGCAGAGGGGCGTAGATCCGAGAAGGATACAGACGGTTGGCTTCGGTGAATCGCAACCCATATCTTCCAATGCCGCCACGAATAGAAGGGTGAACATCGTCATTATTCCTATCTAATCCACTGTGAGCGTGTTGGAAAACATAGAACAGGGAGGTCAAAAAGATGAAAATGCTTTGGGTAGCCTTGGTATTGATCATTTGTTTTTCTCCTCTGAATGTCTTTGGTGGCTGTGTAAAAGGAGACTGTATGAATGGACAGGGGACCTTTGTCTATGCCGATGGCGAGAAATACGTAGGTCAATTTAGGGACGGCAAGATGCAGGGGAAAGGCACCTTGACGTCCCCTGACGGGGCAAAATATGTCGGTGAGTTCAGGGACAATATGATGAACGGACAAGGGATTTTGGTCCGTCCCAATGGTGTCAAGTATGTGGGTCAATTCAACAACAATAAGTTGTGTGGAAAAGGGACGTTAACCTCTCCTGGCGGCAAGAAATTGGTGGGTGAGTTTAAAGATGGTGAGTTTGTTGGAAGATAAGTGAGCGATCTCTGACATCATCTGGTTTCAACGGCAGGTACGGGCACAGAGCAGACATCTGATGACGGGTTTACAGAAAGGTTGTTAACCCCGGGCTCAAGGAGGCCATGACGTGGGAGACAAGGTCGTTATTTACGGCAAGGCGGGTTGACCCTACACCCAGCGGGCCAGGTCGGCTTATGGAGAGAAGGCCACCTATGTAGAGGTTCTTGAGGACAGCAACAAGCTCGATGAAATGCTCAAACTTTCCAATGGCGTTCGGAAAGTGCCGGTCATCGTGGAGGACGGAAAGGTCCAGATTGGTTACGGCGGGTCGTGAGGGGTATGACGACTCGTCGTTGATGGGTCACATGAAAACCAGCGCCTTCTCTTTGTTTGGGCCGTCCTTTGCAGGGTCACGGAAGGATTTTGCCTGAACAGGAACGGCCCAGCATCGGGAAGACCAATGAAGTCCCTTGTTCTCAAACAATCTGATGAAACAAATAACTTCGTGACTATTAAAGACAGTGATGATGATTGATGGTTTCGCAAAAAGTCGCTTTTACTCACTCCGTGAACATTTTGGACGCTGCTGAAAAAGGATCGGATGATGGACCAGGCTGGGAAACTTAACGTGGCCATTGTGGGTGGTGGCTTAGGGTGTAAGGCGATCATGGACATGATATTTGCCGAAAAGCTCAGCCAGCTTCGGATGAGGCTTATTGGCGTGGCCTGTACCAATCGCAAGGCGCCGGGTTACCGCTACGCTCAGGAAATGGGGATTTATGCCACGCAAGACTACCGCAATCTATATAAGCTCGAAGGTCTCAATATGATTATCGAGCTGACAGGTCGCGAAGAGGTGGCCAATGAGATCTCCCAAACCAAGCCAGAACATGTCCGATTAATGGACCATGTTGCCGCTCATCTGTTTTGGGATGTCTTTCAAATCGAAGAAACAGGGCTTGCTGAACGCAAGCGCGGGGAGGAAGCGCTCAGAAAGGCGCACGCCGAGCTGGAAAAGCGTGTTGAAGAGCGCACCGCCAAGCTGGCCAAGACGACCGGTCAATTGAAGCTTGAACTCACCGAGCGAAAGCGCGTGGAAGGGGCGCTTCGGCAGAGCGAAGAGATATTGCGAACCATCAACGTAGAGATGGCCCAGGGCTTGTCTGAGGTGTTCAAGGCGTTGAATGAAATATCTTCAGGGGATCCCGAAGTAAGAATACCCGAAACGTCGAAACTCGATTTAATTGCCAAGCTGAAACACATGGTGAACCTAACCGCTGCAGACCTTGCAGAAATCGTTGATCTATCCCATGAATTTGCCATCGGTCTGGCCGAACACTTTGATGTCTTGCACAGGGTCTCGAGAGGCGATCTGACAGCACGGGTATCCGGGGGGTCACAAGTAGAGCTATTGGAATCCCTGAAAAAAGTGACCAATCAGATGATTGAGAGTGTTTTCCAAGAAATGGCGGAACGTCAGCGTGTGGAAGCCAAGCTGGAGGAGATGTTTGAAAAGATCAAGAAGGGCCATGATGATCATTTATCGATTCTGAATATGCTGCGCCTGGGAATCGCAACGATAGACCAAGACGGGCGAGTTACATTCTTGAATGAGACGGCCCGGCACCTCATGAAAAAGGGTAAAAAGGCCGTCCTGGGGAAGCATTGGGAAGAGTTGTTCTTTTTCAAGGAAAATGACAAGGCCCGGCTGCAGGATATGTTACGAAGTGTCCGAAAGGTCCGAAGGAAGTTTCAAGCTCAGGTCGAATTTGACCCGGAACGGCGCTATTGGATGGATATCGAGGTGCAAGACGACCCCCGCACACCGGACAGAAAGATCTTCTTTCTCTACGACATGTCTGAGATCTACGATTTGCGGCGCATGCTGGAAGACAAGGCCCAATTCCACGATCTGGTGGGCAAAAGCAAGCCCATGCAGGCTGTGTACCAGCAAATCCAGGAAATTTCCAAGGTGGATTGGACCGCCCTGATCGAGGGCCAGACAGGCACTGGCAAAGAACTGGTGGCGCGGGCCATCCATTTTTCAAGCCATCGAAAAAACAAGTCCTTCATCGCGGTCAACTGTGCCGGCTTAGACGATTCATTACTGACCACCCAGCTGTTCGGTCATAAACGAGGGGCTTTTACCGGAGCGGTTGAGGATCACAAAGGTTTTTTCGAAGTGGCCAACGGGGGAACCCTCCTTCTGGACGAGATCGGCGATATTTCCAAGAATATGCAGAC
The DNA here is from genome assembly GCA_030665585.1 of Deltaproteobacteria bacterium. GTDB lineage: Bacteria > Desulfobacterota > Desulfobacteria > Desulfobacterales. The sequence continues at coordinate 839 of DAOUZN010000140.1, read as the reverse complement.
CAGTCTCCTTCGGGTCCTTGAGGAAAAGGAGATCACACGACTCGGTGAATCCAGGCCTCGAAAAATAGATGTTCGGGTCTTGGCGTCCACCCATCGGGATCTGAGTCAGGAAGCGGCAGAGGGCCGTTTTCGCCCTGACCTGCTTTATCGGATCCGAATCGCCAGGATCAAGCTTCCCCTGCTGCGCGAGCGCCGCGAGGACATCCCCCTGCTGGTTGCATCCTTCCTGGGCCAAAGCCGTGCAGCCACCGGAAAGCCTGTCAAGGACGTCAGCCGGGAAGCCATGAGGATACTCTTGCAATACGATTGGCCCGGAAATGTGCGCGAACCGAAAAGCGCCATCGATTTTGCCACCCTGCAATGCAAAGGATCCATGATAAGCGCTGAAGATCTTCCTTCTGAAATTCTTTATTCACAGTATCCCCGAGCACTGGCTGCCGTTACCCCACACCAGGATGAAAAACAACGCGTGCTGGCCGCGCTGGAGACTGCAAAAGGCAATCGAACGGTTGCGGCCCGTCAGCTTGGCATAAGCCGTGCCACGCTCTACCGTCGTCTAGCCAGCCTTGATATAAGCCCCCCCGAAGACCAAGGAGCGCCCACACCGATCAAGATTTCACATGAGACATAGAGGCCTTCTCCTAACATCAAGCCCCCGCCGCCCTAAAGGCTTCATTCACTATGGCCATCGCCTCTTCTTGAATCTTCTCCAAATGCTCCTTTCCTTTAAAGCTCTCCGCGTAGATCTTGTAGATGTCTTCCGTCCCTGAGGGCCGGGCGGCAAACCAGCCGTTTTCGGCAACGACCTTGAGACCGCCGATGGGGGCGCCATTGCCGGT
>DAOUZN010000045.1 GCA_030665585.1 Deltaproteobacteria bacterium | reverse complement strand
TTGGGGAAATGGCTTGTTTTTTTAGTTGGGCCTGCTATATTATTTTTATAGAGTTACACTGGTGGGTGGCCTGTCGACTGGAGCGATTGTGCCGGAGATTGTGGACATGTTGAGGTAAAAGCATGCAGACACTGTGGGCCCCGTGGCGAATGGAGTACATCTTAAGCGAGAAGGAAAAGGAGTGCATCTTTTGTCTTGCCCTATCCGATAAAGGGAACCTCGCCCTGTACAAGGGCGCTCTCTCCATGGTCATGATGAACAAGTATCCCTATATTAATGGCCATCTCTTGGTTGCCCCCAAAAGGCACATAGCCGGTTTAGACGATCTGACATCAGAGGAGACGGGTGACCTTCTAAGGACGGTCAAAGACGCCATTGAAATCCTGAAGAAGGTGATGAAGCCGGATGGATTCAATGTAGGACTTAATCTCGGGGTGGTTGCGGGTGCCGGGGTTGAGCAGCATCTGCACTTTCATATCGTGCCGCGCTGGCACGGCGACACAAATGCGATGACGGTCTTTGCCGAGGTGCGAGTCATTCCCGAGCATCTCGAGGCGACTTATCGGAACCTGAAACCTCATTTTGAAGCCTTACAAGGAGCAGGTTAACATACAAGGAGGATTTGGGATGAAATCTGTAAAGCCTCTGTTCTTCTCCCTGGTGATCATCTTTCTGGTGCTTGCGGTGGTGCAGAATCTGAACGTTTTCATGGATGAGAAAGCCCTAAGGCTTAACCTTTGGGTGTGGAGCGGCGAAAGTCCGACTATCCCTTTATCGGTATACTTTTTAGGGTTCTTGCTGATTGGCCTTCTGGTTTCTTATTTTTATGGTTTGGGCGAACGGTTTAAGGCAAAGAAGACCATACAGAACCATCTCGAAACCATCCGCAAGCAAGAGGAAGAAATCAAGGCACTCAAGAGCCTGCCTATTGCAGAAGAAGCAACCCCCCCAAAAGAAAGCGAACGTGCCTAAAGGGTCTTGCACGAGGCCAAAGGGATTGTGGTGTCATGGTTAAAGCCACCCCGATGGTTCAGCAATATCTGTCCATCAAAGAGAACCACCCTGATGCGATCCTGTTTTTCCGGATGGGCGATTTTTACGAGATGTTCTTCGAAGACGCAAAGGTCGCATCCCGTATTCTCGACATTGCCCTGACCTCCAGAAACAAGAAAGACGAGGAACCGATTCCCATGTGTGGCGTCCCTCACCATGCGGCTCAGGCCTATATTGCGCCGTTGATCGAACGCGGTCTTAGAGTAGCCATCTGCGAACAGGTGGAGGACCCTGCAAAGGCCCAAGGGCTTGTGAAAAGAGATGTTGTTCGGGTCATCACGCCAGGGGTCGTTGTGGATACCGAGATTCTGGATGCCAAATCAAACAATTTTCTCATGGCCCTCTATCTCTGGGAAGACCGATACGGCATTGCCCACCTGGATATCTCGACCGGGACTTTCAGGGTGACGGAATCAAGGCAGGTGGAAGCGGTCTTGGATGAGTGCAGGCGCATAGAGCCAAGGGAAATGTTGTTTGCGGATTCCCATCGCGAGGAACCTCAGGTCAAGGCGCTGATACACGGCCTTGATCAAACTTCAGTGAGCTTTTTAAAAGATGAGAGCTTTGAACTGGAATTGGCTCAGACGCGGCTCCTGAGGCAGTTCAAGACTCATTCCCTGGAAGGATTCGGCTGCCATGAATGGCGGGCCGGCATTGCTGCAGCCGGCGCCCTGTTGCACTATGTGGATGAGACCCACAAGGGAGATCTGGTCCATCTCACGCGCATCGTGTCGTACAGCCTTTCTGATTTTATGGTCATCGATGAGACGACCAAGAGGAACCTGGAGCTCTTTGAAACCATGCGAACCGGGGCCAAACGTGGTTCCCTGCTTGGCACCATGGATTGTACCGTGACAGCCATGGGCGGGCGCATGCTACGGACATGGCTTCAATACCCACTCCTGGATCTTGAGCAAATCCGGCAAAGATCGGAGGCCGTGGAAGAGGCCAAGGAGAAGGCCCCTGTGAGGCGTTCCGTGAGGAAAGCGCTGGATGACATTCATGATCTGGAACGCTTAAATGGTAAGATTGCCCTTGATCGGTGTAATGCACGGGATCTGGTGGCCTTGAAAAACTCCATTCAGCGGCTTCCTGGCATCCGCGCTTTGATCGAGGGATGTACGGGCGGGCTTTTTTCGAAGATCAAGGGCCGGTGGGACGATCTTGCCGATATCGGACATCTGGTCTCGGCAGCCATCTGCGATACCCCTCCCCTGACACTGCACGAAGGCGGGATGATTAAACCCGGCTTTGATCAGGGATTGGATGAACTGATTCGCACAAGCCAGGAGGGTAAGGATTGGATTGCCCGTTTACAGGCCAAAGAACGGGAGGCTACGGGGATCAAGTCGCTCAAGGTCGGGTTCAATAAGGTCTTCGGCTACTATATTGAAGTTTCCAAGACGCATCTTAAAGCCGTGCCGGCCCACTATGTACGCAGGCAAACCCTGGTCAACGGAGAGCGTTACATTACGGAGGATCTCAAGACGTATGAGTCCCGGGTCCTCGGTGCTGAAGAAAAACGGGCCGAGTTGGAGTACGAGCTGTTTTGCACGGTACGGCGAACGGTGGCCCGGAACGCTCGCCGCATTGCAAGGATGGCCGATCTCATCTCCCAGGTGGATGTCCTGGTTGCTCTCGCGGAACTTGCCGACCAGAATGGCTACACAAAGCCGGCAGTCCATGAAGGGGGCGGCCTTGTCCTGAAAGAGAGTCGGCATCCGGTCGTTGAGAAGTTGATGACGGCAGAGCGGTTTGTTCCCAACACCATTGAAATGGACAACGCCTCCCGGCAGATATTGATCATTACAGGTCCCAACATGGCCGGAAAGTCAACGGTCTTACGCCAGGTTGCGCTCATCGTTCTCATGGCTCAGATGGGAGCGTTTGTTCCGGCCCAAGAGGCATCCATAGGGATCGTGGATCGCATCTTCACGCGGGTTGGCGCCTCCGACAGCCTGGCCCAGGGGCAGAGCACCTTTATGGTTGAAATGCAGGAGACCGCCAATATCCTGAACAGTGCCACTGAAAAAAGCCTTGTCGTTCTGGACGAAATCGGAAGGGGTACGAGCACGTTTGACGGCCTGAGCATTGCGTGGGCTGTGGCGGAGTATCTTCACGACTGGCAAGGGAAGGGGATCAAAACCCTCTTTGCCACCCATTATCACGAGTTGACGGACTTAGCCGCTACGAAACCCCGGGTGAAGAATTGCAATGTGGCCGTTAAGGAATGGAACGAAGAGGTTATCTTCCTAAGAAAACTGGCAGACGGGGCCACGAACCGAAGCTACGGGATTCAGGTGGGGCGTCTGGCCGGTATTCCGGCAGAAGTTCTTGAAAGGGCCAAGGAGATATTAAGGAACATAGAAGCCGGGGAGCTGGATGGGGTAGGGCTTCCCCAGTTGGCTCACTCCAAAAGGGCTATGGACGCCCCGTCAGGGACTCAGCTTACACTGTTTAACTCGCCGGATCAAAGGGTCATCAATAGGTTAAGAAAACTGGATATCGACACGATGACACCCCTTGAGGCCTTGAACCAGCTGCATGCGCTAAAGGAGTTCCTATAATGGTTCAACATAGTGGCCATTGGCAGAACGTCCTGGCCCTCCTTGTCCTGGCGTTGTTCTTTGCTTTAGGCCGACCTGCCGGCGGCGCAAATGGTGTCGAATATGAGTATCGCCAGGCGGCATCGAGTTTTAAAAGGCTCTTGCAGGATTTTCAAAAGCAAAAGGATCGACATGAGTGGCTCTTATGCATCGACAAATTCAGGTCCGTGTATACCGCCCAACCGGGCGGTCAGAGGGCAGATGACGCCCTCTTCATGATGGGGCGGCTTTATTCTGAGCTGTACAAGGTATCCGCTCTCTTGCGTGACCGCCAAGAGGCGCTGGATTATTACTGCCGGTTGTTAAAGCGTTTTCCAACGTCCCCGTACCGGGTCAAGGCCAAAGAGGCGATGGCCGGCTTGCGTATGCGGAAGGGGGAGGAGGCGACTCAGGAGGACAGCCCGGCCACCCATCTCCAGGCCAAAAAGGGCGTCTCGGAGTCCAGGCCCTTGCCGGAGGTCAAGGAACGGCCCTCCGTGGAGAAGAACCCCGATCAGAAGGGACTTCACCTGGCCGAGGTGACGAGCCTGCGGTTTTGGTCCAATCCGAGTTATACGCGTGTGGTGATCGATGTGGACAAGGAGGTGCCCTATACCCATCGCCTGTTGAAAAGAGACCCGGCTATCGGAAAGCCTCAGCGACTCTACGTTGACGTCAACAAGGCGCGTATGGGGGCCAACTTGAAACCCATGGTGCCCATTGGGGATGACCTTCTGAGGAATGCGCGGGCAGCCCGCCACACGCCGGACACAGTGCGGGTGGTATTGGACATTAAATCCCTGGATAAGTTCAAGATCTTTTCTTTGAAGAACCCCTTCCGGATTGTCCTGGATATCAACGGAATTCCCAGAAAGTACGCATCAAAGAGGCCCTTCAAAGACGCAGTCGTAAGACCAGAAGGCCCCATTCCCAAGGGGTCCTTGGCCAAGCAATTGGCCCTTGGGGTCCGGCGCATCGTCATCGACCCGGGACACGGTGGCAAAGATCCTGGCGGGGTGGGACACGATAAACGGGTCCTCGAAAAGAACGTCACCCTGGAGGTCTCCAGAAGACTTGCCAGAGTGATTCGACAGAGGCTCGGATGCGAGGCTATCCTCACCAGGGAGACAGACGGGTTCCTTTCCCTGGAGGAACGGACAGCCATCGCCAACACGAGGAGTGCCGACATCTTCATTTCCATCCACGCCAATGCGAGCAGAAACAGATATGCCCGCGGGGTGGAGACCTATTTTCTGAATTTGGCCACAGACGATGACGCCATCCTGTTGGCTGCCCAGGAAAATGCTACCTCCACCAAGAACATCAGCGATCTTGAGGCGATCCTCAGTGACCTCATGACAAATGCCAAAGTCAACGAATCGAGCCGTCTTGCCGGCTATGTTCAGAAAGCCCTGGTTCGGACATTGAAACCCAAGTATAAAGGGATCAAGGACCATGGGGTCAAGCAGGCCCCATTTTATGTGCTTCTTGGGGCTGACATGCCCTGCATACTGGTGGAAATTGCCTTCATCAGCAATCCAAGAGAGTGCCGGAGGTTAAACACCGCCGCCTACCAGGAGCACGTGGTTGACGGCATTGTGAGAGGCATTCAAAGCTATATCGAGGAGATCAGCCCCGCCGTATTGACCCGACAGTTTCAAGAGATTCACGCCCGCAGATAAGCCGGTCCATCAAGAAGCGGCAACGGCCCCCGGCGTAAGCCCATAGGAATATGAATGATTGCAAAGCCACAACGGCTAGTCGCCATCAGGCCTTGTAAAGGCCTGACGAGCCTCTTTCTCAAGTAGCGAGGCGGTGTGGGCGTAGCGAGGTGAGAAATGACATAGGGTGAAGTGCTTCACACCAGCCTTTCGGGCAACGATGCCGGCTTGTTTTGCCGTCAGATGATACTTCCTTCGGGCGACATCTTCCTCCGCATCGAGAAAGGCTGCCTCAATAAATAACTGGTCAGCATTGCGGGCAAAATCAATCATCTTTTCTATGTTTTCCGGGGTAAAAATGACGTCGACAATATAGACGATCTTCTGGCCTGGTGATACACGGGCAATCTGTTGTGCAAGAGCGCCCAGACGGAAGGTCGCCGCCCTTTCTTTGCCATTTTCTTCCCATACGACGTGAAAACTCTCCGCTGGATCGTACTCTTCATATAGGGTCTCTTTCAATTGTCTCAGCCACGGCCCCAAAGGGACATGGAGTCTCTTCAGACGGTCCTTCATGATGTTGATATGAAATCGTTCCTTGAGCATGAAGGCCAGGCAGGGGATCTTGTGATCCAGATGGATGGCGTGCACGGAAAAGGCGGACTCCTTGAGAAGGGTTCCGTCAGAATCGCGTTTCAGGGGTATCTGATTAGGGCGAAAGGCCTTGTTGCAGGGGTACACTTGCGTCAACGTATGATCGGGGTGGACTTCAGTGGCTCTCAGAACAAAGGCGTCGTCATAGTTTTCCACCAGGTTCCAGGTATAGCCCGCCAACTTCCCCTCCACGTTGCGAAGAAAGGGGGGCGGACCAAATAGGTGGAGAACCTTGTCGCGGCCCAAGAAGATACGCAGCAGGGCATCAAAACCTGCAAAGTGGTCCATATGGGTATGGGTGACAAAGGCGTGGGTAATCTTGAGCAGCTCTCTGGGGGGAAGCTGGTACAGGTCGCCCAGGTCGAACAGGAGGGCGCGCTTTTCAAAAAAAAACGGTATGAACAGAGCGGGGTCTTCAAAGGGGCCGTTGACAAGCCTGGGATGAAAGGTAGGCCTCACAGGAGGAGGAACTTGGCAACCTGGCGATGGATGCAGTGATAAATTTCCGCATCTGACCCGTAAAGCTCTTCCACACTTCTGTGGTTGATGAGTTGTTCTACGACGAATGCTGTCAGATAGAGGCTTACAATATTCGGTCGCACCCCAAGGTCCCTGATGGGGGCCACCTGGTAATCAATCTCAAAATCATCTGCGCGGGTCAGTTTTTGAAGGGAGCGTGCAATCTGGTCCTGGATATCTTGTTTGCTGGTCGTTTCAATCAAGCTTTCTTCTATGAGCTTCATGGCTATAGCATTGCTGAGAGGTTCCATGACGTTTCTGGCCTGTTCAATGGCAAGGCGCCGTGCGCGTTCCTTTGAGCTCTCAATCCTGGACAGTATTTTTGCTTCGCGATTGCTTGGGCGAAATACTCTTGCCATGGCAACAGGCGCTTTAGCCCTTGAATTTCTTAGACATGATCTGATATGAGTGAAGCGTAACCAAGTAACCAAGTAACTTGAAGGCTACGACAAGTCTTGCAAGATTACAATAGGAAAATGTAGCTGGAGGATTTCACCCGTCGGTCTCGCGGGTGGATCGACCTTGAGGACAAGCTCTGGGGTCAGACACGTTGTCAGGTTGCCAGGCGCAGGCGATTGTGCTTCAATATCAAACGAGGTGTGGATTCTTCATTTACACGGAGGACAATATGATGAAAAAGAGACTTCCCCTTCTCATTCCCACGATCACCTTGCTCATTGCCTGTCTGTTCGTCACACACGCCATCGAAGCCGGGCAGGCCGATGGTCTGGAGGTGATCAGAGCTGCCATCTGCCGCGACGTCGTTGATCGGGAGCCTGTGGACTCTGGCACCAGTTTCGAGCCTTCAGTTGGCAAGCTTTGCTGTTTTACCCAGATCGCCGGCGCGCAGGGTCCCGCCGAGATTTTTCACGTGTGGTACTTTGCTGAAACCGAGCGGGCACGGGTACCCTTGTCGGTCAATGGCGTCAGTTGGCGCACCTACAGCTCAAAAATCATTCAGCCCCATGAGATCGGCGACTGGCGTGTAGACGTACTCGACGCAGAGGGCAAAGTCCTGGAAACCCTCCTTTTCGAGATCACGCCGTAACGAGAAGCCCCTCGCAGGCAGTGGTAGGGGGTGGCTCAGCAGGGCTTCTGTCCTTAAAGGCGATGTTATGCCCGCGAGGCGTTCAACTTATGCGGCGATAAAATCTTTGATGACGAGTTGAATGGTTTGCCGGTCTCTCCAACGGTTCCAGCGAACATGACAGGCGACACGATGGAATCGGTCCGGGGGGGGCTTGTCCACAGCCATGTTGAAAAAGATGGCCGGTAGAGGCGCAAAGTCCACGTTTCCGGCAGGTCGCAGGTGCATTTGCATGTGAGAGCCCCCGACGATTCGGGCAGAGAGGACATCCACGTTTGAAAGCATAAACAGAGGTTCGGGATGACCTATTCCAAAGGGGGCCAATTCTTCAAGTTCATCTGCGAGCTTAGGGGAGATGTCTGCCGGGGCGATCTCGGTGTCGATATGCAGATGGGGTACGAAATCCTCGGCGGTTGAAGTCTCGCTGACGAGCCTTTCAAAATGTCTCCGGAAGGCCGGGATGTTTTCAGCCGACAGGGTCAAACCTGCGGCAGCCGCATGCCCTCCGAATTTCTCCAGGTACTGGGCACTGCCTTTAAGGGCTTCAAATAGATTGAAGCCTTCCGGGCTTCGGGCCGATCCCTTGCCCCTGTTCCCCGCAACCGCGATCAGGACAACGGGTCGCACATATCGGTTCACCAGCCTGGAGGCCACAATGCCGATGACCCCTTCATGCCATCCCTGCTGGTCCAAGACCAGGGATCTTTGCAAGAGCTGGGGATCGGCCTCAAGGCGCCGATCAATTTCCGCAAGGATATGCCTTTCTATGTCCTGTCTTTTGTTATTCTCCTGATCAAGCTCCTCAGCGATGGCCTGAGCTGTCTTATCGCTCGATGTAGTAAGGAGCTCACATCCCATAGAGGCATGGCGAAGCCTGCCGGCGGCATTCAGCCGGGGCGCCAGCTTAAAAGCTACATCCCGGCTGTCAAGGGACGCACCCGTTACCTGACAGACGTCTAACAGGGCTTTGACACCAGGACGGACGGCATTGGCAAGGACCTCAAGCCCGGTTTTCACATAGATGCGGTTTTCTTCCAGTATGGGAACCATGTCTGCTACGGTTCCAAGGGCCACCAGATCACAGGCGGCCTTGAGGTTGGGTTCTGGTCGTGTTCCCCAAAAACCTTGATCCCGGAGAGATTTGCGCAGGGCAAGGACCAGGTTAAAAGCCACGCCCACGCCGGCGAGCCATGTAAGGCCTGAGGGACAGTCCGGCTGTTTTGGATCCAAAATCGCGAAGGCTTGAGGCAGGTCAGGCAGGGTTTCATGATGATCGGTGATGATCACATCAACCCCCGCACGACCGGCCAGTCGAACCGCCTCGTGGCTGGTGATACCACAGTCCACGGTGATGATGAGCGTTATATCGCGGGCAATGGCCTCCTTTTCCACGGATTCGGCGCTAAGCCCATAGCCCTCGGTCAGGCGATCTGGGATGTGATAATCAACGTCCATGCCCAGGTAGGTCAGAAAATCAAGGAGAAGAGCCGTGGCCGTCATGCCGTCCACATCATAATCTCCAAAAATGAGTGCCTTCTCACGGCGCTGCAAGGCAAGCAAGATGCGGGAGACGGCCCGATCCATATCTTTCATTAGAAATGGGGATCGAATATGGGCCAAAGAGGGGTGGAGAAAGCGTGCCGCTTCATCGGGTGTTCCGAAGCCGCGGTTAATGAGCACGGCTGCCACAGCTCGGTGACAACCCAAGGTGGCCGCCAGGTTGGAAATCTGGTTAGGGTCAGGCGACAGGATAGACCATTTTGTTTCCATGGAGCCGGGGTATAGCTCAAAGCGCGTCTTTCCACAACATCGATTTCTTGTCATGGCTGACCTGGAGGTCAGGAAAGACTTTTGTTTTCCTCTTTCAATGGCCTGATTCTTGTATGCTATTATTGTTTTCCCCTATCCGTGAAGGAGTACGATTTTTTCGTTGAAAACAGAAAATGGATGGTGCTAGCATCAACAAGAAAGTGACACCTGAATCCTGCGTCAAGAAATACTACAGGATAGATCGACGGGAGACCTATTACTTGAAATTCATCTTGGAGGGGTATGGTGGAGTGGCTGTCATGAGGACACTGGATCCCCAGAAGGGGTTGGTCGTGCTTCATATCGGCCCTGGATGCGAAGAGGAAGTAGACATGATCATCCATGATCTTCAAAGGCATATGCGGATTGAAGTGGCAGATGTTAGGGGAGAGGACTTCCTGTAGAGAAATGGAGCCAAAACGCGTTTACATCGTCACGATGGGCTGCCAGATGAACATTTACGATTCAGAACAGATGGAGAGAATCCTGGCGGCCATGAATTATAGGCCGACTGCACACGTCCAAAAGGCGGACCTTATTATTCTCAATACCTGTTCCATCCGTGAAAAGGCCGAGCACAAGGTTTACAGTTACTTGGGACGACTCGCCCGGATGAAGCGGAAGAGACCGGATCTGATCATTGGCGTGGGTGGCTGTGTCGCTCAGCAGCAGGGATATCGCCTTATTGAACGGGCGCCCCATGTGGATATGGTTTTTGGCACCTTTGCCGTAAAGCGGCTTTCCGGTCTCATACGGCAGGTCACCGAGCAGAAGAGGCAGGTCGTGGATGTGAATCAAACCGGGACCGTCGAGCCCTCACACATAGCGCCGTCAGATTCCCAGGCTGGGCGAGCCACCGCCTTTGTGACCATCATGAGCGGTTGTGACAATTTTTGCAGTTACTGTGTTGTCCCTTATGTGAGGGGACGCGAGGTCAGTCGGGAACCCCGAGGCATTCTGGAAGAAATCCAGCAACTGGTAGCACACGGCGTTCAGGAGGTCACCCTCTTGGGACAAAACGTGAATTCCTATGGCTTGAAAAACGGACATGGTTTTGATTTCCCGGCACTCCTTGAGGCGGTGAACCGTATCCCGGGCCTGAAGCGCCTTCGTTTTACAACCTCTCATCCCAAAGACCTCTCTGATAAACTGATTGGCGCCTTTGCCGGACTTGAGACATTGGCGCCTCACATGCACCTGCCGGTTCAGTGCGGGGCGGACCGGATATTAAGACGCATGAACAGGGGCTATACACGAGATGACTATTTGGCCGGGATTGAAAAATTGCGCAAAGTCCGCCCCGATATTGCCGTCACCTCTGACGTGATCGTGGGCTTCCCTGGCGAGGAAGAGATTGATTTTGAGGAGACGCTGCGTCTGGTCGAATCGGTCGGATTTGACAATCTCTATACATTTAAGTATTCTGACCGTCCAATGACGCCGGCCGCCAGGTTTTCCCGTAAGGTTGGCGAGGCCGTGAAACGGGAACGCCTGGCCAGACTCCTGGAACTTCAGACCCGGATGACTTTGGAAAAACATCGATCATTGGTAGGCACGACCCAGGAGGTGCTGGTGGAAGGTTTGAGCAAAAAGATGGATCATCAGATAACCGGCCGCACGCCTTGCAATAAGGTGGTGAACTTTTCGGATGGGGCGGCATGTGTCGGCCAGCTTGTCCCCGTCAAGATTGTGGAGGCGTTCCCCCATTCGTTGTTGGGTGGCCCGGTAAAGCCTGGTAGACTATACTCTGGCTATAGAGGAGGAATACTGCATGCAGCATGAGATGAAAGTTTCGGGTATAACGATCGATGCTACGTCAAACGCCCCCATCGTTATCCTTAAAGCGATTCATGGAGATCAGGCCCTTCCTATATGGATTGGTATTTTGGAAGCGACCGCCATCGCCACAGAGCTGGAACAGGTTCGCTTGTCTCGTCCCATGACCCATGATCTGTTCAAGAATTTCATGGATATGTTGAAGATAACGATCTCCAAGATAGAAGTCTGCGACCTCAGGGACAACACATTTTATGCGCAGATTTACTTCTCCTTCGACAAACAGTCGCATCATATTGATGCTCGTCCCAGCGATGCGATTGCCTTGGCCCTCAGGGCGGGGTGTCCCATATTTGTCGACGATCAGGTTCTCGAGAAGTCCGGACAGTTGGATGGGGAGCCGGAGGCTTTAGATAAGAGTGAACGGGGCAAGAAGTGGAAAGAATACCTGGAAAAGCTTTCCCCGGACGATTTTGGCAAGTATAAGATGTAGAGACAGGTGATTGGCGGCTTATTTGCCTGAAATATTAACTAGTTGCTGAGACCCTTCAGAAAATGTGACACTTTTGTGACACCCACCCGCTGTAAGTCCGTTCATACACTCGATTTCTTCCTTGGTAAACTCACTGCTTAAGTGGGCGTATCTCATGGTCATCTGAATTGTCTTATGTCCCAAAATTTTCTTTAAAGTCTTTAGCTTGCCCCCGCGCATGACAAAATGAGAGGCGAAAGTGTGTCTCAGGTCATGAAACTTGAAATCCTCAATGTGAGCCTTTCTCAGCGCTCGTTTGAAGGACGTTGTAATGGTTGCGAAGGGTTTTCCCTTATTGTCGCAGAAAACGTGCTCTGAACGCAGTTGGTTCCGTTTCCTGATGCCCTTGAGCAGCTCAGCAAGGTCTTTATCTATGGGGATCTGTCTGGTCTCATCCGTCTTGGTCTTGCTAAGGTAAATGAACCCGCCTTTGATCTCGTCCCATTTCAACCCGAGGACTTCTTGACGCCTCATGCCCGTGTGGAGCACAGTGACAATAACGTCCTTGGTGTATTCACGATCAGAGGTGTCTAAGAGCCGGTCGATCTCGTCTTGGTCAAGAAACCTATACCGTGTGTTGTTCTCCTTGAGCCTCAGAGACTTGCCTCTATCAAAAGGGCTCCGCTCCATCATCTCCCACTCAACCCCCTTGGCAAAGATGTGATGCAAGCAAGACATCTGGCGATTGACTGCGGCATTGGTTCGGATGCCTCCAAACCATGTCACTTTTTGCCTCAAAAGGTTCCGATAGGTTTCCAGGTCCACATATCGGATATTTGACAGCCTGGTATCTTCTCCGAAATGAGCCTTGAAATCATCGATGAACCACCGCTTACCACTTTGAAAACAAGCCTGATGTTTAAAATTCTCCGTGTACTTGTCCAGGAGTTCACCCAGGGTGGTCTTATAATCCCTTTTCACATCCAAGTACCGTTTCTCAGCAATCAGACTCACACGCTTGCCCAGCTCGGCCTCGGCGTCCTTCTTTTTCTTGAAGGACTGCCGGACACGCTTCCCGTTAGGGTCGAAATAGTCGATCTGCCATGATACGCCACGTTTGCCCTCTCGTTTACGGATTGCCATTCAACCCACCTCCTCTTTAATCTGTATGGTGATAACAATTAATCCCCAGCTTGATAACATACGGCAAGTCGTGCCCGGTAATGTCCACGTTACCCCCGGTTGTGGCTATCATGACAGTCTTACCCGACTTACTCGGTCCCTGGTCCTTGCTCAGGTCGATGGTGACCGTGAACACGTTGCCTGATACGTCCATATTGATGTTCTTCATATCAACCCCCTTTCTTTTTAGCCCGTTTCTTTTCCTGTACCTTGAGATAGGCCGTCAACGCCTCGGCCACAATCTCTCTCAAGGTCACATCCTGTAAAGCTGCCTCTGCCTTTGCCAACTGCCTTAATTCTTTTGGAAAGTTTCTGATGTACAAATCTGCCACGCTTGCCTCACCTCCTTCTGCCCGGGATGCTAACACGATA
>DAOUZN010000139.1 GCA_030665585.1 Deltaproteobacteria bacterium | reverse complement strand
ACCGCATCAAATGCATCCAATCAATAGATGGATCCGGCATCATCGGTGTGTGCAAGGTCTCGGATTCCATAAAGGCCATTGAGGCCGTGGAAACGATTGATCCGGAAACCATATCGGACGATACCAACAGGCCGAGCGATTTCTTCTGCGGGCTTTTCTCCTATCGAATACGCCTCCATGAGGCCGGCACCACGGCTGCAGTGAGGATCTACTTTTCAGAAGATATCTCAGAAGCCGGCACCTTTTACAAATATGACACCATCGGCGGCTGGCAAGACTACGCCCAACACACGACCTTCAATGACGATGGCCGATCGATCACCCTTGAACTCAAGGATGGCGGCTATGGCGACAGTGACCGCACAGCCAATGGCGTCATCGTCGACCCGGGCGGCCTGGCCGCAGCGACCAGTGTGGAGGTTGGCATCATCCGCGATGATGGGAAGGACAAATGGTATGGATGCTTTATCACTGCTGCAGCAGGGGACCCAGGCTCCTATGTAGGGCCCCACCGAATCCTCGCCTGGTGCCAGTATGTTTTTCCTGTGGGCGGTATGAACTACCACCCGGTTATCCCTTTCGTTTGTCCTCGTGTCGTGAAACTCAACGTGCCTCGTGAATAGGGCCTTCGCCCAACCCAGTAGCTTGCCAGCTTTAACTATTTGAGCCCCGGCCGTCAGAAATTTTATTTCTTGCGAAAACGGGCTGTTATACATGTCGGCCCCGTCTTAGGTACAATGTTAAGCAAATAGAAGAAAATGGGAGAAAAAAGGAGCTTTTTTGGAACAGACGGGTCTGGATAATGGCACATAAAGTGCGTAAGTCCTCTAAAATGCACGCACATCATGGGATCTCGCGAAGGGATGAAATATGGAGCTTGTAGAGCTTTCTCCGTATAAACAAGCGCGATACTAGATAGTTACGAAATGTTGAAAAGTATTTCACAAATGAAGTGGGGTTCGCTCCTTTCCGGTTTGACAATGGATGCGAGATGGGTTGTAGGTAAACTCGGTCTCGGTCTAGCGGGTGGGCAAACCCCGCAGGGACGATGCTCTCATCCAAAAGCCCCGAGCCGACGCCCTTCACGCCTACATAACGGAAGATTGGGTTTGATTTGGTGTCGGGGCTTTTGGTTTTCACATTTTGAGTCTGGGTGCGCAGCAGACAAGAGGGGGGAATGATCTGTCATGCCCGGCATTTTGATCGTTGATGACCAGCCCTGCGTTCGAGCGCTCCTTTCGGAAGAACTCGCGGACGAGGGGTACCGCGTTGAAGGTTTAGGTGACGCGGAATCAGTGAGGACTCGCCTAAGATTTACCCGACCTGATTTGGTGCTTCTCGATCTGTATCTGGATGGACCCGACGGGTGGGAACTGTTGCGTGATATCAAGAGGCAAGACCCCGAGCTGCCGGTCCTCATTGTGACGGCTTATGACAGCTTTGTGGATGACCCACGGCTGTCTCAGGCGGACGGTTACTTTGTGAAGAGTCTTGACTTTACGGACCTCAAACAGAAGATAGCAGATCTTCTTCGTAAGAAACCGAGTCTTCAAATCGAGGCAGAGGCCAATCGCCATTTCGGCAAATTCAGCGTGGTGGATCTGCCATGTTAACATTGGGGGCTACCAAAACGCTGAGTTAACGTAGGCACATTCTGATAGAAAGGCATCAAAAGGCAGGGTCCAAGCAGCCCTGCTTTTTTTGTGAGGCTTTCGGCCCTAAAGTACGGGGTTGCAAGGCGCGGGCCGGTCCACCCGAACAGGCCCCACAAAATTATCATGTCATTTTTGAACCGCAAAAGCGAGCGCATTCCCCGTAGCTTGTCGGAACGAAGTGAAGATCACGTTCCAGCGGGGCTGCGGGGTTAGCGAGCGCATCTAAAAAAGTCAGCGTTCCTTACGGTCGAATCCCGATGAAATCGGGACTGTAGCTTGCTACAGGGAGCTTCAATCCACTGCTGATCTGAGAGACCCCGGCTTGACAATCGACCTCCCTTCATTTAATAATGATAGCTTAGCTGGTTATGAATCCTCCCGAACGATAATCAACCCCTTGAGAAAAGCCCTCCGGCATGGATACAGGCGCCATGCATGGTGTGAAAGATACCTGTGATTGGAGCCTTGTTTGTTCTTATCGTGACCAGAAGATGTTTTTATGGCTAAGAGACCGACCTACGAAGAACTAGAGCAAAGAGTCCGGCAGCTGGAGAAGGAAGCCGTCAGGCGAGATCGAGCGGAGGAGGCTCTGCGGGCGAACGAGGGCAGTTATCGGCTTCTTTTTTCTGCCGAAGTGGATGCCATCACCATCGTAGACGCGAAAACCAAGCAGATCATTGATGCCAATGACGCGGCCTTGGCACTCTACCAATACAGCCGAGATGAGTTCCTGCAACTTAAGGCCACAGAGCTTTCGGCTGAGCCGGAAAGGTCAACCGCGCATATCGACAAAGTGGCTTCAGGCAAGCCTGCCGTCGTGTCTCCCGGCCCAGTGGAGCGTCTCCACAAAAAGAAAGACGGCACCCTCTTTCCGGTGGAAATCTCTTCCGGAGTGTACGTATTCCAAGACCGCAGGATGGTCTGTGCCATCATGCGAGACATGACCGAGCACAAGCGGGCAGAGGAGACGATAAGGGAGAGTCAGGCGCGTTACAAGCAGTTATGGGATGATGCCCCGGTCGCTTATCATACGCTGGATGCCAGAGGGATTATCTTACACGTGAACCAAACGGAAGCGGACATGCTTGGATACACAAAGGAAGAGATGGTAGGCAAACCGATCTTCGACTTCGTACTGCCAGAGCAACGAAAAGACGCCAAACAGAGGTTCCGACTCAAGCTCGCGGCTGAGCCCATTCCAAAGGACGTTGATAGAATATACGTTAGGAAGGATGGCTCGAAGATCTTCGTTTCTGTTAATGATGTGCTGGAATATGACAGTGACGGCAAGGTCGTGGGGGTGCGAACAACCATGGTTGACGTCAGTGAACGGAAGAGAGCTGAAGAGGCATTGCGGGAGAGTGAAGCGCGTTTCAGAGACATCGCATACAGTATGGCCGACTGGGTTTGGGAAGTTGATAAAAACGGGGTATACACGTACTGTTCGAAGAGGGTTGAAAATATACTCAAGTATTCTCCGGAAGAAATCCTAGGGAAAACCCCTTTCGAGTTAATGCCTCAAGATGAAGCCAAGAGGATACGAGAGATATTTTCCAAGTTGGTTCAGAACAAGGAACCTATCAGAGACTTGGAGAACTGGAATATCACCAAGGATGGCGAAATGGTCTGCCTGCTTACCAGTGGCGTGCCCGTCCTGGATGAAAGCGGAAAGGCTATAGGCTACCGCGGCGTGGACAAGGACATCACCGAGCGAAAGCGGGCGGAGGAAGCCCTTCGGCAGAGCGAGAAAAAGTACAGTACCTTGGTGGAGAACTCCTTGACGGGCATCTACATCGACCAGGACGAGAAGATCGTATTCGCCAACAACAGATTTGCGGAAATCTACGGGTACCCCATAGAGGAGTTGACCGGCATGGAGACCTGGAGACTGGTCCATCCAGAGGACCGGTCGTTGATAAACCGAACAAGGGCAAGAAGGCTAAAGGGAGAATCTGTACCGTCAGAATACCTGGCCAGAGGCCTGACAAAAGCCGGTGAAACCCTATGGATCGCCAGGAGAAACGTCCTTATAGAGTATCAGGGAAGGCCCGCCATATTGGGCAACGTCGTAGACATCAGCCGACAAAAGCACGCCGAGGAAGAACTGCGAAAGACAAACGAAGAACTCAAGAACTTTGTCGATGTGGTCTCCCATGACCTGAAAACCCCCATCATCTCTATTCAGGGGTTTTCTGCAAGGCTTCGCAAGCACTATCAAGAAAAATTGGGAGAAAAGGGAAGGCAATACATTTCACGGATCGAGACCAGCGCTCGAAGGATGGAAGCATTGGTGTCTGACCTCCTGGAATTGTCAAGGATTGGTCGGGTTGTATCCGCTTTTTCGGACGTTTCTTCCATGGAGATCGTAGAAAATGTGACCGCAGGCCTTCAAGACAGACTGAAGGACAGGGGCATAAAGCTCGCTGTAGCGGAGAGTCTCCCCACAATACACTGTGACGGTGAAAGGGTCTATCAGGTTTTCGAGAACCTTATTGTAAACGCTATCAAGTTCATCGGAGACAGTGAGAATCCTAAGATCGAGATCGAATACGAAGATAAGGGAGCATTCCATCAATTTCACGTCAGGGATAACGGTATCGGCATTGATCCAAAATGGCACCGGAAAGTATTCGATATCTTCCACCGGTTGAAGGAAATAGAAGAGCAGGAAGGAACGGGTTTGGGGCTCGCCATTGTATACAGGATTGTGAGTAACCACGGTGGAAAGGTCTGGGTAGCGTCTGAAAAAGGTAAAGGGGCGACCTTCTATTTTACCCTGCCTAAGAAATCCTGATCACGTCACAGATTGGAAAAGAGGTGGCGTTCTATCTGGCGAGCCGAAAACCAAGAAGATAAGGCGAGCGGACTACGTAACAGCAAGACCCATTTC
>DAOUZN010000108.1 GCA_030665585.1 Deltaproteobacteria bacterium | reverse complement strand
AGACAGATCTCCGCGACAAGGAACCTGATCGAGTAAAAGCTCTGGCGGAAACGGCGAAGGGTTCTTTGGAAACGGCAGAGAAAAAGCGTGAAGCGGCGCAGAAAGAAAATACAGAAGTACGGACTCGCCTCAAGGTCTTCGGCGAAGAGGGTTTGCATGAGAAGCTCCATGCAGCCCAGAGTCATCTCGATCACATAAGGCAAGAAAATAAAGCGATGATGCGGAGAGCATCGGCAGCTAAGTTGTTGTATGTAACCATGAAAGAGGAACGTGATAAGGCGCGTCGTGCCTATGTGGCTCCCCTCAAGGAGAAAATCGAGAGGCTCGGACGCTTGGTATTCAATGACTCCTTTGAGGTTGAGGTGACTGAGAATCTGTCGGTTGCCAGTAGGACGATGGATGGTTGCAATGTCCCATTCGATTCCTTGAGCGGGGGCACCAAAGAACAGATCTCCCTGATATCTCGTTTGGCCTGTGCGATGACCGTTTCAAAGGACGGCGGGGCCTCCCTCATTTTAGATGATGCTCTGGGATATACAGACCCTGAGAGGCTTAAATTGATGGGAGCCGTTCTTGCGAAGGCGGGTCAAGAATGCCAAATCATCATCCTCACTTGTGTACCAGAGCGGTACAGCAACATCGGTGAGGCAACTGTGGTTCGATTGGGATGATCATGAAAAAAATGGATAAAGGCAATCTGAAATGAGCTTCCGCTTCTGGAGACGACTCAGGGTCGCGCCGCCTGCCTGCGCCGTGGCTTCGGCAGACAGGCCGGACTACGAGCACGTGGCAGCCCGGTTGGATGTTGCCGTCGCCTCGAAACAAGGTAGAGATTCGACATGACGCGCGGTTTCCGTCCCAAGTTCACGATCACCAACCGCATCACCGCCGGACTCACGCGCATCGAGCGGGCAAGGGGATTTCTGGAGGCGGCAAAGCTATCTGAAAACTGGGTTCGCGAAATGGGCAACCGAGCCCTGGCTCGTGACACCGGGCCTTATTTGCATTAGAATATGGCCCATCACAGACAGAGGCTTGACGATCCTGACCTCATAGCTCGCTAAGAAAGATTAACGTGAAAATCGTTAAGTATGGCATATTTTGCATCCTGGTCCTCGTGGCCTCCGTCCTTATTCGCAGGCCGTCTGATGTCCCTCAAGAAGAGACAACCCCTGTTAAAAGCGTTGAGACTAGCGGACAGGTGATGGAGGCACAAGAACGACTAGCTACAACTGAGGGGCCAGAAACCGGCGCAGAGATGATGAAGGGACAGAAATCATCGATGACAAGCGCCCCTGATGATGAGGAGGACGATGATGAGGACGATGATGATGAAGATGATGATGAAGAAGATGATGAAGAAGATGACGAGGCGGATTAGCGCTCATGTTGGCTGACTCTTGCCTTGTGAAAACGTTCTTTACTTGTCACAAATACGCTTTTAACTGGTCCAGCCATATCTTGAGAAGGTCCAACCGTACCGCATGATTGGTTTCAGGAAGTCGTTTCGTGTTCATCGATTCCAATAACCAGTCGAGCGCCACGCGAACATCTTCAACCGTGACAATGATGCCCAAGTCTTCCTTTAAGCAGTCCCTGTACCGGAGGGTGGAGGAAACCAAGATTGAAAAGACCCTTCTAGCCTCTTCGGGCACTTCACTGGCCTGTCCTGCAACCCTCATGAAGAGTCTGTTGATTTCTGATTTGTCCATGGTTTTTTCTTGTCTGGCTATGACCCAGCTTGTCCGTTTTTCCTGCCACCGATCAATGTTTCTCAGACAATCCGGTATCTTGGCTCCTGGATGCGTTCGCTCTTGCAGATGGGGCAGCGTCCCGGCTTCGTGAAGCGTTTGCGGGTGTCAAACACATACTCGCACGAAAGGCACTTAGAGGGTATGACAAGGAGCCTTTGCCTTTGCGGCACCACAGAACGGGCAATGTGGACAAGATGGGCATAGACCTCCTTCTCCCGCACCCCCAATATCTGCGAGAGATCTCGGGCCGTGCAGTTCCCTTCAGACAGCAGGAGGATCATCTGTTGACGAGTTGTCGGCATGTGGCAAGCTGAAGAAACATGTTGGAAAAAGCAAGAAGAGGTTGGCAAAATAGCCTGTGAAGCGTTGACTGAAAGTGTCTGTGCTATCCTGCCCTGCTGTTTTTTCCTCCTATATTGCGCCGCCACCTGTTCACGATATCTGCCGAGTCAATGACCCCGATGCCCTTGACAGCAAAGAATTCATCGAGTTCGTAACGGTTGCCGCATTGCCACCAGTCTTTCATAATCTTTCCCGCCTCAGGCTTGAACATCCAGTCATCGCCCAGCGTTTGGACGAGCCATTTTTCCATGGTTGCCTCGGCGATCCATGAAATGACATAATCGAGGGCGTAGAATTCCGGAGCCAGGTCAAAGAGCTGGGTTTCCGGCCGATAGGAAAAACCCGTGTATTTCTTCAATAGACGGGCATAAGTATTCCCGTCTCCAATGTCATTCTTGTCAAACATTTCATACTCAGCCAGGAACTTGCTCACGTATCTCCTAAACACTGACAGATCTTTGAGCGCCTTGAAGAAAGTGATTTCCTCAATCGCTGCGGGCGATAGACTGAGCGCTCTTTCCAGGAACACTGGGGAAAAACACATGTTTTGGAGCAAGAAGGCATGAGTCTCTGTGAGGGTGTTCGAGGTGAAAAAATCCTTTTCAGCGAAAGAAAGCTCAGCCGATGTAAGGGCATGGCTGAGGGTATGACCCATTTCGTGAAATAGGGTCTCCAGATCGATCCAGCCTCCCTGCGGGTTCATGACCAGGTGGATTTCGTCTGGTATCCTCAAGGCAAAGCTCATGGCCTGGGCGCCCTTGTCCGGGGAGTGATCGATGTGAAGGTGGATGCCCGGCATGTCCTTGACGCGTATGCCCCATTGATCGAAAAAATCGAGTTGTTCTTCCAGGGAAATGTCACTCGGAAAAAGGGGGTCGAATTCACCCAGCCCAAGGAGGTAGACACCGTCGAAGCGGTTCAGTTCAGACAGGGGCAGCCCCAAACTCCTTTGGGTCCAGAGCTCCATGGCCTCAAAGTATAAGGTCTCGGTCTGTTCCAATATCGTGTGGAGCTTTGGCACATAGGCGTCGTAATCGACGTGCTTCTTGTCCTTGCAATACGCTGCATAGCCGGGGTATGCGAATTCGTCCTTGAGCAATTCGAGCAAGTATTCCCAGAAGCTCAGGGCAAAGGGTTTCAAGAATTTGCAAAGGCTCGTTGTCTCCTTTTCAAGCGTTCGGCGTTTTTCAAGATCGCTTCGCTTTTGGCACCATGAGAGAATATCCTTGAAGTAAATTTTTTCTCCATCCACGTGGGCCGCCGCCCCCTTCATCCATGTGAACAATTCATTTTCATAGGGAAAAAGGCGGTATTGGAAATAGTGTCCCAAAAGCCCATGAAAAACCCTCTCTGCTTCCTTCTTCGGTATCGGCGCCTTCCGCACCCTGGCTATGGTGGATGGATTCAGGTTATCCCCCACGTCATCATACACGCTGCGGTCAGAAAGCCCGGATTTGTTTCCCTGCCAGAGGTCCAAGGCCCGGGACGTGAGTCGGTAGTTCAGGGTCACCAGGCTTTGTTCAATGGCCCGTATATCCAGCAAATCTGTGGTCATGTCGCCATTCTCCATCACGAGTGGTAAACGGTAGCCCTGCTTTTTCAGCGGGCTTTCCGAGACCCCCGGCGGGCAGGCACTGTCTCAAGGAGATTGTCCCAGTTCATACCTTTAAAGGTTTTTCTCAGGGCGTGGTCGTCGTCAACCGTGTTAAAGGCCAAATTTCTAAAGACGGCACGGGCCACTTCATAAACAGGTGCCACAGGGATAACATCATCCCTTTTCCCATGATAGACAGCCACAGGGATATCTATCCTGTGGTGCAAATAAGGCTTAAAATCCGGATGGGTGAGGGCCGGGGCCAAAAGGACAAGCTTCTTGACACGCCCAGGGTTGTCACACGCATACATTGCAGCCATTAACCCTCCAAGGCTTGAGCCGACGATGATCAAAGATGTGTTGTCAGCAAGGAGGGCGTTCAGACTGCGCATTCGCTGCGCAAGGCTTCCGTGAAAATCTCCGATGATCATGTCGGGGTATCTCTGCTTGAAAAATACGCCCTTGGTCCCACGGTTGCTGCTTTCGAGGCCGTGAATAAACACTCTCACAAGGCTCATGAAAGATACCACCCCTTGGACACTTTCACAATAGGCCGATCAGGGTAAGGGAAGCGTCGGCAAAGAGGCCGTCGGTGCGGAGCACCCTGGCGCAGCGGATGATATTGCAGCCTGTCTCTTCAGACCTTGGAGGAGGATCTGTGGGGCCTACGCCAGAAAATAGTCCGTCTTCCCTCGCCGGGTTCAGCCACGATAAAGGCAAACTGAGAATCAAGGCCCTTCCTACCAAGCTCATGAGACGCTGGAGACAGTCACAAGATCTCAGATACCCTTGCACATTTTCAATAGTCAAGGAAATATTCCTGGCTTCCGTGCCTCACAAGAACCCTACTCTTTCCCCCGGCTTCTTTGATTCTTCAGGCTCAGGGTGCTAGGTTGAAAGCTACGATGAACGGGGTTGCACCAGTGACGATTCTCAGGAAATGGCTAAGATCCTGCACCGTCTACGCCGACCGAAGGGTCCTGGCCCTTCTGTTTTTTGGGTTCTCAAGCGGTCTGCCGCTGGCACTCACCTTCGGGACGCTTAGTCTCTGGCTGGCGGAAGTCGGGGTGAGTAAGACCACCATCGGCCTGTTCGCGCTCATGGGCGCACCGTACACCCTTAAGTTTCTATGGGCGCCCTTGGTAGACCAGATGCCCATCCCGTACTTGACCGGGCGGTTAGGGCGTCGGCGCGGGTGGGCCATTGTCACGCAGCTGGCGCTCATTGCGACTATCGCCGGGCTGGGCGCCACTAGACCAGCGACCCACGCCGGACTTACGGCGGTTTTTGCCCTCATGGTGGCTTTCTGGTCTGCCACTCAGGACATCGTCATCGACGCCTATCGAGTGGAGATCCTAGAAGAGCGGCAGTTCGGGGCCGGCGCGGCAACGATTGTGCTCGGGTACCGTATCGGCATGCTGGTATCCGGAGCAGGGGCCCTGTATCTGGCCACCTATGTGGGCTGGTTGGTGACGTATGGGCTTATGGCCGTATTCATGACCGTGGGTATCGTCACGGTCCTGCTCAACCCAGAGCCGAAGGTGAAAAAAAGCAGACCATCCGCCGATCAGGAGAGGCATCTGGGTGCCTATCTTGAGGCTGGCCGCCATCCGCTTGGCAAAGAGGCGCAGGCGCTCGCCTGGATCCGTGGCGCCGTGATCAGCCCCTTTGCTGATTTCGTGAGTCGGCGGGGCTGGCTGGTGATTCTGCTTTTCATCCTGCTCTACAAGTTTGGCGATGCCCTAGCCGGGGTGATGGGAAATCCTTTCTACATGGAACTCGGCTTTACCAAGTTCCAGATTGCGAGCATCAGCAAGGCCTTCGGTCTGGCTGCTATCATCATCGGCGGGGGGATCGGCGGAATTATGGTCGATCGTATGGGCATCCTGAGAAGCCTTTTCGTATGCGGCATTCTGCAGATGCTTTCCAATCTGATGTTCGCTGTTCTGGCCATGGTGGGCAACGACCCTCGCATGCTCAGTCTCACCATCGCCGTAGAAAACCTCAGCGCAGGGATGGGCACCGCCGCCTTTGTGGCCTATCTGTCCAGCCTGTGCAACATCGCCTATACGGCGACTCAATATGCGCTGCTGACATCCTTCATGGCCTTTGGACGAACCCTCCTTTCTTCCTCAGGTGGATGGCTTGCTGACCATATGGACTGGATCAGTTTCTATGTCCTTACCACGGGGGCCGCCCTTCCTGGGCTGCTGCTGCTGGTGTGGATCATGAGCCGTTTTCGCGAATTTGCCCCAACGAGGTCATGAGCCCCCCATCCATAGAAGGGCCTTCTCGCTCGGAGCAAGCTGCTTTGTATCCAAGAAAAATCAATAGAACCCTGTGCTTCTATCGTGTTTCGGCTCACAAATCTCACGGCTGATGTTAGACTCCAAAATGCCTCCAAAATGTTCACGGAGTGAGTAAAATGCACTTTTTACGAAACCAGCAATACTATATATGGAATTTTCGAAAGCTGAGACCACAATATAGTTGACACTTACCCTTGGTGATAGTAACAAAGAGCCCGCTTTCTTCAAACAAGTTATCCAGGGGTCGGTTCGGCCTCTAATTCTCGAAAGAAAGGAGAAAAGTGGAGATGAGTTTGGTGCGTTTTACATTGAACGGCATAGAGGCATTCAGGAATAAGGCCAAAGAGGGGGATGTTCAGCATGTTTGTGTGGATTGCGCTCGGAAGGAAAGTAAGCAATACACTCTGATCCCTTTCTTGGACGATCAATTACATGCAACGCTCAGCGATTTTGGCAACGGCGATGGCGCAATGATCTCTTGTGACAAGTGTGGCGAAGTGATAGAAATCCATTATCCTGAGGCTTTCTGGCCTGGCCATGAACCAGGAGAAGGTGGGAACCACAGGTCATTGATCTTCAGGAAATTTTAGGAAGAATTTCCTTCAGGACCACACACAGGGTCTCAAAAGGCTTTTTGTTTACCAGTACAGCCCAAGAAGTGTCATGAACCGCAAAAGCGAGCGCATTCCCCGTAGCTTGTCGGAACGAAGTGTAGATCCCGTTCCAGCGGGGCTGCGGGGTTAGCGAGCGTATCCAAAAAAAGTCAGCGTTCCTTACGGTCGAAGATTCCCTGTAGCTTGCTACA
>DAOUZN010000034.1 GCA_030665585.1 Deltaproteobacteria bacterium | reverse complement strand
CTCATAGCCTGCGACCCTGAGATAGCGAACCATCACATCGAATACGATGACAGAGCGGGCATGGCCAATGTGACAGGCATCGTAGACCGTGGGCCCGCACACATACATTCTGACTTTGCCTGGCTCTATGGACTTGAAGACCTCCTTTTTCTTGGTTAAGGTGTTGTAAATCCTTAGCATAGCTAACTCACACGGAATCTATTCGGCAACCCAATCCAGGACCCTTTCGATCTTGCACGGCTGCGTCTTCCCGAGGCCTTTATCATTAGGGAATAAGAAAACGTCCTGTAAGAGGACGTCATAAAAAAACTAACAGATTTGAGCAAAAAGTAAAAGGACAAAATACGACAAAAGCGGAGGCGTTTGAAGACAGACAAGATGGGGAAAAGAAGACAAGAAGGACAGTTGGTTCTTTAAGTTACGTCGATGACGTTTTTCTGCTAATCATAAGGCCAAGCTGAAAAGACTTTGTCTTGATAGGCTGTTTCCCAAATCCGTTTTTGTTTGGTCTAAAGCGCTTCTTGCTCCCGTAAATGACAGGCCAACCTGGTCGTCAGAGAAACGCAAGTGGTCACGTTGTCAACCAGTCTTCTGAATGTCCCTGACAGTTGGTCGTATTCTTTTTGGAGGCCTTCCGAATCAAGCCTATCCACCTTGAGATCCTTTGATGCTAACACCGAGGCACAGCGAGGTTCATGGCCCATATCCATAAACGGCACATATCCAAAGACGTCCCCTTCTTCAAATGTCAATAATGGCAAATAACCCTGAGAGGTGTGCCGAACCACATAGGCCTTGCCCTGTCTTATGGTGTAAACCTCCTTTTTCGCAGACCCCTCTTTTAAAACGAGCTTTTTGTCCTTGGTAAATCCATTCGTTTTGTACCTTTTCATGGATAGGTCCACGGCTCTGTCCGTAACCTTTCTCAACCTGCCGTCCAGACTGAGAAGAAGTGCTCTGAAATCGGAAGACAGGGATGCATACTCTCCAGAAAGACGCTGGGTATCCAACACGGCCAGCTGGACCTCGCCCACAGCCGTCACCGTGGCACTTCGGACATGGCCTCGGAGCAAAAAGGATGCTAGCGCCCCTATGAAGCACCCCTCGCCAAGCTGGCCCAAGGTGATGAGGCCATTAGACGTTTCCCTGGTTATCTTCACCATTCCTTCCAATATGGCCCAAATCCAATTGCCATGGCCGCCCTCTGTAATAATTTCTTCTCCATCACGGAATTCTTCTTCGTCCATGACATACATGTAATCTACCATCGGGGCTTTAATAACCGGCATAGCACCCCTTCTGTCCTCTTCGGCTCCACCAGGTTCTACAGCAGACACGTTGTCAGAGGTTGTAGGGCCTACCTTTTTGATCACCCCATCGTCGAGCATTCTGAGGGCATCAAGTACAATTTCCATCCGGCTATTGTTAACAACGCGCTCTACTTGAACGTTCTCTTCATGAAATTGGAAGCTTCCTTCAGTCCATCCAAAAAGAGCGTAAATGGCATCTATACCATGGGAGGGACCAGTGGCGCCATTGATGGGATTGCCATTGGCAAAATGTACGAGGCCAGGGGTGGACACATGTTGACTCGTGATGTGCAGTGTCCCGGTGCTATTGTTCCCACCAAGTATCTGGAAAATATCTGCCAGGCTAATGAACTTTAGGTCTCCCGCAAGGACAGCGTTACCATCCATGATCATTCCCTATCTTGCCCATTTCAGTTCTTGCTGGAGATTGCGCAGTGTTAGCTTCAGGCATTCTTTCAGAGTTGCTCCCACACCCGTTCCCTTTAGGGCGCTGGCTGGATAAGAGGGAACTTTGAGCTTCTTGTTCAGGCCTCCATCCATGGTCTCTACGGGGATAAGGGGAATACCCTCTTCGGCAAGATCTCGCTTGTTATATTGAAGAACCAGCGGGACTTCGAATATGCTCATGTTCTGTTCTGCCAAGTTCTGTTGCAGATCCTTCAAGGAAAACAAGTTGTCCGTCCGGCGCACCTCAAGGGAATCCGCAACAAACACGATGCCGTCAACACCCTTGAGAACCATTTTTCTGGTAGAGCCATATTTTACCTGTCCGGGCACCGTATAAAGCTGAATACTAACGTCGCAACCTCTGATCTTGCCTATGCCCATGGGAAGAAAGTCAAAGAATAGAGTCCGATCACCCTTGGTGTCAATGGAGACCATCTCTCCCGTCGTCTGCTTTCTAAAGGCCTTGAAAATGTATTCCAGGTTGGTGGTCTTTCCACCTCGCCCTGGACCATAATAGACGATCTTGCACTCAATGACCCGGTTTTTTGCATTAAAAATCGCCATAGGACCTTCTTACCTACGAACCCCCGCAGTTACAAACAGTTCACACAGGCAGGATTAAATCATCCCGGAGGGTCGCTCTTTCAATAAGTCATGTAAACTACGATCCTTTCTATCCAACGGCTACGCACCCTCTATCTTTATATCCAACATGTAATCCCCGCGTTTTGGACCGGATTTTATCTTTGTCTTTCCGGAAACGATGCCGCTGCCCCTGAAAATGGCTATGGGGGAATAGAATTGAATGTCCGGCAGTCGAATTCCCAGACTGAACGTATCCGCGAGATCCTTCTGCCTGGCTGATACGATGACACTGATAATATTGCCCGACTGAAAGGAGACATCGAACTCCACCACACTACCTTTGTCCGGGCCATTCTCCAGTTGAACCCTGACTGAAGATATGTCGAGGACGTCCTCTTGTTCGTCCTTTTGATCCGCAACCGAAGAGGTCTGAGCCACCTCGGGGAGTTCGGTTTTAATACCCCTCTTTTCAAGAACATTCGCGAGAAATGCCCGCGTGTGTTTCAGGTACTCTTTTGACAACAGATTCCCAGACACCCATTGGCCAAATTGATCAATCGCCACATTTGGTGAAGAAAGGGCCAGGTGACACCTGAGGATATTCTTGGCCGCCATGAGAGGAAAAGTGCCTTCCTCCAGCAGTCTCTGAAATTCTGCCAGAGCGGCCTCATACTGACCAAACTTAGCCAGCGCCACAGCGCCCTCCATCGCCGCCGCCCCTTGGTCTTCTGAGAATGAAAACAATTTCTTGATAAGGCCCTGCACGTCTTGAGACAACTCGGGTACGGCTGTTTCTTGATGAAGCCCAGCTACATCGTTTTCCAGATTCACGATCTTGTTCTTGACGGTATTGACGAGTTTTTTATCATTGCATAATCGTTTGTTATTTTCGATGAATTGAAGGATATGAAGATATTTTTCTCTGGATGCCACAAAGAGACCCTGGCCTCGATAGATCTCCGCCTCTTTCACCAAAGACCTTATATGGTGTTGATCAGACATTAAATACTCCAATCAGAAAATCTTGTTGGTTGAAGTCCACCGCATGCAAAGAAAGGGTTGGGCACAGGTCCTATCCTGCACTATATAGCCATATATCGGCACGTCGACGGAAAAACTGAACACGTGAAGTAGAACGAGGGGTTATGACTTATGCCCCAAAGTTCCGATTTCGGCCAATACCTGCGAAAGTTGTTCTCTCAGAAAATATAGAACGACTTGATGCTTCTCGACCTTGTCTATTGCACTTTCCAGTTTGCCTTTGAGTCCTTGAAGATCGTCTGGCACCGGAACATGCTTATGTTCCAGTTGTCGAATGGAGTCGGCGACGGCTTTCAACTGTTCACGCTTGGTCTCTCTTGCGGGCATGGGTGCTACCTGACGAAGCGTGCTCACCACTTCGCGAAGTCTTACAACCAGGTCCTCTGCCTCTTGTTTCGCCTTGCCAATGTCCATGTGCTCCTCTCCAATAAAAGAACCCATCTCCAAAACTGTCTCTTGCACCCGTCGTTCAATATTATTGCCGGCTGCCGTACTCGTCCAGAATGTTTGATGTTTGACAGTCCTTGTATCGGCATGTTATTGAAAAAACTTGAAAGAATCCGCTGCAAGAAAGAACGTGGGAGGTCAGTGGCATATTTCAGATTTAGAGACTGAACAGTTTGAAATGACGGCTGTCCGATTTCCAGAAGGTCTTGTAAGATGATCTGCCCAAAATGCGCATTTGAACAACCAGATGACATGTATTGCGCCTTTTGTGGTGTTAACGTTGAAAGATATAGCAGGCGACAAAAGAAAAGACGGTACAAGGCCGGCATACTGGCCGTCTTAATAGGCATCGCCGCCATCTCCGTTACCAGTCTCATCACCTCTTCCCGCAAGAGTAAACCTCCTGATGAAGCTCCCCAAGATAGTACTGCCAAGAGACTGGCTCAGATAAACCAAAGGTCTCAACTTGGGCTGGAGTCCCAAAGATCAATTCCGGCAACCCAGGATTATGGCCAGAAGAAAAGAGATGATCGGCCTTTGAGTAAGTCTCCGAAAGAATCCTATGAGGCCGGTCGTAGTCGAGATGATCACCTTGGTGTGGAAGAAACAAGTCTCAAAGCCCCCTTGCACGGGGACAAACAAGACAGCCAGTCCGGGAAGGATGTGGAAGGCGAAATAACCACTGCAAGCCAATGGTTTGAAAAGGGCAGAGCGCTGGATGATGACTCGGAGGCGGAAATTCAATTCTATGAGAAGGCCATAGAACAAGATCCTACGCTTGCGCCGGCCCACTATCGTCTTGGTGCCATTTACTATCGTCAGGCCAATTACGAGTTGGCAGACGAAG
Organism: Deltaproteobacteria bacterium; assembly: GCA_030665585.1. Lineage (GTDB taxonomy): Bacteria > Desulfobacterota > Desulfobacteria > Desulfobacterales. The sequence continues at coordinate 11,083 of DAOUZN010000034.1, read as the reverse complement.
AATTTGCCGATTTCCTCAAATATGCCTCTGACGCCGACAGCGACGCTTTTGACATCTATGAGTACTATTCCCTGGCTGACGTGGAAGGACTGTCTGAAAAGGTAGAGGAGCACGTGCCTGCTGAACAGGGAAAAGAAGGGACACCGTCAGAAGCTGAAAAGGAAGTAGCGCCAGGAGGCAGTGAGGAAACAGGCCAAGAAGCCAGTGAGGAAATCATGACCATTGTCAGGTTTTCTCCTGTCAATGGATACATTACGGTCCCGGTTGTCTTGAATAATCTCCTCACAGCCAGAGTGTTGGTTGATACTGGAGCCGGAATCACGATTATTTCAAGAGAACTGGCAAGGGAACTTGGGTTGGAAGAGAGGCCGGGCAATTCCATCACACTAAAAACGATGGCCATGGACGTCCAAGCGCAACAAGCCACGTTGGATTCGATTCAGGTGGGTGATCTGAGCAAGAACAACCTACCAGTGGCGATAACAGACCTACCTTTTGGAGAAAAGACGCAACTTGAGGGCATTTTAGGCATGGATTTTCTCAATGACTACAAGATCCACATTGATAATGACAACCAGACAATCAGGCTGACGCCCCGGGCCCGCTAACACGCACGGCGACTTCGCCGCTTATGCCAAGCCAGCCTAGATGAGAAATCTTTGAAAAACGTTTAGTTTTGTTCAAGTAAACAAAAAGTCAATTTTGCTCCCTCCGTGTCGCTCGTAAATGACTTGTTACGAGTTTATCATTCCTGAGACGTGCCGCCGACAACAATCTCAGGGATGCGCAGTGTGGGCTGAGCATCCCCTACCGGGACCCCCTGTCCGTCCTTGCCACAGGTGCCGATCGCGAATCCGAGGTCATTGCCAACACGGTCGATCGATTCAAGCACCTTTGGGCCGTTTCCCGTGAGGGTGGCACCACGAATGGGATCGCCTATCTGGCCGTTTCGGATCAGATATCCCTCACTTACCTCAAATACAAAATCGCCATTCACCGTATTGACCTGCCCTCCCCCCATCTTCTTGACCAGCACGCCTTCGGGGGTACTTTGAAGGATGGCATCAGGGTCCTCTTTTCCAGGGGTAATCATGGTGTTCGACATGCGCACAATGGGATGGTGCTTGTAAGACTGGCGCCGGCCATTGCCCGAGGACATGCCTTTGAACTTCATGGCATAAAGCCGGTCGCAGAGATAACCCTTCAATATGCCTTTTTCTATAAGGATTGTCCTTTGCGCGGGGACGCCTTCGTCATCATAACCATAAGAGCCACGCTTTTGCGTCAATGTGGCATCATCGACCACGGTGACCAGCGGAGATGCCACCGTCTCACCAATGCAGTTGCTGTAGACGGATAGCCCCTCAAGCGCCAGGTCCGCCTCCAAGCCGTGTCCTACGGCCTCATGGATCATGGTCCCGCCAGCCTCGCTCGATAGAATCACGGGCATTACGCCCCTGGGGGCCTCCCTGGCCTCCAGGGCCTGCACGGCCCGACGCGCCGCTGTTTCAGCCACGGCCGCCGGGTCCACCTCATCGAAGAGTTCAAATCCCATGAGTCCCCCTGCAGGTTCGTATCCCGTCTGAATAAGGTCCTTTTCAGCGGCCACCACCTGAACGGCAAACAACGTGTACGTGCGATCTTCCTCCACCACGAGCCCTTGTGAGTTGGCCAGGGCGACCTGTTGATGTTTGTCGTTGTAAACGACCTTCACCTGTCTCACACGGGGGTCGATTGCACGGGCGGCTGCGTTGGCTTTGCGAACCATAGCAACCTTCTTGGCCGTCTCAATGGTCTCCGGAGCGAGGCTCACAGGAAGGTTCACCCGGGGCTCCAGGGGATATGCCTTTGCCACAGCCCCCGCCGATCCGCCCTTTACGGCCCCTGCCAGATCCGCTGCAAGGGCCAGGACATCTTTTTCAGAGCAGCGGTTCCCGTAGGCGTAGGAGGTCTTGAAATCACTGATCGCCCGAAGACCCACACCAGCATCCGTACCGGTGATGACTTTTTCGATCTTGTTGTCATCACAGACGATGGAATGGGTCCGGCTCGACTCATGATATAGATCAGCAAAAGTGCCCCCGTTCTTGAGGACCGCCTTAAATATTTTTTCAAATGGATAATTCATGAATATCGACATGGTCAGACCCTAACAAAACGGAACAAGGAAATCGGTTACTGGATGCTTGTTACTTGATGCTGGATATTGAAACTAGCCCAGTCTCTCCCTCACCACCGCCGCAATTTGCTTACAGTATTTCTCCGTCTCCTCGTGGCCGGGTCCTTCCACCATGACGCGGCACATGGGCTGGGTGCCCGAATACCGGACCAGCACCCTACCCTCATCTCCCAAGGCTTTTTCTGCATCCTCAACCGCAGCGACGATCTCAGGGACTGTTTCGATGGCCGGTTTATTTTTCACCTCCAGGTTGATCAGACACTGAGGAAAGACCTTCATGATCTTAGAGAGCTCTGAAAGGCGCTCTCCGGTCCTTCTCATAGCCCCAACGACCTTCAAGGCGGTCAAGATCCCATCTCCGGTGGTGTGGTGATCCAAGAATATCATATGGCCGGAGTTCTCTCCGCCAATGCAGGCCCCTCGGGCGAGCATCTCTTTCAAGACATACCGGTCTCCCACCTGGGTTCTCACATGCTCTACCCCCAAGCCCTTTAGGGCAAGCCCGAGGCCAAGATTACTCATGACCGTGCTTACGACCACATTATTGGCCAGTCGGCCCTCGTCTTTCATGACCTTCACACAAATAGACAGCATCTGGTCGCCCGCTGAACGGTCTCCTTTCTCATCAACCGCAATCACCCGGTCCCCGTCGCCGTCAAAGGCGAATCCCACATCCGCATGGCTCTTCACGACCTCCTCGGCCAGGGTTTCCAGATGTTCAGACCCACAGTTCAGGTTGATATTGCTTCCGTCAGCCTCGGCAAACAGGGTTTTTACCTTGGCCCCAAGCTCCGAGAATACAGCGGGAGCGGCCTGCAAGGTGGCGCCATTGGCGCAATCCAGGACGACATGCAGTCCTTCCAAGATCTTGTCGTTGGACACCTCGTGTTTCAAGAAACTCATATAGCGCCCACAAGGATCCGTGACGGGGTATGCTCTACCCACGCGCCGAGCCGAATTGGACGATACAGGTATATTCTTCCCAAGAACGAGATCTTCGATCTCCAGTTCTGTTTCATCTGAAAGCTTGAACCCGTCTCCCCGGAAAATCTTGATCCCATTGTCATGAAAGGGGTTATGTGAGGCTGAGATCATGATGCCGGCATCAAGGCCCATATGCCTCGTCATGAAGGCCACCGCAGGCGTAGGCAGGACACCAGCCAACAGGGCATCGGCACCCACGGAACAGATCCCTGCCACCAGGGCATGCTCAAGCATGTCACCCGATATGCGGGTATCTTTTCCAATAATAAGTCGTGTCTTTTGGCCCTCTTGTTTGAACACATGGGCAGTGGCCAGCCCTATCTTCAAGGCCATCTCGGCCGTGATGGGGTATTGATTGGCCACACCCCTGATGCCATCTGTTCCGAATAGCTTCCCCATGTCTTCGTTCCGAAATAAACCTAATATATCACTTTAACTATATCTTATACCTTATTGATTTTCACGATTATATTCTATTCACATTTGAAAGACGGCAGGACTTGGAGGGCCTCTTCGTTCATCGCATCTACGATCCCCTGAAGCCATTGGGTCCCATTGGCAGACGAGGTCGTGTCCAACCCCTGGATGACGGGCACGTAGTCAGCCCCTGTTTCCCTGATCTGTCTGATAATCGCTTCCAGGAAAGGCTCTCGCAGGGAAGGATTCCCTGAGTTCTCCAGATGGCTTGCAAAAACAGCCTCCAGGTCCTGCCACCTCTCAAACAGCTCCTGTTTTTGTCTCAGGAGCTTCTCGTTCAGCGGTGTCTTCGTGATCTTTCGATACCTTTCAGCCGATTCGGGCATCTTTTGAGCCAGCCCCTTGAACCGCTCGATCCGCTCCCTGACGGCCATGTCGAGCTTTTCCAAGAGTCCTACATGGAGCATCTCGCTCATGGGGCTGCCTCCGAGAAACAGGGGACGAACCTTCACATACCACTGCCTCAGGGCCACGAGGTTGGCCATGTAATGGACGTTGTTGATGACCCGCTGCTCCACAGACCCGTAGACGCCCGGACGAAAATCGGCGATGAGACCGGGGGGCTGAATCCTCTTGCGAGGCGAGCCTTGGGCCAGTACAAGTTTGCCGCCTTCAGGCAGGTCTGTGCGACAAACAACCCCTGCGGCAATGGCCGTCCCGTATCCCAGGCGCACGGGCCCAACGAGCCCCCCTTGTCCTCCAAGAAAGATAGGCGGTTGATTCAGCATCACACCCCGAGGCACATCGCCCATCAAGGAAGGGGTGGCTTTATCCTGATTGGCGGAATAGTTGAAATGGATGTAAGAGCTGCCTACCTCGCTGTGGTTCTTCCGGCTGGTTCCCCCAGCCATGAGGCAATCGCAAAAGTTGATGAGGCTTCCAAGCGTGACGAAGGGAAAGAGAATCGTTTGCTTGAGTCCCACGCTGTGCGCCCCGGACGCCTGCTCTTCCAGGATGCACCCTTCCCTGACCTGCGCGCCCGAACCCACATAGACCTCTTGAAGAAAGACGGATCGTCGAAAGAACCCGCCTCTCAATTCCACGCCCCGGCCGATCTGGCAATCGTCCACGGTTACCGGCCCCTCATAGCCCAGTTTGACACCAGACATGATCAGGGTCTTTTCACCAAAGATCTTACAGCCCGGATAGATGACAACCCCTTTGCCTGCCATGCGGTTCAAACGAACCTCATCTCCGATCAGCACATGCTCGGGGCTGGGTATCGTGGCCCCTTCTTGAATGAGCCTATCAAGCTTGTCTTTGCTTTTACAATTCATCGCCGCACGAATTATTATTAAAATCCGCCCCTTGTCAAGCTCTTTTGTGGTGTCAGGCCGTGGCTCAAGGTTGACACGGTGCAAGACGTTTTGTTACTTTCCAGCCACCATGGGAGAAATCATAAAGCACCGCCTGGCCAAATTGAGGACCAAACTCCAGGATCAAGGACTTGATACGTTTCTCGTCCTCCAGGCGGAAAACCGCCGTTACCTGAGCGGGTTTACCGGCGAGGATGGCCAGTTTGACGAATCTGCCGGCGCCCTGTTTATTACGGCCGATGAGCAGATCCTGGCCACTGACTCTCGGTATGAGACTCAGGCACGTATGGAAACCCCGGAATTTGAGGTCTATGGCTACAAGAAGGGCCTGGCAGAGGCCCTGCCTGAGATCCTGAAGGGCCTTCACGCCGAGCGCCTTGGTTTTGAGAGTGCGCGGCTGTCCTATCTCCAGTTTCAGCGGTTTGAAAAGCAGCTGAAAGATCACGATCTCTCTGTTTCCATGATCCCCACCGAGGGCGTCGTGGAAGCGCTTCGTATGATCAAAGAGCCTCAAGAGATTGAGGCCATACGCCGGTCTCTCGCCGTTTCTGAATCGGTTTTCGAGACCATGCGTGAAAACCTCTCTTCAGGAATCTCCGAAAAATCCCTGGCCTGGACCCTGGAAAAAGGGCTGCGGGAAAAGGGGGCGGAATCTGTCGCCTTCCCCCCGATTGTCGCCTCAGGGCCTAACGCTGCCCTGCCCCATGCCGTTCCCACAGATCGATGCGTGGAACATGGCGAACCCATCCTCTTTGACTGGGGCAGCCGATTTCACGGATACTGTTCAGACATATCACGCACCATTGTCCTGGGTGAACCTGGCTCGCACTTCAAAAGGGTCTATCAAGTCGTGCGGGACGCTCAATCCATGGCTATTGAAGCGATCAAGCCAGGCATCACTACTCAAGCCGTGGACAAGATTGCCCGAGACCATATTGCTGCCAAGGGGTTTGGCGACCGGTTTGGCCATGGGTTGGGACACGGGGTGGGGCTGGCCACCCATGAGAAGCCCCATTTGGGTCCTATCCGGCCGATGAATCTGGAGGTGGGTATGGTCATGACCGTTGAACCCGGGATTTACATACCCGAATGGGGCGGGGTGCGGCTGGAAAATATGATCGTGATAGAGGCACACGGAGCCGTTGTCTTGAACCACCATCCGCTCTGACACATTTGGGCGCCTCACCGGCTAACGGCTGATCAATGAAGAAAAACGCCATGGATGAGTTGGCAGATCGGTTCATGGACTACCTGGTGGTGGAAAAGGGGCTTTCTGAAAATACGATTACCTCTTACAGTGCGGACCTGAGCCTTTACCTAGACTTCCTCAAGGCAAACGGCATTGTCGATGTGGCCGATTCGGACAGAGTCATTGTGCTGAAGCACCTGATTGCACTGAGAGATGCGGGCCTTGCCTCCAGGAGTCGGGCAAGACACCTGGTCACCCTTCGGGGGTTTTATCGATTCTTGGTTCAGGAAAAAATACTGAGGACCAACCCCGCCAAACTGGTGGACCTGCCAAAGGCGGGCCGAAAACTGCCCGACGTTTTAAAGATAGAAGAGGTGATACGCCTTATGGACACCCCGGAGCCTTCAAAGCCTTTAGGATTGCGAGACGGGGCCATGCTGGAGCTCCTTTACGCGGCCGGCCTCAGGATTTCCGAACTGGTCACCGTTGGGATCACGGCTGTCGATCTGGAGGCCTGCTTTGTCAGGGTGCTCGGCAAGGGATCAAAGGAGCGCGTGGTGCCCATCGGCCAAGCGGCCAAGAAAAAGCTTGACGCCTACCTTGCGTCAGGACGCCCTGCCCTTTTGAAAGGCAGACCGAGTCCCTATCTTTTTGTGACCCGTTCAGGGAGGTCCATGACGCGACAGGGCTTCTGGAAGCGCTTCAAACAATATGCGCAGAAAGCCGACATCTCCCACAACATTAGCCCGCACACCCTTCGCCATTCCTTTGCCAGTCACCTCTTGGAACGCGGGGCCGATCTCCGCTCGGTCCAGGTCATGTTGGGGCATGTGGATATCAGTACCACGCAAATCTATACGCACGTTGCGCAGGAAAGGCTCAAGGCTGTCCATACCCAGTATCATCCCAGGGGCTAATAGCTTCTTGACCGGCCTGCTTCCCGCAAGCCCCGACCTTTGGTCGGGGAGCTTCACATTGTCCTTTATGTCCTAGCCCCGACGTGTTGGTTCTATAAGGTTAGGGTTGACTCTGTTTGTAACCTTGCCTACATTGAGACAACGTCGCCTGGGGGGGCGAGTATGCTTCAAGCATTCATGGCCTTTTCTGAAGGCTGCAAATTCCATATTAAGGGAGTCCGGTTTGGCTTTCAGCACCTTTCTTTTCTCGCCCTTTCCGCCCTGCCTTTTGTGATAGCACTCTCTCTTTATATCTTTGCCTTTTACCTGTTTATCCTCTATGCCGATGATCTCCTGTGCATGCTCTGGCACCTGGAAAATAGCGAATCCTCCAGGTATGTGGGATGGCTTTACTGGGTATACATGCATCTCGTCCGGGTTTTCCTCTATCTCGTCGTCCTGGTTATCATGTTCTACACCTTCATTGTGATTTCTAACATTTTGGCCTCACCGGTTTATGACTATCTTGTCACAAGGTACCAGCGGACCTACTACCCCGATGCCTACGCCGTGCAAACAGCCCCCCCGGAAAAGGGGATGCTTACGGTCATAAAAGAAGAAGTCAAGAAGGCCGTGTTGATGTTGGTCATCCCCCTGGTTCTACTCTTGATTCCCGTGATTGGCGCGCTATTGAGTTTTCTCGTTGCTGCACTATTTATTGCCTGGGATTACGTGGATTTTTCCCTGTCCAGAGACCATCCGCTGCTCAAAGACCGGACGAAGGCCCTGTGGCGCCACAAGGCCTTTTTTCTCGGCTTTGGCTGTCCTCTTCTTATCCCCTTCCTGGGCCTCGTGATCTTGCCCTTTGCGATCTTGGGCGCTACAAGACTTTATTTTGATAGAATAAGACAAGCGCCTGAGATCGAAGAGATACGGTAGGCATACATGCTGTGTAGAGCAATGTAGCTGCACATCCGGTGGCGATGGAGATTCCTCATAGGTGTCCGGTCATGATGCCTCAACAGGCCCCTTGCCCAGCTAATCGTGAGTCATTCAAGGGACTGTTGAAAAACTCCTTTTCACCTATTTGTATGAAAACTTCCGCGCGTGTATGGCACATCCACACAAAACACAGTATTTTTCGGCCTAAAATACAGTCTTAAGCTTATTTACCCCCTGAATCAGTCCACTGTATTATAATATTCTGTGGACGCTTTGCAGCTGAAAGAAAGTGCAAAGTCTTTGGGAAATAGGTGATTATAGGGAGATATAAACATGGCAAAAGATCTGGTTTGCGGCATGGACGTCGATGAAGGCACGGCAGCTGCCACCGCGGAATATCGGGGAAAGATGTACTTCTTCTGCGCCCGAAGCTGCAAGGAAAAATTCGAGCAAGATCCTCAAAAATATATCATAGGCAATGAGAAGGTCGCAGTAGCTCAGGAAGACCGGCGACCTGAAGCAAGCCAGGATGTCTCTCTGAGCACGGGGGAAACGTTGGATCTTCCCATCAAAGGCATCAGCTGCGCCAGTTGTGTGGCCAAGATTGAAAAGGGTCTCTCTGAACTGACCGGCGTTATCGACGCCAAGGTGAATTTCGCCACGGAAAGGGCGGCCATCACTCTTGATGCCAACCAGGTCCACGCGGGCGATATCATCCGGACCATCCAGGACCTGGGCTATGAGGCCGGGAGCGAGAAGGTGACATTGCCCGTACAGGGGATGTCATGCGCCTCCTGCGTGGAGAAGGTTCAAACAGTCCTCAGCAATGTACCCGGGGTCATCCGAGCGGATGTCAACTTCGCCACCGAGAAGGCGACCGTGGAATATATTTCAGGGCAGGTGACGATCAGGGACTTGTCCAAGGCCGTGGAGGCCGCAGGTTACAAAATCCTCGAGGTCGAAGAAGGCGATGTGGTCGAGGAGGAAAAGGCCGCGAGGGAAGCCGAGTTTAAGAAACTGAAACATAAGTTTACGGCCGGTCTTATCCTGGTGATTCCGCTGTTTATCTTGGTGCACTGGGATAAATTAGGTCTTTCCCGAATATGGGCGATGAGCAAGCAGACCAGTTTCTTCATTCAACTCATTTTTCAGACCCCGGTTCAGTTCTGGGTTGGATGGCAGTTTTACAAAGGCGCCTGGTCAGCAGCCAAACATAAGACCAGCAACATGAACACCCTGATTGCCGTGGGGACTTCAGCGGCCTATCTCTACAGTGTTTTGGCTACCTTTTTCCCGTGGATGTTCGCCGCCAAAGGCCTGTTGCCTGACGTGTACTTCGACACGGCCGGAGCTATTATCGTCCTGATTCTGTTAGGCCGCCTGCTGGAAGCCAGGGCCAAGGGCCAGACATCAGAGGCGATCAAGAAATTGCTGGGGCTTCAAGCCAAGACGGCCATAGTGATGCGGGACGGCCGGGAAATGGAGATCCCGATCGAGGAGGTTCAGATCGGCGATGCCGTGATCGTCCGTCCAGGCGAAAAGATCCCGGTGGACGGGGTCATTCTGGAGGGTCATTCCTCTGTGGACGAGTCCATGGTGACGGGCGAATCGATTCCCGTGGAAAAGACTGCGGGCGACGATGTCATCGGAGCCACCCTGAACAAGACGGGTAGCTTTCAACTCAAGGCCACGAAGGTTGGCAGGGACACCATGCTGGCCCGGATTATCCAGATGGTGCAGGAAGCCCAGGGTTCCAAGCCCCCCATCGCGAGACTCGCCGACATCATCGCCAGCTACTTCGTCCCGGCTGTTATCGGGATCGCCGTGCTGACCTTCATCATCTGGTATGTCTTTGGGCCGGCGCCGGCACTGACCTATGCGGTGCTCAATTTCGTGGCGGTCATGATCATTGCCTGCCCATGTGCCCTGGGCTTGGCAACCCCCACTTCGATCATGGTGGGCACAGGAAAAGGGGCGGAACACGGGGTCCTCATCCGAGGCGGGGAGGCGCTCGAAATGGCCCACAAGCTGAATGCCATTGTCCTGGATAAAACCGGAACCATCACCAAGGGAGAGCCCTCTGTCACGGATGTGGTCGAGGCTGAGGGCGTTCGCCGAAAAGAGGTCCTGCGGCTGGCCGCCTCAGCGGAAAAGGGATCGGAGCATCCCCTGGGAGAGGCCATTGTTAACAAAGCCGGGGAAGAACAACTTGAAGTGGCGGCTTCCAAGGACTTCAATGCCATTCCCGGTCATGGGATTGAGGCAACGATCGAGAAGAAGCGGGTCTTGTTGGGAAACATTAGATTGATGAAGGACAGAGCCATCTCTTTAGGTGACATGGAACAACGGGCCGAAGACCTATCCCGTGAAGGAAAGACCCCCATGTTCGTGGCCATGGATGGAAGACTTGCCGGTATTATCGCCGTGGCCGACACGTTGAAGGAAAACTCCAAGACGGCGATTGCTGCCTTGAGGCATCTTGGCATGGAGGTCGTCATGTTGACCGGGGACAACCAAAGGACGGCTGAAGCCATTGCGAGGCAGGTTGGTGTTGATCGCGTACTGGCCGAGGTCCTGCCTGAGCAGAAGGCACAACAGGTCAAAACACTTCAGGCTGAGGGCAACAAGGTAGCCATGGTCGGTGACGGGATCAATGATGCACCTGCCTTGGTGCAAGCCGATGTGGGCATTGCCATTGGAACGGGGACGGACGTGGCCATGGACTCCGCGGATATCACCCTGATCAGTGGTGATCTCACGGGGGTGGTGATTGCCATCGCCTTGAGCAGGGCCACTGTTCGAAACATCAAGGAGAACCTCTTCTGGGCCTTTGCGTACAACATCATCCTGATCCCCGTGGCCGCGGGCGTGCTCTTCCCCTTCTTTGGGATCCTGCTCAACCCCATCTTTGCGGCGGCCGCGATGGGGCTTTCTTCGGTGACCGTGGTGAGTAATGCCCTGAGGCTAAGGCGGTTCAGACCGCCCGCGGTGGCGGTCAATCCATAGCAAACAAGGAGGTGATAACCATGGCGATCGATCCTGTGTGCAAAATGGAGGTGGATGAAAAAAAGGCGGCGGCAACATACGAATACAAAGGGAG
>DAOUZN010000131.1 GCA_030665585.1 Deltaproteobacteria bacterium | reverse complement strand
CCCACCTGCGTTGGCAAGACCAAGGTCGCCACGACCCTGGCCGCACCCTTGGGGGGCGAAATCATCAGCGCTGACGCCATGCAGGTGTACCGATACATGGACATCGGAACGGCCAAACCCACTCAACAGGAACAGACCCGCGTGCGCCACCACCTGATTGACGTGGTGGACCCGGACGAGCCCTTTAGTGCAGCCCAGTTTAAGACGGCGGCAGAGGCGGTGATCGGTAATCTCCATGAAAAAGGACGACCGGTCTTTGTCGTGGGCGGCACCGGCCTGTACATCAAAGCCCTGACCCGGGGACTCTTCAGGATCCGGGAAGAAAACAGGGGTCTCCGAGCGAGGCTGAAAGCAGAGGTCAAGCACCTTGGAAGCGGTGTGCTTCACCAGCGCCTTCAAGACGTCGATCCAGAAGCGGCAGCACGCATCCACCCGAACGATGCATACCGGATCATTCGGGCCTTGGAGATCCTGGCACTGACGGGAAGACCTATTTCTGAGCATCATAGCGCCCATGGCTTTTCGGACGATCCGTATCAGGTTCTCAAGATCGGCGTTTTTCTGGATCGTAAGATCCTCTACCGGCGAATCGACGACAGGGTCGATCGCATGCTTGAAGTGGGATTCCTGAAAGAAGTAAAAGGGTTACTCGATCGGGGCTACAGCGCGGACCTCAAATCCATGGGATCCATCGGCTACCGCCACATGACCCAATATTTGGAGGGACATGTCACATGGGACGAAACCGTGAGGCGCTTCAAGCGGGATACCCGGCGTTATGCCAAGCGACAACTCGCATGGTTCAGGGCCGATCCGGAAATTCACTGGCTGCAACCGTCAGAGATTGACATGATGTCCGGAGAAATAGATTCGTTCTTGACAGCAGCGGGCTTCGCCCCCTAACCTACATGACTTGGGACCAAATATCTGAGAGATTGCCAACTTCAAAGTCTGTGCAGCACATGGTTTCACCAGGAAACATGTCCTAAACGGGGGGACCTGGATTTTTTCCCATGGCCACTTCTGCTTCGGAAAGACTACGGCGCCTGCTTGGTCTCTTTTCCCGCGAAGATCGTTTGTTGATCGTCATCAACGCAGACCCGGATGCCATGGCGAGCGCCATGGCCCTGAAGCGCCTCTTGTGGCGGCAAATCTCTACCACCACCATCGTCCACATTAACACCATCAGGCGGCCTGACAATCTGGCCATGATACGTCTACTCAAGCTTGGCCTTCTGCCAATCCAGAAGGTGAATTCAGGCGAATTCACACGTTTTGCCATCCTTGATTCCCAGCCGGCTCACGATCCAAGCTTTGGAGCTATCAACTTTGACGTCATTATTGACCACCACCCTGCCACCGGGGCGAAAGCCCCTTTCGTGGACATCCGCCCGGAATACGGCGCTACATCCACCATCATGACCGAGTATCTGCGCGCTGCCAAGATCAAACCCTCTGTGAAGCTTGCCACCGGGCTCTTTTACGGCATCAAGACCGACACGAGCGACTTCGAACGAAAAGCCGTCATGCAAGATGTGAATGCCTTTCAGTTTCTCTTTCGTTATGTGAACGCACACATGGCAAGAAGCATTGAGCAGGCGGAAATCACCCTTGATTCTCTGAAATACTACCGGGAGGCGTTGAAAGAGATGTCGGTGCAAAAGAACCGGGTTCATGTCCATCTCGGAGCGGTGACGAACCCGGACGTTTGCGTGTCCATTGCAGATTTTTTCATGAAAATCCATGATATTACCTGGACGGTTGTATCCGGCATCTATCAAGGGCGATTGGTCATTATTGTGAGAAATGATGGGATTCGCAAGGATGCGGGAAAGCTGTTGGGCGAGATTTTTGGGGAACTCGGCCAGGCAGGGGGACACAAGACCATGGCCCGGGCGGAAATTCCGGTGGAAAACCTGGAGGGCATGGTTGATTACCGGGATGCCGGGCCGCTGACTCGCTGGATCATCAGGAGGCTGGACAAAGGAACGTCAAGGTGACAGTTCAAGGCGCAAACCTGAACTTCAATTTATGGCTTGCCTAGCAGGTCTTTGATAGCAAGCAATTCAGCCCTGAGTTCTTGCAGCATCAAGGGCTTCTCGTGTTCGGCAAGTTTAGATTCTTTGTGGCGCTGCCGGAGATATTGTTTGGCCCCGGCTATGGTCAATCCTTTCTCGTAAAGCAAAGCTTTGATTTCTGCAATAGTCTCTATGTCACGCTTCCTGTAAAGGCGTTGTCCGGAACGAGACCTGACAGGGTTGATCTGTGAAAACTCTGTCTGCCAGTATCGGAGTACGTAGGCCTTAAGGCCGGTTATGGCACTAACCTCACCGATCCTGAAATACCGCTTTTCGGGTATGTCGGTCTCTGTGGGCCTCATTGATTCGCTCCTTCAGCACTCGGCTGGCCTTGAAGGTCACGACCCTGCGGGCAGCAATGGTGGTGGTCTCACCTGTTTGTGGATTCCTGCCCCTTCGAGCCTTTCTTTCATGGACGGAAAACTTCCCAAAGGCGGAAATCATGACCGGCTCTCCTTTGGCCAGAGCTGTCTTCACGAGCTCAAGGCCTGCGTCAACGATCGCCGCAGTCTCCCGCTTGGAAAATCCCACCTTCTGGTGAATGGCCTCGACGATGTTCTTTTTATTCATTGGGTCATGGTTTTCCGTCCGCCACCTGGCGGGAGTTGGGCATTGAATTGTTTCAACACCTTTTGAGTCATGGTTCCGTGGATGCTGTTTACCTCAGTATCCGTGAGACTTCGCTCAAAAGATTGGTACGTCAATCTCAATGCGATACTCTTCTTCCCCTCGGGAATGGGTGGGCCCTCATAGACATCGAAGATCTCGACCCCACTAATCAACCGCTGGCCAAGGGCATCTATGAAACCCAACATCCCCTGGGCCTCAACAGGTCTATCTACGATCAAGGCCATATCCCTCGTGGTGGCAGGAAATCTGGAAACGAGCCTCGCGTGCTTTTCCTGCCGCGCGCAATGAACCAGCCTGTCAAAATTAAGATCAAAGCAATAGGCCGGATCCTTCAGCTCAAAGTTTTTCAAGACCGCCGGCGTTAGCTCACCTACTGCGCCGAGGAACTCGTCGCCACCATAAACGTTAGCAGCCTGGCCCTTTTGCAGATAGGCAAAACGGCCACTGTTTAGGGGAACAAAACGCAAGGCTTCGATGCTTAACGCTGCACAAACAGACTCAACGACCCCCTTGATGTCGTAAAAGTCAACCTTTTCTTTCCTCACATGCCAAGTTCTGTCATGCCGCGCTCCGGTCCAAAGACCAGACATCATCTGCACCTCCTCAGGGAGTTCATCCGGGCCGGCTGCAGGCGGATTCAAAAAGATTTTCCCGATCTCGAAGATTCTCAGGTCCTTGTTTTGCTGTGTGCTATTTCGAACCATGGTGGCCAGAAGACCGGGGACGAGAGACGTCCTCATGACCGCTTGGTCTTCCGTGAGAGGATTGAGGATCGACACCACGTGCCGGCGGTGATCGCTATGCGGAAGCTGGAGGCTGTCACAGGCCTCTTTGGCGATAAAACTGTAGGTGACAACCTCGGAGAACCCACAGCCCAAAAAAACTTGCTGGACGTGGTTCCGGACTTGAAGCTTTTTGTCCTGCGGATTGGCCACCATGTGGGACAGAGGCTGGGTGGTGGGAATCTGATCGTAACCCTTCAGCCGGGCCACTTCCTCCATCAAGTCCTCAGGACGCTTGAGATCTACACGAAAGGTCGGGGACACAACCCTGAGACAATCCTCGTCCACAGGCGCTACGTGCAGTTCTACAGATTTCAGGTACGAGCTAATCTCGTCTTGGCTGATGACCGTGCCAAGAAGTCGATTGGTTCGCTTTACACTGAGTTCTATCGTTTTTTGGGGGATGGGTTGGGGATAATTGTCGATGACCCCTGCCGCAAGCCTTCCGCCTGCGGCTTCGACCATAAGCTGGGCCGCACGATCCAGGGCTGTTCGGACCCCTTCAGGGTCCACGCCCCGCTCAAAGCGGAATGAGGACTCCGTGTTCAAGCCAAGTCTTTTGGCTGTGCGCCGAATGGTGATGGGATCAAAATAGGCGCTTTCAATGAGTACGGCCCTCGTGTCATCTTCGATTTCAGATTCGAGCCCACCCATGATGCCGGCCAGGGCAACCGGCCCCTTTCCGTCGCAGATCATAAGCATATCAGGGCCGAGTGCACGTTCCACGCCGTCCAGAGTCACAAAGGTCTGACCTTCCTGAGCCGTCCTGACCACAATGCGATGTTCGCCCAGCCGGTTAAAGTCGAAGGCATGCAGGGGTTGGCCCATCTCCATCAAGACGAAGTTGGTCACATCCACCACATTGTTGATAGCGCGAAGCCCCACAGAATTTAATCGATCTTGAAGCCAGGAAGGAGATGGCCCGATCTTGACATCCAGGACCACCCTTGCGGCATATCGCGGACAGCGCTCAGGCGCTTCGATAGTCACAGACGTGAGCTCCTCCACGGGAGTTTCGCCTGCGGGGGCCGTCACCTCCGGGAACCTTAAGGGTTGCTTGACGATGACCGCCACCTCCCGGGCGATGCCGATGACACTGAGGCAATCAGAGCGATTGGGTGTGAGGTCAAATTCGATAATGGTGTCTGAAAGACCCAGGGCTGCGGCTATCCCGATGCCTGGGGTCGCCGTCTCAGGCAGCAAGAAAATGCCTGAGCTATCCGTTCCCACGGTAAGCTCTGCCTCAGAGCACAACATGCCCTCTGATGCCTGTCCACGAACCCGTTCGACTGCGATCCTATCTCCTGAAGGAAGTTCGGTCCCGGAAAGAGCCACCGGCACAAGGTTCCCTTCTTGGATATTGGTAGCCCCACATACAATGGTCTTCATCTCCGTGCCCACATGCACCCTGCACACGGACAGTGTGTCGGCGTCAGGATGGGGGGCCATTTCAATGATACGTCCCACCACAATGGGGTCCAGACAGGCGTAGCGGTCCACCAGGGCCTCCACCTCGAGCCCTGCCATGGTGAGGGCCTCTGCAAGTTTGGCCACTTCTACGTCGATGGTCACATAATCTTGAAGCCAGCTCAGACTAACTCTCATTGGTTCCTAAAATTGACGGTTTTGGAAAAAGTCAATTTTGACAGACTCGTAAAAAGTGTTTTGCGAACGACATTGAGCATTTTGGGAGAAAGGCACTTGAGATGTTTAGCGTTAAAAAATGCTAACTGTTTGAGGGCGTTAGCCCGAGTTTTAGCATTTTAGCTGAGCATCTCAAGGGC
>DAOUZN010000006.1 GCA_030665585.1 Deltaproteobacteria bacterium | reverse complement strand
AGACACTGACCCCGGAATCAACTCTCTCAACCAGGTGAGGACCCCGGGGAAGGAAGAAAGGGGAAAAACAGGAGGAAAAATAGCGACGCTCTTGAGATTTACAGTTTCTGATTGGCTTCGATTCTGATATGGACGAGATATAGGGTTCTTCCTAAGCGTCAAAAGTCGAACAAAAAGTCGAAAGGCTATCAGATGGAAAGGAGGTCGCTACATGATTGACGAGATCACCGCGCAGGAGCTTAACTCCGAGCGCTTCATCAATGAGAAGGTCCAAGAGATCAAGGGCGTTGTTGGAGACGAAATGGCGATCAACGCCCTCTCTGGAGGTGTGGATTCGTCTACGGTCACGATGCTCGGTCATCGAGCCTTGGGGAGCCGCCTTAAGACCGTCTTCATCGAAAACGGCCTCATGCGCGAGGGAGAGCCCGAGCAGGTCGTGGACCTTTTCCGCCAGCTTGGCGTCGCGGTCCAAGTGGTCGATGCGCGCAAGGAGTTCTTCGCGGCGCTCAAGGGCGTCACGGACCCGGAAGACAAGCGTGAGGCCATTACCCAGACCTTCTACCGAAGCGTATTCGGACGCATCGTCAAGGAAAGTGGAGCGAACTACCTTCTTCAGGGAACTATCCTGACCGATGTCGACGAGACCGTCGCAGGGATCAAGCGGCAGCACAATGTCTTCGAGCAGTTGGGTATCGACCCGGAGGAAGCTTTCGGTTACCGCATCATCGAACCACTCATTCAGCTTCGCAAGGATGGCGTCAGAAAGCTAGGAAAGGCCCTCGGGCTTCCGGCCGAGCTAATCGAGCGCATCCCGTTCCCCGGGCCGGCGCTCTCGGCACGCGTGATAGGCGGGGTGACGCCCGAGCGCATCGAGACGGTCCGGAAGGCAACCATCGTTGTGGAGCGTTTGCTCAAGGGCACCGGTGCATTCCAGTACATGGCGATCCTTCATGAAGACCGCGTGACCGGGATGCGCGACGGCAAGCGCGATTTCGGTCAGCAGATCGAGGTGCGCTGCTGGGATAGCGTCGACGCGCGGACCGCAACACCGACGCGGATCTCGTTCGAGATCCTCGAGAAGGTCGCTCGCGAGATAGTCCGGGAGGTGCCCGGCATCGTCAGCGTCACGTACAGCATAACGTCAAAGCCCCCCTCCACCATGGAAGCGATCTGATGACCGTTGAGTATTCAGAGTCGGAAAGACGGGGCAATGGGCACGTTCATGCAGAAATTGCCTTAGATTGGGCCACAGCCCGTAGAGAGATGACTTGGTTTTCTCCCATTTGTTAAAAACAAGGGTCCACAATGCCAGAAAAGCTGCTCTTCTCATGGAGTGGTGGAAAGGACAGTGCCATTGCTCTACATGAGATTCTTGGAAATGGAAAATATGAGATATCAGCCTTGCTGACCACGGTGACAGAAGAATATGACAGAATCAGTATGCATGGTGTTCGGCGGATTCTGCTGGAGCGACAGGCAGACTCTCTGGGTATTTCTCTTGAGAAAGTGCTCATATCAAAGAACACTTCCAATAAAGCGTATGAATCCAAGATGCGACAAGTTCTTACAAGATATCTCGCGACCGGTGTTTCCTCTGTCGTTTTTGGAGATATCTTTTTGGAAGACCTGAGGGCCTATCGACAAGGCAATCTGGCAAAGATAGGAATGAAGGGGATCTTCCCTCTATGGAACAGGGATACCCGTGAGCTTGCCCACAGGTTCATAGATTTGGGCTTCAAGGCGATGATTACCTGTGTGGACTCAAAGGCTCTGGACAAGAAGTTTGTTGGCAGGGTCTTTGATAAGCAGTTTTTGTCTGAACTTCCTGCCACGGTTGACCCTTGCGGTGAGAATGGAGAGCATCATTCATTTGTCTATGACGGGCCGGTGTTCCAGGAGGAGATATCTCTCACAACAGGCGAGGTTGTTCTCAGAGACAATCGTTTTTACTACTGCGATTTGATACTCGCTTAGAGATGAAGGCGGGTCCCGGCGCCTACACACCAGGTCCACCCATAAATACATGGTTTCTTGTCACAAAATACTGGATTGACCCCATGGACTTTCCGTGTCGCAGTTGTAATATAATATTTCAAGGCGCAAGGTGACAGATCTGCAGGCTCAAGAACCACACCTGATGTGGTGGTCCAGAAGGGTCTGGGACCGGTGGCGACCGAAAGTCTCACGGCACTCCAATGATGCGACCCAGGATGAGACCGCGACCTCGGTCCCGGATTCCAATTCCGCCCCTTTGGAAGAGGCCTGCGGGCGGAAAGGGATTTTCGGCTCTGAGGTTCTCGCCATTATGTCCTCCAGAAAGCAGTAACACGCTTGTGCTGCAAATATCACACCTCAGAGCCGAACCTCTCTTCCTTTGCTCTCCCAGAGCACACCTTATGACCGGTAATCGGCGTTTATCTTCACATAGTCTGTGGACAGATCGCACGTGTGCACAGTGGCTGCCTGGCTGCCAAGCTTCAGGTCAATCGTGATCGTGAAGCGGTCGGTCTTCAGGATCCTCGTGGCCGCTGCTTCAGCCTTTCGGCCACAACCCTGGCCATTCTTGACGAGGCAAGCCGTGTCAAAAAAAATATCAACTCTTTCCGGATCAATGGGCACGCCAGCGCAACCGATGGCCGCCATGATCCGGCCCCAGTTGGCGTCCTCTCCAAACAGGGCTGTCTTCACCAGGGGGGAGTTGGCCACCGCATAAGCCACTCGCCTGGCATGGCCTTCACTTGGCGCCCCTTTTACCTCGAGGCTCACCAGTTTGGTAGCCCCCTCTCCGTCTTGCACAATCTGAAGGGCAAGGGTGGAAAGGACCTCATTCAAGACCCCCTGGAATGCTTCGGCGCACGGGCCCTCTTCCAGGTGCAGGTCGGACAGGCCATTGGCAAGCACAACGACCGTGTCATTGGTGCTGGTGTCCCCATCCACGGTGATGGCATTAAAGGACCCGGCCACGGCCTTCCTCAAGGCCTCACTCAAGACCTCTGGCGTTGCCCCCACATCCGTGCAAACAAAACAGAGCATGGTGGCCATGTCCGGTCGAATCATGCCCGCGCCTTTTGCCACCGCGGCCACAGTAAATCGCCTGCGGCCGACAAGGGTTTGTCTTGAGACGGCCTTCGGAAAGGTATCCGTCGTCATGATAGCCTCAGCCACCTCCAGCAGTCCAGAGGGGTGAAGTTTCCCGGATAGCCTCGGCACGGCGGCTTCAATGGCGGCAATGTCCAAGGGCTGACCAATGACCCCTGTGGAGGCCACGAGGACGAGCTCTTCTCCTATGCCAAAGGCTTTGGCCGCGGCGCGAGCCATCGCCCTGGCGTCATGGAGGCCTCGGGGACCCATGCAGGCGTTGGCATTGCCGCTATTGGCCACAATAGCCTGGGCCCGACCGGATTTGATCCGGTCCTTGTCAAGCAACACCGGCGCCGCCTGGACCTGATTGGTGGTAAACACGGCGGCTGCACAGGCGGGCACCTCGGAATAAATAACACCCAGATCCTTTCCCTTGTTCTTTTTCAGCCCGGCAGCGATGGCTCCGGCAACAAATCCTGGCACTTCGATTTTCATCACAGACAAAATCTGCCTTCCTTCGCATCATCCATCAATGATGCAAAAAGGACCGTAATTGATTATCGTCCACAACACTTCTTGTACTTTTTTCCACTCCCGCACGGGCAAGGCGCATTGCGGCCCACTTTCTTGTTGGCTCGGCGGACCGGCGCTTTGGCTTCCGCTTCCCCGTGGGAATAAGTCACCTTCTCCTGCCTGGCTTTCTCCCTGGCAGCCATCTCCTCGGGTCGAGCAATCTGAATACGAAACAGAAACCTGACCGTTTCTTGCTTGACCCGCTCGATCATTTCCGAAAACATGTCGAAGCCTTCCCGCTTGTAAACCACCAGAGGGTCCTGTTGTCCATACCCACGAAGGCCAATGCCCTCCTTTAAATGGTCCATGGCGAGGAGGTGTTCCTTCCAGAGATTGTCCACCACCTGCAACACCACCATACGTTCCAGGCCTCTAAACTCATCGGCCCCAAAATTCATTTCCTTGTCTTCATAGGCCCTCAAGGCTGCCTCAAAGATCAACTCGGCAAGTCCTTCCCGCGTGAGTCCATCCATGGCATTGCGGTCCGTCTTGAGTCTGAAACCAAACTGACCATAGACGGCTTCTCTCAGACCTCTCAAGTCCCATTCTTCCGGCAAGGCCTCTTCATCAGCAAAGGTTTCCGCAATATTTCCAGATAGCTCCCGTATCATTTCCTCAATGGTCGGTCTAAGGCTTTCCCCGCTCAAGGCCTCACGGCGCTGTTTATAGATGACCTCGCGTTGCTTATTCATCACATCATCATATTCCAGGAGGTGTTTGCGTATGTCGAAGTTATGGGCCTCAACCTTGCGCTGGGCATTCTCGATGGCCTTGCTGATCATCCTGTGTTCAATGGGTTCGCCTTCTTCCATGCCAAGGCGCTCCATGATCGAGGACATACGCTCGCCTCCGAATATGCGAAGCAAGTCATCCTCCAAAGACAAGTAAAATCGCGAGGAGCCTTCATCTCCCTGCCGCCCGGACCGACCCCGCAATTGGTTGTCAACGCGGCGGCTTTCGTGGCGCTCAGTGCCGATGATATGAAGTCCCCCGAGTTCCTTGACCCCCTCTCCCAAGACAATGTCAGTCCCCCGGCCGGCCATGTTCGTAGAGATGGTAAGGTGCCCTTTTTGTCCGGCGTTGGCCACGATTTCGGCCTCTCTTTCGTGATTCTTCGCGTTCAGGACATCATGTTTGATCTTCGCCTTGACAAGCATATTGCTTAGCTTTTCCGACTTATCAACAGAGATCGTACCAACGAGGACCGGTTGTCCTTTTCTATGAAGTTCCTTGATTTCCTCCACAACCGCCCGGAATTTTTCCGCGTCGGTCTTGTAGATGACATCCGGGTAATGAAGCCTGATCATGGGCTCATTGGTCGGGATGACAATGACATCCAGGTCATAGATCTTTTTGAATTCAGCAGCCTCCGTGTCAGCGGTACCGGTCATGCCGGCCAATTTTTCGTACATTCTGAAGTAATTCTGGAACGTGACCGTGGCCAGGGTCTGATTTTCCTCGGCCACCTTCACACCTTCTTTGGCCTCAACGGCCTGGTGCAATCCATCACTCCAGCGCCGGCCTGGCATCATGCGGCCCGTGAACTCGTCCACGATGATAACCTGGCCGTCTTTCACCACATATTGAACATCCTTGTTAAACAACCAATAGGCCTTGATCAGCTGGCGCGTCACATGGAATCGGTCCGAGGCCTCTCGATAAAAGGCCTCAGCCTTTTGTCGCTGTATCCTTTTTTCCATGCTGGTGAGTTCATGGTTTTCATCGATCTTTCGTAACTCCTCGTCCAGGTCGGGCACGATATAGTCATCCGATTGCCCCCCGTAGATCAGTTTCAACCCCTTTTCGGTGAGCTCGACGATATTTTGATTCTCCTCTATGACGCAAAACAGAACCTGATCGATGTCCGGTAAAAGTTTCTGCGTTGAGAGCTGACCCTCGAGTCTTTCCAGTTTCTTCTTCAGCCCCGGCCGTTGGGCAATCAGATCCAGAAATCTCGGGTTCTTAGGATCTCCACGTCTTATCTTGAGCAAGAGCTCCAGGGCGGCTTCCCCTTCTTCTTCAAGCTTCTCCAGGGCCTGGTCGAAGATGGTATGTATCAGACGGTCCTGGTGTTTCTTCAGCTTAATGACCTTGGGTTTCGTTTCATCGTAAAGCTGATCTGTGGTCTGTTCCACCGGGCCGGAAATAATCAAAGGCGTACGGGCTTCATCGATGAGAATGCTATCCACCTCGTCCACAATGGCATAATGCGGGGCCCTCTGCACCATCGATTCGGGTGAGAACTTCATGTTGTCCCGCAGATAATCAAATCCGAACTCATTGTTCGTGCCATAGGTGATGTCAGCATTGTAGGCGTCTTGGCGCTGAGCATCGTCCAGTCCGTGGACAATGGTCCCCACAGTCAGGCCCAAAAAGCGGTAGATAACCCCCATCCATTCGGTGTCCCGGCCAGCCAGGTAATCGTTGACGGTCACCACATGGACCCCACGGCCAGTCACCGCATTCAGATAGGCTGGAAGCGTGGCCGCCAGGGTCTTCCCTTCACCGGTTTTCATCTCAGCGATCTTGCCTTGGTGAAGGACAATACCGCCGATGAGCTGCACGTCAAAATGCCGCATTGAAAGGGTTCGAATGGACGCTTCCCGAACCACGGCAAAGGCCTCTGGCAGAAGCTCGTCTGACGTAGCACCTTGATCGATCCGCTCCCGAAAGGTCTGAGCCTTGGCTTTCAACTGATCGTCGGTGAGGGCTTGGATTTGCGGCTCCAGGGCATTGATTTCATCAACGATTGGCCGCAGTTTGTTAAGTTCACGCTCGTTCTTGCTCCCGAAAACTTTCTTTAGTACATTCCCAATCATTGCTTGAAATATTTCAACCTCTCGTTTGCTAAGGTCAAAAAAAGTCTGGCAAAATAGATAAAATGTAACAATTCTTTGAAAATATAACCCTAATTGAGTGAAAACTCAATTAGGCAGGGGCCGGGGATCAACGTATAACAGACAAGCTGGGGGCTAACAATGGAATTTCGAAGCCTGAGTGGTTTCCGAGAGATCAGTTCAGTATGTACTTTGCAGGATTAACAGGGATGCCGTTTAAGTGGACTTCATAATGGAGGTGTGGTGCTGTGGTTCGGCCGGTATTGCCAACCAAAGCGATTTTATCGCCGCGCTTCACGTGGCTTCCCCGTTGGAGCAAGCACGTTTTCAAGTGGCCATACCGGGTCACTATACCATGTCCATGGTCGATCACCATGAGTCTGCCAAGCCCGCCTTTCTTGGCTGCAAATGTGACAACACCATCGGCTGGCGCAATAATCGGTGTGCCTGCCCGCGTGGCGATGTCAAGGCCCCGGTGAAATTCCTTCAGACCGGTGAAAGGCGATTTACGATACCCAAAACACGAAGAGATCCATCCCGTTGTTGGTCGTATAGCGGGCGTTGAAGCAAGCAGGGATTTTTGATCCTGCAGACAGCCATAAACCTCCTCAAAAGCTTGGCTCTGGACGACTGAGGCCTCAGAAAGTTGGTCCAGTTGGGCATGCATGGCCCGAATCAGGCCACTGTAGTCTTCCGTTAGAGCGGGCATATCTTCTAAATCATCTCCCGTCGCCCCGCCTATGCCAAAGACGGCCTCCCGGTCCGCCTGGGCTTCTATATTTGCAATGACCTTTATCTTTTTTTCGAAGGCGTGCAAGGCGGTCATTTGTGTACTCAGGTCCCGAATCTTTTCGGCATAGGCTTGAATTTGAGCTCGCTGGTTGGCTACGTCTCGCGCCAGAGCCTGCCTCGAGGGCAACGTACGTTTCAGTGTGAAATAGTCGTGCAGTATAAAGGAGATACCCAGGAGGCCAACGGCGATGACACAAGTTATCAGTCCAACCAAGGCCCTCGAACACTTGACTTGTTTAACCTTGGAAGTATTCTGCGGAACAATAAGAAAGGTGACCTTTTTGCTTGGCAAAGCTTCAACCTCTACGTGCAATTCATCAGGACCATGAAAGGCATCCCGCAAATTTGGGCGTATTTACCATCGCTTAATGGGGCCTGTCAAGGCGTTTGTGGCACAAAAACCCTAGAACCCCAGAACTAGACAGCAACTATTATGCCAATGCGATCCGTTCCACATGATGGTCTATCTATATCTATGGGTATATCGGCAAAATGGTCCCATATCATTAGCCCGGCGTTGGGTACAACAGCGCAGTGGAAGCTCGTAGAGATCTTTTGCTTCCCCGTCCCCGATCTCAGCTATCGCATCCAGCTACGTTAAGCTTTGAGACTCTGAGGCTCGGAGACCCGAAGGGCCCATAGAACTTAAGGTCACTGCCGACCGCGTCTACATTTTTGAACAGCTCAATGAGATTGCCAGATATGGCAATCCCCCTGACGGGAAATGCCGTTTCGCCCTTTTCAATCCACAAACCCGTGACTCCCACGGAGAAATCTCCGGAAATAGGGTCGGCCGTGTGAAGTCCCATCATATCAGTGACCATAAGGCCTGCATCCACAGACGAGACTAGCCTATCCGCATCGGTTGAGCCCTTTTGGACATAAAAGTTCGAGGCCTGCACGGCTGGAGGCATCTTTATTCCATGGCGTCCTGCATTACCGGTAGAACGACAGCCTTCCTTGTTGGCCGTATATTGGTCATGCAGAAAGCCTTGCACGACGCCTTGGGCAACCAAGACGCTCCGGTCATGCAGAGACCCTTCATCGTCAAAAGGGCTGGAAGCCATGCCGTAGCGATAGAGTCCATCGTCCACAATCGTCACATGGGGTGAAAAGAGGGACTCTCCCGTGCGGCCCACTAGCACGGATTTCCTTTTTTGCACGTTGTCAGCCATGAAGGATGCCGACAAAACCTGGAGGACGTCACAGGCTACCCAGGTGGGCAATATGGCAGGCACTTGCATGCTCCTAAGAGGGCGAGCCCCGAGCATGTCCACAGCCCTCCTGGCCGCGGCAGCACCGATCAAGTCCATGTCGAGCTGCTCGAAAAAAGGGGAAAAACCATAGTCCCATCCGATTTCGGCATCTTTTCCTTGTTCGGCTACGACAAGAATGCTCCCAGAGATGAGGGTCTTCTGGTAGGAAAGCCTAAGACCTGTATGGTTGCAGATGGCCACGGTGCCCGTGGTCTCGCCATAAGCTGCTTTTCGAACCTTCTTTATGCGGGGATCCGTTGATTTTGCCGCGGCCTCAAGGCGTTTTGCCTGCTCAATTTTTTCCTCAAGCGGTCGCCTTTTAAGCTCATGATCAAACAGCTCGAGTTGAGGCGGAGTCTGCCTGGGCGGTGAGGGGAAACCGACAAAGGGATCCGGGTCTGAAGAGTGCGCCCCCTGAACCACCCCATCCGCCAAGTCAGACACGGCATCTGGTGACAGGTCGGTAGAAAAGGCAAACCCCAACCGTTGGCCCTTTAATACTCTCAAGCTCAGCCCCGTATTCTCAGCTGCCACAAACACGTCGATGGCGCCATCTCTGATCTCAATGGTCAGCCCGTGGGAAGCGGTGGAGAAGACTTCATAGGCGTCCAGGCCCTTATGAGAGAGTCTGTCCATGACGGCATCCAGAATCGAGGCCATATCGGTCATTTTGGCTTGTCCTCAGCAAGAAACCTCAGCATGGCTATCTCGTCGCATTCGGGAAACTTCACACACCGCATGCAGTCTGCCCAAATCTTCTGTGGCAATGAGGCCTTGTCCACCACATCAAAGCCATGTGCGACAAAAAAATCCGTCTGATAGGTCAGGGTGAATACCCGCCTGATCCCGAGTTCAGGCGCTCCAGCCAAGGCCTCGGCGATGAGTGCATGGCCTATCCCCTGTCCCTGGTATGGCTCATCCACAGCCAGCGAACGGAGCTCTGCCAGGTCCTCCCAACAGACATGAAGGGCGCAAATGCCGACAATGGGACCCGCGCCTTTTTCCTCATAGATGCTGAAGTCCCTCAGGTGGTCATAAAGGTCACTCAAAGAGCGTGGAAGCAGTTCTCCGCGCTCCGCATGTTTATTTAGAAGTCGCTGTATGGCCCTCACATCATGAACGGTGGCTTTGCGGATCATGGATCTGTGTTTTCCCTTTGCCGGCTGAGCGCGTTAAGGCAGTTGCGTATTCAAAGCACAACCTGCCGTACCTGAGACAGGTCAATATCGAACGCTTGGGTCTTCCCCTTCTGATGAAGGCGTCCTTCTTATCTTTCTGCGGGAAAACAGAAGATAATAAAGGATCAGTATGGGATAAGGTAAAAAAGCCTGCTCGAAATCACCTTTGAAAAGCGAATAGGTAGAATAGCCAACACAACACAAGATGAACACAATTTGTACCCAAACCACCACACGTGTCATAGCTTTTCGTCCAGCTTTTTCCTGTTCGATGGTCGCGAAATCTCCTGTCCAGTGATCGTTTCCTATAATACAAATGCCTTAAAAAGGCCAACGGTTTCAACACTTGATAACTGTGCTCCATTTCTCCCGGAAGATCCTTTTGAGTGAGCCCTTGCAACAGAGTCTGTCATTTCAGTAACGCATTTGTATGGTGCGCGACAGATCTGTTCCATGACTCTAATTACTCACAATTGGCATTTCTTTTCCCAAACAATAACCGGGGATACCCCTTATTTGGTGTCTGATGCCTGATGGTTTTTTGGCTAACAAGTTGACATTATATATGAAACACCGAACGTGTTGGATCTGGCACGGACGCTGCAAAATGCAGTTGTTTGTTGAGATAGTTCAAGATTAAAGGGGAGAGGATGAGAAAAACGGCGCTTGCGCTTCTTTTTTGGGTGGCCATAGGCAACATGATCGTCACGGTAGGATGTGCCAAGCGTACTTTTTACGTCAATGGATTTGGGCCATACACGCTTGACGAGGCCCATAAGCAGTATGCAGAGTTGTTTCAGATGGACCGGAGTCAGTACCAGGTTTTTCTCACCTTTGAAAACGGTTGGTGGAAGGCCGATGTGAGACAAATGAAAGAGATGGGGGTGAATATTACCGAATTGTGTAAAAGGTACTGCCGGGGGTCGAGCATTAAGGTCCCTTTCCCCCTGCTAATTGATTACGACTTGTTATATGGGGTAGATCATCTCTGAGTCGCCAGTGTGAGATCCCGTTTACTCCCACCTCTGCGGGCGCCTGATATTGACAGGTATGTACTGGACTGCTAAGTTAAGACTACTTATCTAAACCTCATCTCGTCGCCATTCGAGCGGTCAGGCGCCGGTGTTTCCCTGGCAAGAAACTTTTTGGCTATGAAAAATCTAAAGAAGCTCCTTGAAGCGCATTCTACACAGGCCTCTGCGCCGTGCAGGATCGACTGCGGCGGCACCCTTGACATAAAAACCTTCTACTATCCCCTTCGCTACCTTTCCCCTTGCACATTCAATGTGGCCTTGGACATGAAGACGCGGGTCCAGCTCCTTCCACACGAATCCGGCATGGTGAGGGTTTCTTCAAGAAGTTTTCAAACAGAAGAGCATCCTTCGGAAAACGCCCCGTTCAATTCTCCTTTGGGATTGATGTTCGCCGTGGCAGCGTATTTCCAGGTCGAAGGGGTCCATATCAATATTGTGTCCGAGTCGCCCCCAAGCAGTGGGCTGGGAGGTTCTTCCACAGCAGCTGTGGCCCTCATAGCTGCTTTCTCGATGGCCTTACACGGCCGCGTGAGCCAAGAGAAAACCGTGCTGTTGGCCCACGCGATTGAGGAGGCCGTTGCAGGTGTGCCTTGTGGACTTCAGGATCAGCTTGCCGCAGCCTATGGCGGCGTCCATGCTTGGTATTGGCCGTCCGAACCCACCGAGCCTCCCTTTAAGAAGCTTGCTGTGTTAACAAAAAAAGACCACGGCCCACTCGCCAAACGTCTCCTGGTCGCTTATTGTGGGGTGCCTCACCAATCCCGTGACACCAACAGTAAATGGGTCCAGCAGTTTGTAGCCGGAAAAGTGAGATCTCCCTGGGTCGAGATTGTGAATGCTACAAAGGCGTTTGTTAAGGCTGTGCGCGTGAAGGACTGGGCTTCTGCCGTGCATGCCATGAACAAGGAGGTTGAGATCAGAAGGACAATGACCCCTGAGGTCGTTGACGAACTGGGAGAGGCACTCTTGGAGGGTGCACTGGTCCATGGTTGCGGAGCAAGGTTTACCGGCGCAGGCGGGGGCGGGTGCCTTTGGGCGTTGGGTGAAGTCGCGGATATTGAAAAGCTGAGGTCAACATGGACGCATATATTGTCCCAGAGGGAGGACGCTAGGCTGCTACAGGCCGGAGTTGATTCAAAGGGACTTGAAGTGACCTGATATTGACCTTACGCATACCTCAAGGTTAAACTTGAGAGACTCGTAAAAAGTGTTTTGCGAACAACATTGCGCCCGAAATGTTCACGGAGTGAGTAAAATCGACGTTTTACGAAACCATCAAACTTGTTTAATCACAAGCCCTTTGCAGGTTTTTTGTGGATGGGGGCAGACCTGCGCGTGCTCCGTTTGAGCTCACCAACGCTTTGGGCATAGGAGGACAACCATGTTCGGACTAGGCGTACCAGAAATCCTGATCATCGTACTGATTATCCTTCTCATCTTCGGAGCCAAACGGCTTCCCAGCATCGGTGCCGGCCTTGGCCAGACGGTCAGAGAGATAGCCAAAATCAAGAAGGATGTGAGTGGGGATGAAAAACCGTCAAAAGAGACAGGGGCCAATGAAGACTCGGAACCGGAGAGCAAGTCTCTTGAGGGCAGGGTGGCCGAGTCTCTTCAAAAGAAGGTGACCGACAAAATTCTTGGACAGGTTCCTGGGATCAAGCAGGCGAAGCAAATCAAGGACAAGGCCGATAAGATCAAGAAGATTGTGAGTTGAGAAAAGGATCCCGGGCAAAGGTTTTCGTGAATCCCATTGCGGGTGGCGGCAAATGTAGGAAGGTATATCCTGCGATCGTCCGTTCGCTCCGCAGGGCAGGGGTGGCATGTGATGTCATTGTGAGCCAATATCCTGGCCAAATCACGGGGCTGTCCAGCGAGTTTGGCGCTCTGGGTTACAAGACCGTTATCGCATGTGGGGGGGATGGGACGGTAAACGAGCTTATCAATGGGATAGCGGGTACCAAGACTGCCTTGGGGATTGTGCCTCTGGGGACCGCCAACGATTTTGCGGTCAACATGGGAATCAGCAAAGATATCAACGTCGCCTGTACGATTATTAAGGAAAGACGAATCAGAAAAATCGATTTAGTGGGCGTCGGGGATGATAAGTTTTTTGCGGGCACAGGATGTATTGGGTTTGATGCCGAAGTGGCTGCCTTTGCCAGCGGAAGAAGAAAAGAGAAGTCGAATCCGTTTCTGTTGCATGTCCTGGGTGCCCTGTTGAAGTTTGTCTCATATAAGGCGAGGATGGTTGAACTTAGATTTAATGGAAAAAGG
This sequence comes from Deltaproteobacteria bacterium, assembly GCA_030665585.1. GTDB lineage: Bacteria > Desulfobacterota > Desulfobacteria > Desulfobacterales. The sequence goes on along the minus strand of DAOUZN010000006.1, from coordinate 17,256 downwards.
TATTTCGGAAAGATTTTACTAGTGGCCTTCGGTAATGTCCGATCATACGCTCGAGGCATGCTCATTACGCCCGGAGCTGTGCCAGATGACGCCTTGCTGGATATCTGTGTTGTACGGCCTTTGGCAAGGTGGAGGCTCCTTTCTCTCTTTCCATCGGTTTATAAGGGGGCCCATGTCAATAACAAGGCAGTGACCGTTTCTCGAGCCGAGGCTGTCTATGTCCAATCTGTGGGCCCCATGGCATTGTACGCCGATGGAGACTTCATGACCACCACACCGTTTCGTCTCAAGGTCGTGCCAAGGCACCTCAATGTGATCGTAGGTCCCGGCTCCTCCCAGCTTTAGCACCGATTCTCTTAGAGCCCATTCATCGCTGGCCATTCCCCATGGTTTTTTCGTAACACTTTAGCGCTTTCAAAAATAAGGCAATGGTCCAGGCCTCTTTTCGCTTTGTCTAAACCGGTTTTTGATCAATCTAAGGCTTGCTCCAGGGGCCTTGAAAACTCGCCCCTTGGGCTCAGACAGTTCAAGGCCCTTATCCTCCGCTTCGCCAAGATTGATTGGCAAAAACCGTTTTAATGACCGCCCAAAGAAGCCTGGACCATTGCCTTTCTTGGCTCATTTAAGGTTCAAGGCAGAGGCGTGAGCGGCGGTTAAATTTTATGTGCGTGTAACTGTCTGAGGCGCTTAGTGAGCGTTAAGAAACACCAGCGCATTATGGCGTATGATGAGATGTGAGGAGAGAGGAGATCATCACCTGCTATTTCCCCAGGGCATTCAAGACGAGTGTTATGGGCCTTTCTTCCTCACTCTTGCCGGCAAACCTGATGGGGCCTGGTCTTCTGTACTCGTCCTTTTCAGGTACGGCCCCGAGCCATTTATCTCTAAATGCCTTTACGGCTTTAAAAGCCGGAGAATTGACATCCACCACGCTTTTTTCCATTACCAGTGCCAACATCCCCTTTCTTTCTTCAAGGTGCATCAGAGGGGCGATCGGAATCCCGATAGGTTCCCAACTGGAAAAGCCTTTTTCTAAGTTCTTGATGGCTGCCATCTGACCGGTTGCACCATTGGCGATAAGGCTAAAGACGGTTAATCCCAGGTTATAGGCGTATGTGCAGTCGAATCTGGTTGGATCACTTCCCCTGCCATCGTAACCGTAGAAATGGATCTGGGTCTTGAACTTGGGAACCGATTTTTTGAAGATCTTCTCAATAGGACCGGGAATCCCCTCATTTTCCTTAATAGCGCCTTCCTTGATCAAGGCCTGTTGGAGCCTTCTGTGTGATATGACGGATGTCTTCACCATCAGGAACCCGGAATCATCATAGCTCTCAAACAGGATAGGTCCAAAATAATCAGGGTCCAGGCCCCCGTTTTCCAACGTTTTTCTGTAATATGATTTCTCTATTCCGATTTTGTAGGCCCCTTGTTCCTTTAAGATGTTGAGATAGTCTTTGACCAGCCCCATGATGACCTTGTCGGTCTCAACCTGCGAAAACTGGAAATTTCCATGGCTGTCCCTTTCCGTCAGGAGCCCCTCCCGGAAGAATGCGGGGATATCATCAAAGAGGTCATCGTCGCGTGTGTTCCAGATGGTGAAGGAACTATCTTCCCTTGAACGCCTGGCCAATTTCCGCAGGTATTCCAGTTTATCGATGAGAAGGGGAAAACCTGAGTGGAAATCCGTATCGTGCATTTCGTTGTATTCGGCGATAATGACATTCAGTTTGGTGATAAAAACCCGTATCTCATTGATAAACTCCAGGACGCCTTCGGGTATCACAATCACACCATAGTTTTTCCCAACAGCGGCCCTCTTCACAATGCCCTCACAAAGCACGCGGGACAGATGCCGCAAGGTCATGCCGTAAGCCGTATGATCTATGGTTCCCTCTTTTTCTGCTTTTTCGATTCTCTTTTTGTGCACATAATCGGCGAGATCCTCGCCGATCAGGGTGATATTGGCGTGGGTCTGCAACGCCACTTCAAGGGCCAGATGACTTGCAACCCTGCCCATGACCTTGCAAATGTGCCAGTATTTGACATCAGACGTGCTGTCTGTACACAGATTACTTATCTCGTTGGCAAAGGCCCGGGCAGCCGTATGAAAGCCAAAGGACATGGCACACAGAACATGACCGTCTTCATCTCTCACCTGTATATCCCCATCGATGGTCTTGGGAACCCCAAGGACCTGAACGCCATCTTCAAACATCTCTTCTGCCAGAAATGCGGCATTTGTGTTTGAATCATCACCCCCCACGATCACAAGGGCCTCCAGTTGAAGGGCTTTGCAGGTCTCCTTGGACAGGGCCATCTTCTCTTCAGTATCTATCTTCGTCCGTCCGGTCTTGATCATGCCAAAACCCCCGAGGTTTCTATAGGCATCAACGAGACTTTCAGTCAGTTCCTTGGCCTCATTTTCGATAATCCCGTCCGGTCCGAGCAAGAAACCGTATATCTTGGTTTCTGGGTTGGCCTGCTTGGCAGCATCAAAGAGACCTGCTATGACATTATGACCACCTGGTGCCGGTCCTCCAGAGAAGACGATACCTATGTTACGCTTCTTGCAGTAGCTCTCTTTAAAAGATTCTTCCGGGGACTCAAGGCCCACCACAAACTGAACTTTATTATCGATAATACGTGGCAACGCTTTTCTTGCTTCCTTGTCAACGGAGAACCTATAATCTGAATCCTCGCGTAAGGCCGTGTAGGGACTGGAGAAAACCTCACATTTTTCGGGGGCGTACGCTCTTCTTTCAATCAATTCCTGGTTGATATTGCTGATCACCTTCTGCGCTTCCGGTTTTTTGATAAGATCTTCAATGCTTATGGTCTCTTTGTCTGACATGGGCAACCTCCATATCGAGGGTTGAAGTAACGTAAGATAATGATAAGAAGGCACTTTTCGATGGGAGGAGTGTAGGAGTAACGGGCCTGTGTGTCAAGGGATAAACTCAGCCCTTTGAACGACCTGGTCATGGTCAAGTAAAGAGTAGGCGTGGAAACGATTCTGACGTTATTAAAACCGCGCATCTGGGCCTTCGGACACCGTCTCCACAGGCGCCCTGAGGCCAGAACATGGGTGGGGCTCCTCCTGGCCTTTGCAGGCCTTCTCTTTTGGGCTGGGATCTTTGCAGTCTTTTACCGTGTGCTGGCTTACTTTCAAGGCATTGAAGGATTCGGCGACATCCTGGCCCACAAGCTTCTTTCCATGGTGCTTGTCACATTCTTTGCGATTCTCATATTCAGTAGCATCCTGACGGCCCTTTCCACCCTTTACCTTTCAAGAGACCTCCCGCTCATTCATGCCGCCCCAGTGGCTATTGAAAAGATCTTCCTGGGCCGGTGGATCGAGAGCACCTTTGACAGTTGTTGGATGGTCGTGCTCTTTGGCCTGCCCGTGTTCTTGGCCTATGGCGTCGTGTACGGTGCCGGTCTTGATTATTATACTGCCTTGGCCTGCTCACTACTGCCTTTTTGTCTTCTTGCCTCTGCCATGGGCACGTTGATCGTGTTGGTTGTGGTGATATGTCTTCCTGCCAACCGGATGCGGGATATCTTTTTGCTGCTTTCTATGGTGGTTGTTATCCTTCTGTACTTCATGTTTCGCTTCATGCGGCCGGAAAGGCTCGTAGACCCGGAGGCCCTGGCAAGCCTCTCCCACTATCTCAGCTCCCTGAAGACCCCTGGCTCCCCTTTTCTTCCCACCACGTGGACCCTCGAGGCCCTCTGGCCGCTCTTGACGGGCAAAAGGGATATGGCCTGGTTTTATCTGGGCCTTTCTGTGAGTGGCACCCTTTCCATGATGTTTCTCCAGACCAAGGTTGCGCGCCTACTCTATTTCAAAGGCGTCTCCAAAGCCCAGGTGGCCGGCCACTCGCGGCTGGGTAGAAACCGGGCCATGGGAAAGGGTTGGACACGGGTTTTGCCGGTTTCCAGAAAGATCCGTGTGCTCCTTGCCAAGGACGTCAAGCGCTTTTTTCGGGACAATACCCAATGGTCCCAACTCTTTCTCATGGGCGCCCTGATTGTCGTGTATCTTTACAACTTCAAGGTGCTGCCCGTTGAAAAGGCGCCGATTGGAACCTTTTACCTGAAAAACATCCTCGCCTTCTTGAACATGGGCCTGGCCGGTTTTGTGCTTGCCGCCATAACGGTCCGGTTTGTATTCCCTGCTGTGAGTATGGAGGGGCAAGCCTTTTGGGTTCTTAGATCAGCCCCCATCGCCTTGAAGACCTTCCTGTGGGTCAAATTCTGGTCATACGTGGGGCCTTTGCTCATTCTATCTGAGATACTCATCGTGTTTTCCAACCGGTTGCTTTCAGTCACCCCCTTTATGATGGGCCTTTCCACCATGACCGTCTTTTTCATGGTATTGGGTATCACCGCCATGGGCGTGGGCTTGGGCGCGGCCTATCCGAACTTCCATCTGGAGAACATGGCCCAGGCCGCCACCGGGTTTGGAGGCATGCTCTTCATGATGTTGTGCGTGGGCTTTATCGGGTCAGTCATTTTGCTGGAGGCGGGTCCCGTCTACACGATTTTCATGGCCCGGCTTCGAGGCAACCCCATACCTCTAATCCATTGGGTCTGGATTACCCTTTCCTTTGCTTTGGTGGCAGGTATTCATGTGCTGGCTATATGCTGGCCCATGCGCTTGGGGGTAAAGCGTCTTTCTCAGATGGAAGCATAGGAGACTGGGCCAAGTCATTCGGTCACGGGTGATCGGGTCATGAGGCGATGGACAAGGGCGGCGGTGGTCGGTTGCAAGCGACGTCCTAAACACTTAAGCATGGGGTTCTTGACTGTGTTTACTATTGCTGTTAGTCTGTTTTCTGCGGGTCAAAAAGCTCGTACGAAGGAGTGAGAAGGGGTTGTGCAGAGGTCTCATTCCGGCCTGTGGAGACCAGGAGGTTTGATCAATCCGTGAATCAGAGGGAGGAGTTGCCATGACAGACTTAAGACGATGGGTGGTGTTTTTGGGTATTTCGGCCCTGTTCGTTGTTCTTGTGATCTCCATTGGATGTGCCAGCCTGAGAAGGGACACCGAAGGGGTGGAACAAACAGAGGCCGGGGTCATTAAGAAGGCTGAGGAACCGGAACCGCTTTACTACGATTTTGAAGACGTTTTGGTTCCCATAGAACTCAAGGTAGATAAGAAAAAGTCCTTTGTTTATCACGCTCCTGGTTTCACCGCTGGCATCCTTGCTCTGTCGGGACGGACCGAAATCAATTCCCTCATCCGATTCTTTGAAAACAACATGGCAAAGGATAACTGGCGTCTTGTGAGTTCATTCAAGTCGCCGCGTACGATCATGTTTTTCAATAAGCCGAACCGAAGCTGCATCATCAACATCACCGAGAGAAGGCTCAAGACGGAAGTGGAGATCTGGGTGGCCCCGTCCGTAGAAGACATACAGTCCACGCTGTTGAAATAGCGGACAAGGTAAATCCTCTCTCGTGAACGGGGAAGCGAATTCCACACAAGGAACATGCCGGATCCACTGAAGGATAAAGAGATCGTTGTGGGGGTCTGTGGCGGGATTGCGGCATATAAGGCGGCAGATTTTGTCAGGGTTCTGGTCAAATCCGGCGCCAACGCCCGGGTGATTATGACCAGGGCTGCCCAGGCCTTTGTTGGGCCTGTGACCTTTGAAGCCCTTTCAGGCCATTGCGTCTGGACCCATATGTTCAAAGGCCCACATAACGGTGCCTTCAGACACATCCAATGGGCCGAGGAGGCCGATGCCACAGTAATCATACCGGCCACGGCCAATGTCCTCGGCAAGATGGCCCATGGCATTGCTGACGATCCTCTGACGACGTTCACTTTGGCAGTTAGGGCGCCCGTGTTGGTTTGTCCGTCTATGAACGTCCGGATGTATGAAAACCCCGTGGTTCGGGATAACATAGGACGACTCCGTCAGGCCGGCATCCATGTTGTTGATCCCGAGGTCGGGTCGTTGGCCTGTGGCGACGAGGGCGTGGGGCGTCTTCCCCGCGTTGAGACTATAGCAGAACGGCTCAGGTGCTTGGTGTCCCCCCAGGACTTGGCCGGAGAGAATGTGCTGGTCACCGCAGGGCCGACCCGGGAACCCATGGATCCAGTCAGGTTCATAAGCAATCCCTCCTCGGGCAAGATGGGATATGCCTTGGCCCGTTGTGCCCGCAGACGGGGCGCCAAGGTCCTTTTGATCAGTGGGCCCACGGTTCTTGCTGATCCTGACGGTGTGACGGTGATTCGGGTCCGGACGGCCCAAGAGATGTTTGACGCAGTGATGGCCCATGCGGATCAGAAGACCGTGATCGTCAAGGCCGCAGCCGTATCGGACTGGAGGCCGGCCCGTGTTTTTCAACACAAACTGAAAAAGGCAGAAATGGAGCCGCCTCTCTGCCTTGAAAAGACGGCGGATATCTTACAAGCTCTGGGGGAGAGGAAGAAAGATCAGATTTTGGTCGGTTTTGCGGCCGAGACACAAGACTTACAGAAAAACGCCAGGGCCAAGCTGGTTGCAAAGAACCTGGACCTGATCGTGGCCAACCCCGTGGGGCAGAATGATTCGGGATTTGGTTCGGACATGAACCAGGTGGAGCTTTTTTACACAGATGGGCGTACAGAAGCCATCCCGCTTATGGACAAGGGGGCCCTTGCCGACGTCCTCTTGGACAGAGTGCTGGAGATAAAGAACGCGTTACAGGCGTCATAGGAGATCAATGAGCAACCATGGGGTCAACACCAATGTCGGCCGGGATCTATGTGAAATCGCCCACGACCTCCAAGGGTATCTACCATATCTGAAACGCTTGGGATACAAGGGCGTTCCCTTGTCTGAGGCGTCCGTGGAGATCTTAGAACAGGGGGACAAAGGGTCTGAGGCCGAGGCCCTTGAGATGATCCGAAAGGATCTGGGTGACTGCCGCCGGTGCGGGCTCCACAAAGGGCGGAAGCATATCGTTTTTGGTGTGGGAAACCCAAAAGCTCGATTGGTCCTTGTGGGTGAGGGGCCAGGCTATGAGGAAGACTTGCATGGCGCACCTTTTGTGGGTCAGGCAGGTCAACTGCTGACCAAGATCCTTAAGGCGATTCACCTGAGCAGGGAGGACGTCTATATCGGCAACATCATAAAGTGCCGTCCCCCCAGGAACCGGAACCCGGAACCAGAGGAAATCGCGGCCTGCCTGCCTTTTCTCCAACGTCAGATAAGGGCTATCAGGCCAGGATTGATATGTGCCCTGGGCACTTTTGCTGCCCAAACACTGCTTCAAACCCACACACCCATATCACGATTGCGTGGCCATTTTCACACCTATGAGGATATTCCCGTGCTTCCCACGTATCACCCGGCTTTTCTTCTCCGCAACCCGGCTAAGAAGCGCGACGCTTGGGAGGATATGCAAGAACTTCAGAGGGCGTATGAACAGGGTTAGACATATTCTCATTGGAATCCTCCTTGCCACTATTGTTCTCTGGGCCTGCCCGCTGGCAGCCCAAGGGGCCGAGGGAGGGGTCTATGTGGCCAAAGTGTCCGGCACCATTAATCCGGGCCTTGCAGAGTACCTCATCAGGAGTATGGAAAAGGCCTCTAGAGAAGAGGCGGCCTGTCTTGTGATTCAGCTTGACACCCCTGGCGGGCTGGGGCTGTCCATGCGTTCTATTGTCATGGCCATGTTGTCGTCACGGATTCCTGTGGTCGTTTATGTGTCGCCGAGCGGGGCTCGGGCCGCGTCCGCTGGTGTGATGATCACCCTTGCAGCTGACATCGCGGCCATGGCCCCGGGCACGAATATTGGTGCAGCTCACCCGGTGAACCTGGGTCAAAAGAAGATGGATGAAACCATGGCCGAGAAGGTCGTCAATGACATGGTGGCCTATACAAAAAGCATTGCGGAAAAACGGGGTCGCAACAGCGAATGGGCTGAAAAGGCGATTCGCGAAAGTGTCTCTGTAACCGAGAAGGAGGCCCTGGAGCTAAAAGTCATTGATCTGATTGCAAAGGACCTGGACGAGCTCCTTGAAAAGATCGATGGTCGAGAATTAAAAGACAAGGGGACCTTGCACACCAAAGGGGTGAGGCGGGTCATCCTGACAGAGAGCCTCAGGGACAAGATCCTTAAGACCTTGAGCGATCCGAACATCGCCTATATCCTCATGATGATCGGCCTTGCCGGCGTCTATTTTGAGCTTTCCCATCCCGGCGCCATTTTCCCAGGTGTGATCGGGGCCATGTCTTTGATTCTGGCCTTCTTTGCCTTTCAGACACTTCCGGTCAACTATGCGGGGATCTTGCTCATTGCCCTTGCCATCATCCTGTTTGTTCTGGAAATGAAGGTGGCCAGCTATGGTCTCCTGAGCCTTGGGGGTGTCGTTTCGCTTTTTTTGGGATCTCTGATGCTTTTTGAGGGAACGGCGCCTGGGATGCGTCTGTCGTGGGGCGTTCTGATTCCCACGGTCGTCATGGTATCCGGGTTTTTTGTCGCGGTGGCAGGCCTCGTCTTCCGGTCCCAGGTATCCAAACCGAGAACGGGCGATAAGGGGTTGGTGGGAGAGGTGGGGGTGGCCAAAAGCAGGCTTGAGCCGGAAGGCAAGGTGTTTGTTCACGGAGAGCTTTGGAATGCCGTTGCCCCAGGGAGCATTGAACCAGGTGCCAAGGTCCGTGTGGTCGGCGTAGATCGCCTGATGTTAAAGGTTGAACAGGTCGAATAAACATAGGGGGGCTTGATATGATTACCATCATTTCAGCGATTGTCTTGCTCGTATTTTTCCTGGCCTCTGCCATTCGTGTCCTCAACGAATATGAGCGTGGCGTCATCTTCCGGTTGGGGCGTGTCGTTGGTGCCAAGGGGCCTGGTTTGATTATTCTGATCCCCATTGTTGACAAGATGGTGAAAGTGAGCTTGCGGCTTGTCGCCATGGACGTGGATCCCCAGGATGTGATCACCCGGGACAACGTGTCGGTGAAGGTGAATGCCGTCATCTACTTCAGGGTCATGGATTCGGTGAAGGCGGTGATCGAGGTGGAAAAGTATATGTATGCCACCTCCCAACTGGCCCAAACCACCCTGCGGAGTGTATGCGGGCAGGCGGAGCTGGATGAACTTCTTTCCGAGCGAGAACAAATCAACAGCCAGCTTCAGGAAATCCTGGACACCCATACGGATCCATGGGGAATCAAGGTCTCCACCGTGGAGCTCAAGCATATCGATCTGCCTCAGGAAATGCAGCGGGCCATGGCGAAGCAGGCGGAGGCGGAGCGGGAGCGACGGGCCAAGGTCATCAATGCAGAGGGAGAATATCAGGCGGCTACGAAATTGGCGGCGGCCGCCACCATCATCGGGGATCACCCCATGGCTTTGCAGTTACGGTATCTCCAAACCCTTCGAGAGGTCTCTGCCGAGAACAATTCCACAACCCTGTTTCCGATACCCATCGATCTTTTCAGACCGTTTCTCTCGCTGGTTGACAAGAAGAAGTCAGGGGAAGACTAGGGGTGTGCAGAAAGGTCGGGTGGGACGGTGGGAGGCTGGTTTGGTTGACAGCCTTCGGCGTTTCATTGTAGCGCTTTGCTGCGGCTTTGAGGTTGAGGGAGCTGAAGAAAAGTGAAGCTGTGTCATGGACCATCTTGATTCAACATGAAAAGGAGAATGGTGTCATGGGCAAGAAGGAGAAAAAGGAGAAGAAGGAAAAGCCGCTGGACCGAATGACGGCCAAGGAGTTGCGCGAGCTTGCCTTAAAGATTCCAGAGATAACAGGCGTCCATGGGATGAATAAGGCTGAACTGCTGGCCAGCGTTAAGAAGGCTCGGGGAATTGTGGATGAGAAGACGAAAAAGTCTGACGTATCCATGCGGGAAATCAAGAAAAAGATTCAGGATCTCAAAGTGCTGCAGGCCCAAGCCCATGAAAGCAAGGATAAGGCAAAGGCCGGTATATTGAGACGCCGCATAAGTCGTCTGAAGAAAAAGACACGCAGAGCCGCGTAAAAAGCAGGTCCCCATGATCAGTCCCGGGCAGATAGCATTTGACATAGACGGCGTGTTTGCCAATACCATGGCACTCTTTCTGGAACTCGCCCGCAGGGACTTCGGCATCAATCATGTACGATATGAGGACATGACGCACTATTTTTTGGAAGAGTGCCTGGACATTGAGCCTGAAATTATTAAGGGCGTCATAAAGAAAATCCTGGAAGGAGATTTTGAGGGAGAGCTCCGACCTATAGAAGATTCTGTGGAGGTGCTTTCTGAAATTGCTCAGAAAGGGCCGCTACTTTTTGTGACTGCACGACCCATACTCTCACCCATTAAGGCATGGGTGGACAAAATGCTTCCGCAACCGCCCTTCCCCATTGAAGTGATTGCCACAGGTACCTTTGAGGCCAAGGCCGACGTGCTCAAGGCACGGGGTATCGACTATTTTGTGGAGGACTACCTCGATATCTGCTTCATGTTGGACGAGCAGAATATTTCTCCCATCGTGTTTCACCAACCCTGGAATCGATTTCCCCATCCCTTCCATGAGGTCGCCAGCTGGGGTGAGATCAGGGATCTCATGCGTCTGCACGCGTCGTAGCCGGGCATTTTTTTATTGATTAATCAAGAGATTGTGATACTTTATAGATTTTTGGATGAAGCTGTGTCCACACCCCCGATGGGTGAACCATGTGTGAGGTCACGCTCCAATGAAGACATGGATTGAAAACTTCATTGAAACCCTGTCCGTGGAGAAGGGTTTTTCCCCCCACACTTGCCGGGCCTATGCCAAGGATCTTGACCAGTTCTCCACCTATCTGGACGGACAGTTTCAGGATGAAAAACGACCGGACATCCATCATGTGGATGAGTTGGTAATCCGGTCATATTTGGGGTTCTTGCACAAGAGGCATAAGAAGACGACGATCGCCCGGAAGCTCTCCGCTTTGAGATCCTTTTTTCGGTTCCTGGTAAAGCGGGGAGTCATCGGCAGAAATCCCGCTGAAGCGGTGCTGACCCCTAAACGGGGACGGTCTGTGCCGAATTATCTTCCCGTTGACGAGATATTTCGTCTCTTGGACGGGCTCAAGGGGGATTCAGTTCTTGCTTTGCGCAACAGGGCGATCCTGGAAACACTCTATTCCACCGGGTTACGAGTGGGGGAGCTAGTGGGGATGGACGTTGGAGACGTCGATTTCGACGGCGGCCTGGTCCGGGTCCTGGGCAAGGGCAATAAGGAGCGGCTAGCGCCTGTGGGAAAGAAAGCGCTGTCTTGTATCCGCGCTTACCTGGATCGGCGGGGGCAGGCAAAGACCGTGGGGGACATGAGCGGGGAACCCCTGTTCTTGAACCGCCTTGGGGGGCGTTTGACCGCTCGTTCCGTCGCACGGCTCCTTGACGGGGCGATCCGGCGATTGGGCTTGATGCGGCCGGTAAGCCCCCACGGGCTCCGTCATACTTTTGCCACTCACATGCTTGACGCCGGGGCAGATCTTCGGGTGGTGCAGGAATTACTTGGTCACGCAAGCTTAACTACAACACAAAGATATACCCATGTGAGCATGGATCGGTTAATGGAAGTCTATGACAAGACACACCCGAGACGATAGGCGAGGGAGCAAAAGCCCGGCACCAAAACCCCGGGCAACGCCGCGGGACATTGTATAAGGATGCCGGGCGGACACGATTTATCGGACGGGAGAATGACAATGCAAGATCTTATGAACCTTCACGGGACCACGATTTTGGCTATAAGGCGTAACCGTCATGTCGCGGTGGCGGGCGACGGCCAGGTCACCCTGAAGGACACCATTGTGAAACACCGTGCCAAGAAGGTTCGCAAGATATATAAGGACCAGATCATCGTGGGGTTTGCCGGCGCAACGGCCGATGCGCTGAATCTTTATGAACGCTTTGAAGGCAAGCTCGAGCAGTTCAATGGAAATCTGACTCGCTCGGCTGTGGAGCTGGCCAAAGACTGGAGAACGGATAAGTATTTGAGGCGCCTGGAGGCGATGCTTGTGGCGGCAGATTTCGATCATCTGTTTCTGATATCTGGAAATGGCGATGTGATTGAACCGGACGAGGGAATTTTGGGAATCGGTTCGGGCGGGGCCTATGCTCAGGCAGCTGCTGTGGCCCTGACCCGACACACTGAGCTGGATGCGAGATCCATAGCAGAAGTGGCCATGAAGATTGCTGCTTCCATTTGTGTTTATACCAACGAAGAGGTCACGATTGAAGAAATCGTAGCACTTTAGCTCTTTGAAAAAGGGCCCTTTTGCAAGAACGTAAACGCTTACAAGAAATCAAGTGAGGAGACAGGCATCCTGTTCGAGGAGCATCTATGAAAAAATTGACACCACGCGAGATCGTATCGGCACTCGATAAATATATTATAAGCCAAAATGATGCCAAGCGCTCCGTAGCCATTGCTCTCAGAAATCGGTGGAGGCGCCGGCAAGTGCCGGAAGACTTGCGAGATGAGATAGCCCCGAAGAACATCATTCTGATCGGTCCCACGGGGGTCGGTAAGACGGAGATCGCAAGACGTTTGGCCCGCTTGGCCGCTTCGCCCTTTTTGAAGATTGAGGCCTCCAAGTTTACCGAGGTGGGGTATGTGGGCCGCGATGTGGAGTCTATGATTCGCGATTTAACGGAGCTGGCCGTCAACATGGTGAAATCGGATGAACAGGAAGCGGTCAAGGCAAGAGCCCAGACCATTGCCGAGGAGCGAATGCTTGACATCCTTCTTCCACCCAAGAAGGAGTCTGAGGAACCCGAGCCGATTCAAGGTGAAGAAAAGACATTGGAGTTGGTGAGGAAAAACAACACGGAGCCGCCGTCAACACGTGAAAAAATCCGCACAATGTTGCGTGACGGCAAGCTTGACACTCGTTATGTTGATTTAGAAGTGGCTGAACGGGCGATGCCTGTGGTGGAGATATTTTCCAGTGTGGGGCTTGAGGAGATGGACATTAACCTCAAGGACATGTTCGGCGGCATGTTTCCAAAGAAAACAAAGAAACGCAAAGTAAAGGTCGTGGAAGCCATGGAGATTCTCGCTCAGGAAGAGGCTCAACGGCTGGTGGATATGGATAAGGTTATCAAACAAGCCATTACCAAGGTGGAACAGACCGGCATCATATTCCTTGATGAGATCGACAAGATCACCGGCAGAGAGGGGGGGCACGGGCCGGACGTGTCCAGGGAAGGTGTGCAGCGGGATCTCCTTCCCATTGTAGAGGGATGTACGGTGACCACGAAGTACGGGATGGTCAAGACGGACCATATCCTCTTTATTGCCTCCGGAGCCTTTCATACCAGCAAGCCCTCTGACTTGGTCCCGGAACTGCAAGGGCGCTTTCCCATCAGGGTGGAACTAAAATCTTTAGGTCAGGAGGAGTTCGTCAGGATCTTGACCGAGCCGGACAATGCCCTGCTCCTTCAGTACAAGGCGCTTCTCAAAACCGAGGGCGTAGATTTAGTCTTTGAAGACAATGCCATTTCTGCCATCGCAGAGATCGCCACGGAAGTAAATGACCGCACTGAGAACATAGGTGCAAGGAGGCTCCACACGGTTATGGAACGTCTCCTTGACGAGATTCTCTTTGACGCACCGGAGGTTGGGGAACAACGGATCGTCATTGACGCAGAATACGTGCACGACAAGCTGGAGGATATCAAGGAGGATGAGGATCTTAGCCGATATATCCTGTAGTTGGTTTTCAGCTACACTTGGTACTCGTCACCCGGAACTCGTCTTTGGGGCAAGTTATTGACCAACAACCAACAAAAAAATCACTCATGAGAATTGAGCCATGACCACAAGTGTTGCGGACATACTCATCGAGGCCCTTCCCTACATCCGTCGGTTTTACGGCGAGACGATCGTCATCAAGTATGGCGGCAACGCCATGGTAGATGAGACCCTAAAGGAAGATTTTGCCCGTGACATCACCCTCATGAAATTCATAGGCCTTCATCCCGTGGTCGTCCACGGCGGGGGGCCCCAGATCGGATCGGTCCTGGACAAGATGGGGATCAGCTCTGAGTTTGTCGATGGCATGCGTGTGACGGACGAACCTACCATGGATGTTGTGGAAATGGTTCTTGTGGGTAACGTCAACAAGGAGATCGTGGCCCAAATCAGTCAACAGGGGGGCAAGGCAGTGGGCTTAAGCGGCAAGGACGGGGACCTGATCCTTTCCAGGAAACTCCATCTCGTACGCCCCCAGACGCAAGACAAGCCTCCGGAGATCATAGACATGGGCATGGTGGGTGAGGTGGCAGCCATCAAACCAGAGATTATACGCACCTTGGACGCTGGGGGATTTATCCCGGTGATTGCCCCGGTTGGTGTGGGAGAGTCGGGGGAGACATACAACATCAATGCGGACTGGGTGGCCAGCAAGATTGCCGTGGCCTTAAATGCCATCAAACTGATCCTGCTCACGGACGTGGAAGGGGTCATGGGTCAGAGCGGGTCCCTCATATCTTCCATGACAGCAAAAGGCGTACAGAAGCTGCTTGAAGAAGGCACGATTTCAGGAGGGATGATTCCCAAGATTCAGTGCGCCTTGGAGGCGCTTCAAAGGGGGGTAAGAAGGGTGCATATCATCGATGGCCGCAAACCACATGCGGTTCTCCTTGAACTTTTTACGGACAGAGGGATCGGGACGGAGGTTAGGCCATAGTCAGTTATGAATGCAAGAGCTTTCATGGAAGCAGCGGACCGGGTCATGACGAGTACATATAGCCGTTTCCCGATTGTGCTCGTAGAAGGCAAAGGCTGTACCCTCACAGATGTGGAAGGTCGCACCTATACGGATTTTGTCGCAGGCATTGCCGTGTGCAATTTGGGACATGCCCATGATGGTATTGCCGAGGCTGTAGCAGATCAGGCCCGCCGGTTGGTGCATGTGTCAAACCTCTATTATTCCAAGCCGCAAATCGCCTTGGCTGAATGGCTGGTTGGGCATTCCTTTGCCGACCGCATCTTCTTTTGCAACAGTGGCGCGGAGGCCAATGAGGCGGCCATCAAGCTGGCAAGAAAGTATTTCAAAGATCGCGGCGCCCCACACCGGTTCAGGATCATCACCATGGAGGGGTCTTTTCATGGTCGGACCATGGCGACTCTGACGGCCACGGGTCAGACAAAGATTCAAAAAGGCTTTGAGCCCCTTCTGGAGGGTTTTGACACCGTTGCGTTCAATCAAACTGAGGCTGTTCGGGATGCCATCACAGAGGAAACCTGTGCGGTCATGGTGGAGCCGATCCAGGGGGAAGGAGGCGTCCAGTGTCCCGCCCAGGGGTACCTGGAAGGTCTACGAGAGTTATGTGACAAAGAGGGGCTGCTCCTCATTTTTGATGAAGTGCAAACAGGCATGGGCCGGACGGGAAAGCTCTTTGCCTATGAGCACTTTGGCGTGACGCCCGATATCATGAGCCTGGCAAAAGCCTTGGCCAATGGGCTTCCCATGGGGGCCATGCTGGCCAGAGAAGGGGTGGCCAAGGCCTTTACGCCCGGGTCTCACGCCTCCACCTTTGGAGGGACCCCCTTGGTCGCCACCGCAGCCCTGACCACCGTCAAGACCCTTCTGGACGAAGGGGTCCTTGAAAACTGTCAGAGGATCGGCAAGTATTTTCATGAGCGACTCCAGGCTCTGCAGTCAAAATACGCCTTCATCCGCGAGGTCCGGGGAGAGGGGCTATTGATCGGCCTCGACCTGACATGTGACGGCGCGCCTGTTGTGACGGCGTGTATGGAGCGGGGCTTCTTGATTAACTGCACACAGGAACATGTCTTGCGGTTTATTCCCCCGCTGATCATCAAGGAGGAAGAAGTAGATTCACTCATTTCATGTCTGGATAGCGTATTTGAGGGTCTCTCTAGTAGGTCTGAGGGATGAAGATGAAGCGAGTTGCCCAATAGCGAAAAGACTTCCAACGAACTCAATAATGATGGTTTCGTAAAAAGTGGATTTTACTCACTCCGTGAACATTTTGAGGGCCCTTGAGATGCTCAGCTAAAATGCTAAAACTCGGGCTAAGGCCCTCAAACAGTTAGCATTTTTTAACGCTAAACATCTCAAGTGCCTTTCTCCCAAAATGCTCAATGTCGTTCGCAAAACACTTTTTGCGAGTCTGTCAATAATACATGACAAAATGAAAAAGGACCTTTTAACTCTCCGGGATTTAAGTCCTGACGATTTTGAGGCACTGTTTGAGCGGGCCTTCGAGCTGAAAGGACGTGGGGGGATGGGGATCCCGGACCGAACGCTTTATGGCAAGACCCTCGGCCTCATCTTTGACAAGGCATCGACGCGAACCCGGGTCTCCTTTGAGGCAGCGATGGTCCAGCTGGGCGGGACGCCCATTTTCTTGAACGCCAGGGACACGCAGCTGATTCGAAACGAACCTATTGCAGACACCGCCCGTGTGCTTTCCAGGTATCTGGACGGCTTGGTCGTTCGCACCTATTCTCAGGACTTGCTTGAAGAGCTGGCCGCCGCAGCCTCGACCCCTGTGATTAATGGACTGACAGATGCTTATCATCCCTGCCAGGCGTTGAGTGACGTTATGACCATATTGGAGAAAAAAGGTCAGTTGGAGGGACTCAAGATCGTCTGGGTGGGGGATGGTAACAATGTGGCTCATTCCTGGTTAAACGCATCAGCCATCCTAGCACTTCATTTCGTCCTTGCGTGTCCCGAAGGTTACTATCCTAAGGAGGACATCCTGGGGCCAGCCGTAAAGGATACGAGTGGCAGCATCGTGGTCCTTTCTGATCCTAAAGAGGCGGTTCGTGATGCGGACGTGATCTATACGGATGTCTGGGCGAGCATGGGTCAAGAAAAGGAATCAGCGCACCGGAAGGCGGTCTTTCGGCCGTATCAGGTAGACCAGGCCCTGGTGGCCCTGGCCAAAGAGGATGTCATGGTGATGCATTGCTTGCCGGCTCATAGGGGCGAGGAGATTGCAGGCGATGTATTGGAGGGGCCGCAATCGGTTGTGTGGGATCAGGCGGAAAACAAGCTCCACATGCACAAAGCCATCCTGGAAAAATTTCTTCTGAGCGGTGAGCAATGAGCTGACGGAGGCGTATTTTGTCGACAGGAACGAGAAAGATTGTTTTGGCCTATTCAGGGGGTCTCGACACTTCGGTTATCCTGAAGTGGTTGACCGAGACCTATGAGTGCCCGGTGGTTGCCTTTGCCGCTGATATCGGCCAGGCAGAAGACCTGGATCGCCTGGAGGCCAAAGCCCTGAGCACCGGCGC
>DAOUZN010000019.1 GCA_030665585.1 Deltaproteobacteria bacterium | reverse complement strand
ATCGAAAGCCCCACAAAAAGACCGGCCAGCAAGGGCCAGACCCAGGCTCGCCCAGGAGGGTCGTCGTCCCGCCTAACACGCAGCAGGCTATAGACCGCCAGTAGATTGAACGCCAGAACAAAGACCGTGGGCTCCAAGGTCGATTCGAGTATCATCAGATTCCCATAAAGGGCGTACATCAAGCCGGCTAGAAAGCCGACCCCTCGCCGGAATACTCGACCCCCCACAGCAAAAACCAACAGACAATTCAGGGCGCCCACAAAAGACTGAATGAACTTCACATAGGTCCAATCAACGTCAAAAACCTTCTTAAGGGCGGTCATGAAATAGAGATAAAATGGGCTTAAGTCGACCAACCTTTCCCCGATATCCTTTCCCTCAACCAGTTTCTCCGCAAAGAAAGGGTATTTAGTGAAAAGGCTAGGCTCGTCCACATAAATCAGAAAAAAGATTCGAGCGCCTATCCCTATCAAGAAAACGAAAAGAAACGCCCCGTAATTTTGACCTGATTCTTTGGTATGTAGGAAGGCAGACACCGATTCTTCTTACTTCATGACGTTCAACTTGCCAAGGGAGGCCAACACGGTGTCAAAGACCTCCTCAACCGTGATCGCCTTCATGCACTTGGGGTCCGTACAACTTGTTTTTCGGTGATTATAGGCAGACAGGCAGGGACTGCAGGCCAGGCCTGCGAACAGACAGGAGGTGTTCTGTCCCAGGGGTCCATACAGCAGCGGTGTTTCCGGACCGAAGAGTACAATATTCTTGATGGAGGTGAGAGACGCGAAGTGAGCAGGCCCGCTATCGGCCGTGACCAACACATGGGCAAGACTCAGCAGATCCATCAGATCCTTGAAGGACGTCTGGCCGGTGAAATCGATGCACCGGCTGGGTCGGCCCACCTGATCAAGGATCTTCGCTGCCGCCTCTTTGGCCTCTTCAAGGCCGATAATAATAACCACCGCGTTTGATTGCTCCAGAATCCTTTGGGCCAAGGCCCCGTAGTTTTCCGCCGGCCAGGCACGCACCGGCAGAAGGTTGCCGGCATGAGGGTTAAACAGAATGAAATGCTCGGCCTCACCCACAGCGGGATTGACATGGACCAGACGTGCCCGCAGGGCTTGCAAGTCTTCCTCCGAACCCTCGTAACGCGCGCACGCCAATTCGTTTTCATCAATGGCTTCTTTCAACAGCACGTGCTCGCCGCGGTGTTCAATCGCCTTGACCAGGGCCATAAAATTCTTGGCCATGTGCTGATGACAGTTGTAGAGAACCCGGTGGGTCATGAATCCTCCTCGATAGAGCCCCTCCTCGTGATACCTCCCGTAACCCACTCGCCTGCAGGCCCCGGAAATACCACTTAGCAGAGATGAAAAGCGGGAAAAAAGCTCCAGATCAAAGACCGTATCGATCTCCGCCTTTCGGATTGCTCTTATCGCCTGCATGGTGGTGTAGATGAAGCGTAGGGTAGACCGGACGTCAATCGTGATCACATGAGCCGGGGGCACGGTATCCAGGACGTCCACTGAAAAGCGGTTTTGCTCAAAAATAAGAAAGTAAAGCTTTACCTCGGGATATTTCTCTATCGCATACCCCATCGCAGAAAAGGCAAGTATGGCACTTCCCATCTCTGAGAGTTCGATAAAGAGGATCTTTTCTGGTGTCGTGTCCCGTCCCCGTCCCGACGCCTCACCATGCCCCAGGCGACTTAAAATCCAATGCCCCAGCGAAAGAAAGAAACAGGCCGGAATCCCGACCCTCTTGTCAATAACCCTTACCAGGTCAAGATTCATGGCACTTGTTCTTCGTTGGACCCAAGCATCCGCTATTGCACCTAGTTGAACAAGATCCGTGAGATGTCATTGTAGAAGACATAGATCATCAGAAGGATGAGAACGAAGATGCCTATTTGCTGGGCCACCTCCCGCATCTTGAGGTTGAGGGGCCTCCGGCTGACGGCCTCGATCAAGAAGAACAGGAGGTGCCCTCCGTCCAACACGGGGATGGGCAGTAGGTTGAGAATACCCAGATTGACGCTCAAGAGGGCTATGAAAAAGATGAGGTTGGTGATACCTGCCTTGGCCTGTTCACCAGCCAGCTGGGCAATCAGGATGGGACCACCGATCGTTTTTGCCGAAAGGGTGCCGGTTAGGATCTTTGCAACGGACAGAATCGTAAGCTCAGCTATCTGCCATGTTTGGAGCGTCCCCTGGACGACTGCTTCAATGGGGTTTAGGCGCTCCACGGTAAAGGCCCCAGAGGCGGTTATGCCTATGACATATTTGTCTACCCTTTCGCCAAACACATTCTGAGAAGAAACCTGTTTCGGCGTGACACTCACAGAAATCACGGTCCCGTCCCGCAAGAGATCCAGCCTCAAGGGACGCCCCCCACTGTCCTTAATGAATGCGGCCATCTCTTCCCATTGGGCCACAGGCTGGCCCTCCACAGCGACAACGTGGTCCCCGGCGCGGACACCGGCCTCCTGGGCCGGCATCCCCTCCTGCACAGAACCCACCTCCGGTTTCATCTTTGGGAGCCCTGAAATCTGAAAGAACGCAAAAAAGATGACCACCGACAGCAGAAGATTAAAAACCGGCCCTGCCAAGACAATCAGGCTCCGCGCAACAAGACCCTTATGAGAAAATGACAAGGGGGCCAGGGACTCGTCAAGCTCTGAATCCGGCGACTCTCCTACCATCTTGACATACCCCCCGAGGGGTATGGCCGAGATCCTGTAATCGGTCATCCCAATCTTCTTGCCAAAGATTCTAGGGCCAAATCCCAGTGAGAACTTTTCCACACCCACGCCCAGGATCTTTGCCACGATGAAATGACCGAGCTCGTGCACAAAGATCAAAATACCCAACACAATGACAAGCGAAATAATGTTCGTGCTCATATAGCTTCCTCAGCCGTTCGCCGTGCCCAGGCGTCCGCTGATAGAATATCTGAAAGCCCTGGGTCGGGCAGGGGCTCGTGTTTGGCCATGGTTTCCTGTATGGTTTCGCCAATACGACCAAAACCGATCCGGTGATCCAGAAAAGCGCGTACCGCCACCTCATTTGCAGCATTTAAGACAGCAGGATACGTTTTTCCCAGGCGGCAGGCTCGGATGGCTAAGGCCAGGCAGGCAAATTTGTCCAAGTCCGGTTCTCGAAAGGTCAGGGCGCCCAACTCAAAAAAATCAGGGCAAGACAATCCAAGGTCAAGCCGCTCCGGGTAAGACAGAGCATAGGCAATCGGTATCCTCATGTCAGGTAAGGCCAGTTGAGCGATGACAGAGCTATCCTGATAGACAACCATTGAATGGATGATACTTTCAGGATGAATGACGACTTGGATCCGTTCCAAAGGCACATCAAAGAGCCACCGTGCCTCAATGACCTCAAGGCCCTTGTTCATGAGCGTGGCGGAATCTATGGTCACCTTGGGTCCCATGTCCCACGTGGGATGGCGCAGTGCCATCTCCGGTGTGATGTCATCGAGATCCTGAGTCGGTTTTTCTAAAAAAGGTCCGCCGGAAGCGGTAAGGAGTATCTGCTTCAGGTCTTGCCTCCGGTGTCCGGCAAGGCACTGAAATATAGCACTATGCTCGCTGTCTATCGGAACAATGGCCGCGCCTTTCTCTCGGGCAGTCTGTGTCAAAACTTCTCCGGCCATGACCAGACTCTCCTTGTTGGCCAGAGCAACGGCCTTGCCATGTTCAATGGCCGCCAGCGTGGGAAGCAGCCCTGCTGACCCCACCATGGCGGAAACGACAAGCTCGGCGGAATTCAGGGTTGCAGCGGCTTTATATCCATCCGCGCCATGGAGGATCTCCACATGACCGTTTGGCACAAACTGCTGCCGGAGCCGACGGGCCAACACCTCATCCAGCACCACCGCTACTTGAGGAGAAAAACGTTTCACTTGTTCCCCCAAGAGATCGATGTTGCGACCAGCCGTCAGGGCCACCACCGAGAATTCATCTGGGAATTGCTCTACAACCCGCAGGACATTCCTGCCGATGGAGCCCGTGGAACCCAATATGGCCAGGTGCTTCATCTCCAAGCCATCCCGTCACAAAAGGTAAGTTTTGAAATAGTAGAGGGTTGGCGCTGCAAAAAGTAAACCATCGACACGATCCAACACCCCTCCGTGTCCGGGGAAAGCCCTACCAGAGTCTTTCAAATCAACCGACCGTTTGAGCATCGATTCAACCAGGTCACCGACCTGGCCCGCCACACCCAGGAGCACAACCAGACCGACACAAAAGCCCCAGGAGAGCTCCGGCAGCCAGCATTTCTTAAACAACGTGCCAACCAGGAGATTGGCTACCAAGCCGCCCAGCGCCCCCTCTACCGTCTTGCCCGGGCTTATGTTGGGAGAAAGCTTGTGTCGCCCAAAGGCCTTTCCAACGTAATAAGCAGCCGTGTCCCCTGCAAACAGCACCGCCAGTACAAAGAAGATCCAGATGACCCCCTTATGCCAGTCCCGGACCCATATCAAGTGCCCCAGCAAGAAAGGCACATACACGAAGCCGGTGACCTGCCTATACAAGACGACGGCCATCGAACCCCCAGGCTTCCACCGGGCGAGGCACCCGATAGCAGACCCCAAGAAGGCCAGAACCAATATACCAGACGTTGCGCCAATGCCCTTCGTGTAAAAAGATCCGATCACACCCAGGCCAAGGATCAACCCGATCCCTTTTGCAGCCAGGGTCTGTCTGGGAAGAAACAAGGCATGGTATTCCAAGAGGCCAACGGCTGCCGTCAAGGCCACAAGGAGTGTAAAACCGGTCCTTCCCCCTTTTAGGATCACTAAGGCCAAAACGGGCAGGGCCACGGCAGAGGTCAACACGCGTTTCATGTGCCCAGAGCTCATGAGTGTTGCTCCTAACCGTTGTCTTTCTGAAGGCGCTTCTTAATCTCGCCGCCTGTGGAAGACTTTCTCATCTGGTCTCCCGTCATTCCGAACCGACGCTCGCGGTCTTGGTAATCGTGGAGGATTCGGATGAGTTCCTCCCTCCTGAACTCAGGCCAGAGGGTCTGGGTGACAAAGATCTCGGCATAGGCAATCTGCCAGAGCAAAAAATTGCTGATTCGCATCTCGCCACTCGTTCGAATCAGAAGGTCTGGCTCCGGCATCCCGTGTGTATCAAGATAGTTGGAAAAAACCTCCTTTGAAATCTCTTCAGGGTGAAGTCGCCCCTCCTTGACCTGTATAGCGATATTTTGCGCGGCCCTCACGATTTCATCCCGGCCACCATAGCTCAGGGCCAGATTCAGAACCATCCCTTGGTTTTCTCGAGTCCTCTCCATCACCTCGTGGAGGACATTCAAAACATCTTCCGGAAGCCGCCCGATATCACCAATCGCCGTCAAGCGAATACCATTTTCCATCATTTCCGACAATTCTGACTCAAGGAACTCCTTAAGGAGCCTCATAAGCGCCGACACTTCCAAGGCCGGACGAAGCCAATTCTCCGTTGAAAATGCATAAAGGGTCAGAAACTCTATCCCAATTTCCCGGCAGGCTCGCACAATATCACGGACAGACTCAACCCCTTCCCTATGACCTCTGATCCGGTTCAGGGCCCGCTTTTTGGCCCAGCGGCCGTTGCCGTCCATGATCATGGCGATATGTCGTGGGAGTGATTCGGGGCGCAGGGGAAAGCTACTAGAATTCAAGGATCTCCTTCTCTTTTCCCTGGCAAGTTTGGTCAGCTAATTGGATATGTTCGTCAGTGATCTTCTGCACCTTGTCTTGGGCCTTGTAAAAATCATCCTCCGAGATTTCCCCTTCTTTCTTCAGGCCCTTGAGAAACTCGTTCACATCCCGGCGGATGTTGCGAATGGAGACCTTGTGCTCCTCACTGATCTTACGCACCACCTTGACGAGCTCCTTGCGGCGCTCCTCGGTCAGGGGCGGTATGGAGATACGGATCATCTTGCCGTCATTCATAGGGGTCAGCCCAAGCTCGGATTTGAGGATCTCTTTTTCGATTTCTCCAATGCTCGTTTGATCCCAGGGCTGAATAAGGATCAGCCTGCTCTCCGGAATAGACAAGGACGCCATCTGTTTCAGGGGAGTCTGGGTTCCGTAATAATTGACCCGTATGTCCTCAAAGAGGGCCAGGGAAGCTCGACCAGTTCGGATCTTCTTGAGCTCATCTTTCAGGGCATCAATCGATTTGCCCATCCTCTGCCGAGCATCATCGCGAACTGAATCAATCACCGTCTGAGCCTTCCTTGATACAAGATCCGACGCTTTCTCCACAGACCACTCGCCTGAGATTTCCTTTTACCTTGAAGTTAAAGACAATGATTGGGAGGTGGTTGTCCATCGCCAAAGACACGGCTGTCGAGTCCATGACCTTTAGCTGCCGCTTAAGGACCTCAAGATAGCTAACACTATCTAGTTTTCTTGCCTTGCGATCCGTCATCGGATCCGCATCGTAAATGCCATCTACTTTTGTGGCCTTCATCAGCACATCCGCACGAATCTCCTGGGCCCTGAGGGCCGCCGCTGTATCCGTCGTGAAGTAAGGGTTTCCAGTGCCCGCAGCGAAAATCACCACCCGTCCCTTTTCCAAATGTCGAATCGCCCGCCTCAGGATGTACGGTTCAGCCAAGGCAGACATCTCAATGGCCGTCTGCACCCTGGTCTGAACCCCACGTTTTTCCAAGACATCCTGAAGGGCAATACTGTTGATGACTGTGGCCAACATTCCGATGTGGTCGGCAGGGGTACGGTCCATGCCGTAAGAACTCGCCGCCACACCTCGAAAGATATTGCCACCACCCACAACCAGGGCAATCTGAACCCCCAAATCGTAAACAGACCGCAGCTCTGCCGAAAGATAGTTCAGCATCTCAGGGCTTATGCCAAAACCTCGATCACCCATGAGGGCTTCGCCGCTCAGTTTAACTAAGACCCGCTTATATTTGGGTGTTGGCATCTTGGCAAATGCCCCATTGGTCACTTTTCATTGTAAGTGACTCATGATAAATCCGAAATGATAAATGCCGCCTACTCGCCTCCCAGTTGATAGCGGACAAATTGCCTCACAGTGATATTTTCACCCGTTTTTCCGACCATCTCATGAATCAGGTCTTGTATGCTCAGCTCCGTGTCCTTGACATACTGTTGTTCCAAGAGGCATGACTCCTTATAGAACTTTTCCATTTTCCCTTGCACGATCTTATCTAGGATCTTCTCTGGTTTTCCCATGTCTTTGGCCTGCTCCCGGTAAATCTCCTCTTCACGCCTCAGGGTTTCTTCGGGAACATCTTCCCTGCCGATACCCAGAGGTTTGGTGGCCGCAATATGCATGGCCAAGTTTTTGACAAGGTCTCTGAACTCATCAGTCTTGGCGACAAAGTCGGTCTCGCAGTTCACTTCCACAAGAACACCTATCCTTCCACCTGCATGAATGTATGAGTTGATTGCACCTTCAGAGGTTTCCCGGCCGGCGCGTTTCAATGCCGTCGCCAAGCCCTTCTTGCGCAAACAATCGACCGCCTTTTCAAGATCCCCATCCGCCTCCTGAAGGGCCCCTTTGCAGTCCATGATGCCAGCATTTGTTCTGGCCCGAAGCTCCTTAATCATCTCTGCATTGATCGCTGCCATTATGCCCCCCCTCCTGCCTCATCACTTGACGCTGCCTCGCTCTCCTCAGGTGTGTCGACTTTCTTTCTAATGACTTCCACAATAGGCCCCTCTGAGCCATCAGATATCATAGTCCTTTCCACTGCCCCTGGGACCTCAGCGGCTTGTGCGGTTCCTTCCTCTTCAAGCGCCTTGTCTGCCTCGGCCCTCAGACGCTCTTCCATCTGCTGACGTCCCTCGATGCACGCGTCAGCCATTCTTGACGTCATGAGCCGGATGGCCCGGATGGCATCATCGTTTCCCGGAATGATGTAGTCTATTTCGTGCGGGTTGCAATTGGAATCTACGATAGCAACGACAGGAATACCCAGACGTCTCGCCTCACGGACCGCAATATTCTCATTCTTCGTATCCACAACAAATAAGGCGCCTGGGAGTTTTTCCATGTTGCGGATGCCGCCAAGGTTGTTGTCCAGTTTCACCTTCTCCTTCTCAAGCATTAGCATCTCTTTCTTGGGAAACCGGTTGATACTCCCGTCGATAGTCATTTGTGTGAGATAGTTGAGCCTGTCGATCCCCTTCTTGATCGTCTGAAAATTTGTGAGCATGCCACCTAACCAGCGATTCTGCACATAAAACATCTCGCAGCGGTTAGCCTC
Organism: Deltaproteobacteria bacterium; assembly: GCA_030665585.1. Lineage (GTDB taxonomy): Bacteria > Desulfobacterota > Desulfobacteria > Desulfobacterales. Next base: position 13,103 of record DAOUZN010000019.1, on the reverse strand, counting down.
TTCATAGATAGACTCCCGGGCCTGCTTTTTCGTGCCCACAAACAGGACAGACTCGCCGCTGGCAACAGTGCCCACAATAAAGTTATAGGCCCTCTTAAACATTCTAACTGTCTGCTGGAGGTCAATGATATAGATCCCGTTGCGAGCACCAAAGATATAAGGCTTCATCCTGGGGTTCCATCGTCTGGTCTGGTGTCCAAAATGGACACCAGCCTCCAGCAATTCCTTCATCGTGACATACGCCATGCGTTCCTCCTTTGCTTCTGGTTGTCCCTCCGTCCTTATCTTCCCTTCCCCCCACTCTCACGGTGAAGCCCGTGAAAGCACCGGAGTGAAGGTCCAAGGACGTGTGAAATTTTGAAATTTATTTATTTACCATACGAAGCCGCTGCTTACAACACAATTTTTGGGCCCATCGTTTTATTGGGTTACTTACTAGGACAGGGGTCTACGACAGTGAAAACACATCTGGCTGCTACCAACGGGTTGCTTACGGGTATTCCAGAGGAAATAATACGGTGTGTGGGGCCCGTTGCCCCCGGGACGCTGGAAGGTGTCCCTCAGGCATCTCCTATCATGGCGGGGAAACTTGATGCGGACCAGGTCATGAATCGGTATATACGATCCATGCACATGCCTACCCCAAGACGTCTATGATACGGCCTTCGCCAGACCTTCCTTGTGTCCTGTCTTGAGCGTCCCTCTCGTCCTTCAAACCAGACTGCCAATCCGAATGACTAAGGCATTGCGGGGGGTTAACTTTCCCTCTAACGACATCTGACACGGCGTTTTCGACCTTCTCCATGGACTCGTGAACAGGACGCGAATCGTCTGGATTCACGTTTACCAAGTTGGTGATCCCCTTAAACATGGTTGCCCTCCTTGCCACTCAAAAAGAAAAAGCCCATCTTCCTCACCAAAGGATGGGCTTGAGTCGCTGATTTTCATCAGGCGGGCAACCCCGCTACCCGCTCAACGCGGGCCGGAGGTTTTGCGTCCCACCCTCTCGGGAGGTTTGCCTTTTTTTGCACCTATGCTTTTTGTCCTGGTCATTCTATCGGCACAGTGAAACAAAAACTTTAACCTCAGCTGAGCGAAACGCTCAATGGATAGCTGCCAGCAACCAGGTGTCAGGGTCCGGGGAATGGATTGGCTTCAGCCGTTTGAGGAAAGGCCGTTCAAAACCCTTGGCTTCTTAGAGTACACATCCAGATCAAGAGGTGAGTCTTTTCCTTCAGACAGGTGCCAGTAGCCCATGGCGGCAATCATTGCCGCATTATCGGTGCATAGCTCAGGCTTCGGGATGTGGACGGAGACGCCGAAGCGATTGGCCTCCTCCTTTATACGAAAACGTAATCTGCTGTTTGCCGCCACCCCTCCCACAACCGCGAGAGTCTCGCATCTTTTCTTCTCCGTTGCCCAAATGGCCTTTTGAACCAACACGTCAACGACCGCTTCTTGAAATCCTGCTGCAATGTCCTCAAGGCTTACCGAACCGGCCTGTTGTACCTTGGCCACATAGCGGGCCACAGCCGTCTTGACACCGCTAAAACTGAAATCAAAGCTCGTCTTGTCGAGTAGGGCCCTGGGGAAGTGTATTCGCTCCGGATCACCACCCTCGGATAGTTGATCCATCACCTGCCCCCCCGGGTAGCCCAAACCGAGCAACTTTGCCACCTTGTCAAAGGCCTCGCCCGCAGCATCGTCTCTGGTTTGCCCCATAAGTTCAAAATCGGTACGCCCCTTGACATAGTAAAGGTTCGTGTGGCCTCCAGAGGCCAGGAGGGCCACGAAGGGGAAGGGCGGAGGCGGACGCTCCATGTAGACAGCAGCCACGTGGCCTTCCAAGTGGTTCACCCCTGTCAGCGGTAGCCCTTGGGCATAGGCGTAGGCCTTGGCAAAAGATGCCCCCACCAACAGTGCCCCCACCAGTCCCGGACCACAGGTGACGGCAACCCCATCCAGACGATTTGAGTTCACGCCAGAGCGATCTAGGGCCTCTTCAACCACCGGAACGATCTTTTCCACATGTTTTCGAGAAGCCAATTCGGGAACGACCCCACCATAAGGATGGTGGGTGGCCACCTGAGACCAAACCACATTGGATAGAATCCTCTCACCGTGAGAGACCACGGCGGCAGCTGTCTCATCGCAAGACGTTTCTATACCCAAGACCATCATGACAGTGGCTCGTCACATTCTACGTCTTCCAGGTTTATGACGAAACGTTTCAGCGAGATTCCCTCCTTGTGGCACAGTTCCGCAACTCGCTTCCGGTTCTCATCAGCCAAGTCACGACAGGAAATAATGAGGCCGTTTACACGGACGTCCTTCAGGATCTGCCCGAGGTCAGCTCCCGTGCCCATGACTGGATAGCCTTGGAGGCGCCGTCCCACTTTCATCATGTCGTCGTCAATGAACCCCACCGGCTTCACACCCAAACGCCCATTATTCAGCATTTCCCTCAGCAACACCTGCCCTCCTTGTCCAGCGCCATAGATTAGAACGTTTTCTCCTTTTATCGTCTTGCGCCTCATGATCTCCCTAAATGAGCGAAGGGAGATGCGGGAGCCGAGCAAAAATATCGTTATCAGGATCCAATCGACGAGGAAAACCCCTTTGGAAAAGGATAGAAACCGATAGACATAGATCACCACCGCCAGCGAAAGCAGGGTCCCCAGTGCGGTGGCCTTAAGATACACAAAAACATCACTCAAGGCGATGTAACGCCACATGCCCCGGTAAACACCTGCTGAAAAAAATGCCACGAATTTACATATGATGATGGCCGGCAGGGATTTCAGAAAGACGGGAAAAAAGGCGTTGAATTGATCCGTGAAACCGAAGCGAACCCGGTAGGACAAATAATAGGCGAAGCCCACAAGGATCAGATCGAGGACCACGCGAAACATCTGGCGCTTGTAGGTTATTTCAATGAGAATAGGTGTGAACCGACCCTCGCGGAGACGACAAAACTCCTTTTCAGGATATACCCTAATCTGGGCCAGGTAGATACCCATGAGTGTCAGGGACAACACGAGGGGTATAATAACCGTGGGGGCTGCAAGAGAATCGTGTTTTTGAACAAAAAGGGCTGAAAGCCCTGACAAAACGGCTGTCCCATACAAAAAAAGCACAGCCCCCCTTTCGCTCAATCCCATGAGTACCAAACGGTGCGACGTATGGTCCTGCCCCCCTATCGAGGCCTTTCGCCCGCTTAAGAGCCGAATCGAGGTCACCATCGCGGTGTCAAAGATGGGAACCATCAGTACAAGGGCCGGAACCGCGTATAGAGAGACGCTAAGATCCGGCACCTTTGTTCCAGGGTAAAGACAAAGGAAGGCAAGCCCAAAACCTAGAGGGAGGCTTCCGCAGTCTCCCATAAAGATAGAAGCCCGGTGGAAATTGTAGATCAAGAAGGCAGCCAACGCTCCTGCCACCAAAAGCGCCATAGTGACCATGTCAGGAGATGCTGCCTGATAGTGCAACAAAGAGAAAAAAACAGCAGCGATCAAGCAGATCCCGCCACAAAGCCCGTCCATGTTGTCCAAGAGATTGGTGGCATTGATGATTCCCACAATCCAGGCAATCGTGAGCATTGTGTCACCCGTCAGGGATGTAACCCATTGAAGGCGATAGCCCAAAAAAGCTACGAGTGAAGCCACCATAATCTCGACGATTAATTTGTTCTGCGGTCTCAAACGAAGAAAATCATCAAAGAGACCCAGGAGAAACAGACTGGTCATGCCTAGCCATGCCACTGCCATGGCGCCAGGGGGGCTAGCATCAGGGGAATGGGCCTGTATGAATCTAACGATGGATCCGAAATCAGCCAGCCAAAGCAGGGGAAACCCCACAGCACAGTAGATAGCAACGCCGCCCAGCAAGGCTGTAGATTTCTTGTGCCAGCGATCTTCTCTGGGCGCGGCTATCCACCCAACTCGCTTGGCTGCCCGGATAACAAGAGGCGTCAGGACGACCCCAATCAGAAACGCCAAGGCGGGCCATACAAGATGGGGAGATAATTCTAGCATTGTTAGTCGTTCACCATTCGGCACAACAGATTATTCGCAATAGCCTCAAAGATCAAGGCAAAACCCATTTGTCCGTTTTCCCCTTGACAAAAATCAAAAAAGGGTCGATAGATTACTGTCACGGATACCGCTTTTAACAGGCTGTAATATAAGAATATTCTTGCTATTGAAGCTCCCTGCAGTCCCGATAAATCGGGACAGGGAATCTTCGACCGTAAGGAATGCTGCCGTTTTTTGGATTCGCTCGCTAACCCCGCCGCAAGCTGCGGGGAATGCGCTCGCTGTTGCGGTTCACGTGTCTCAACGGTTGAGTTAGGGCCTTCTTCGAACCCGATCTCATGAAGGGTACATTTGAAGAGACCTTTTGGTTATTGATAGCGAAAACGGTCTACACAAGAGCGCATGAAAAACGACAACTGACTGAAGGAGGGATTGAGGTATGAAGCAAGGAAGCCTTGGAATCAATGGCTTGGGACGTATTGCCAAATTGTCCATCTGGCAGCACGTAGGAAGAAAAAGCTTTTCGGAAATTGTGGTGAATATCGGCCGGGCCGTCGGCACGGGTCTTGAGGATGTAGCGAGATTCATTGAAAAGGATTCCACGTATGGGACCTTGCATAATTACATACATGGATACAAGGCGGGCCGCGTGATTGAGAATTTGGACGAGAAGTCCGGCTCTATGTCGATCGATGGTATTCGCGTCACCATTCTTCGGGAGGTTCGTAATCCCAAGGATATCCCCTGGAAATCGTATGGTGTTGACGTCGTGGTGGAATCTACTGGAAGGTTTCTCGACCCAACCCTTCCTCCGGATGCACCAGGAGGGAGCGTCCGAGGCCACCTGACTGCCGGGGCACGGAAAGTGGTTGTGTCCGCGCCATTTAAGGTCAAGGACAAAACCGCTCCGTGGCCTGAGGATGCCATTACCACGGTCATGGGGGTTAATGAGAAGGACTATGATCCGGCTAAGCACGACATCGTGTCAAACGCCTCATGTACGACAAACTGCCTGGCCCATATGATCAAACCCCTGCTGGATCATTTTGGGGTTCAAAGGATTCTCACGGCATCCATGGCCACGATCCATGCTGTGACGGGCTCTCAGCTGGTCCTGGATCGAGCTCCCAAAGCGGGGGTCACTGACCTGCGCCGGAACCGGAGCATCTTTAACAACATCCTTTTGACCACCACAGGCGCCGCAAGAGCCTTGGCCATGGTCATCCCGGAGATGAAAAAGATCGGGTTTATCGCAGAATCCGTGCGGGTACCGATCAATACGGGCTCCCTCATCATACTGGTCCTCGATATTCAGGACGCGGCTGACGAAGACCCCACAAATCGTGACCTGATCAATCAGATCTATAAAGATGCTGCCAAGAGAGACAAGAAGGGTTATCTCCTGTTTTCAGACGAGCAGAATGTATCTATGGACATTGTGGGCCACCCCTTGGCGACCGCCATTATCGAAGGCCATGAGACCCAAACTCAGACCGCCACGATTTCTTTCGATCTCACCCAGCTTAAGGGCTACACGGAGGAGGTTGGGAGGTGCCTTGCCACAACGACGATTGACATCCCTGTGTCGAAGGTGGTGGCGTATGGCTGGTACGATAACGAGATGAGTGGATATACCCACATGTTTACAGAGCGGACAGTCACCATGGCCGCAATGCTCCAATGAGAGAGATTGACAGGGCCGAAAGTTTTTTATATATTTCGTTCACAAAGCCGTAAAAAGTGTTTTGCGAACGGGATTGAATAACATCGACTTTTTTCGCATGCATCCCTGTTAAGACAGTAATGCGAGTACAGGATCCTCAGGACCCGAAGGGATGATGGCCCATTCATCATCCCTTTTTTGATGTGGTCCAGTCTCACCCTGTGAAGAGCCGTGGAAGCCTATAACCATATCAAGAACAAGCTGTTGGCCATCAATCGGGATGTTGGCCACATCATCCAGGGCGCCTTATCCATTGACGGTCTCTCCCCTCATCCCATCAATGCGTGGAAGGAAACTACGGCTCGCATCGAAAGGCAATTAGCCGAGGAGACGATTCGGGTGGCGGTGGTCGGTTCCATAAAGTCTGGGAAGAGCACCCTGACCAATGCCCTCTTTGGGGGGGATTATGTCAAGAGGGGGGCAGGCGTTGTGACCTCCATCATCACCAAGTTACGCCCCGGCCACGATTTGACGGCCAAGCTTGCGTTCAAGACCTGGGATGAGATAAACGCTGAGATAAACCAGGCATTGATCCTGTTTTCTTCGACACCCGCAGGTGGTCCTGGAGACAATTTCAATATAAATCGTGAAGAAGATCGTCGGCAGCTCCAACAGGACGTTTCGAACATGAACACGGAGCAACTCATCTCCGACGACACCCGCGATCCCAATAGCGTTCTCCTCACCGAGTACTTGAAAGGATACGACCGGGTCAAGGCCTTAGTCTCCTTTGAGCCGGCGATTCACATATTTGAATCGAATGACTTTCACAAACAAAAGGACTTCGTAGGTGATGAGTCCCTGGCGGTCTATTTGAAGGATGTCCAATTGACCCTTCAGGCCCCCGAAGGCTTTGGAGAAAATCTTGAGATCGCTGATTGTCAGGGAAGTGATTCGCCGAACCCTTTGCACCTGGCCATGATTCAAGATTACCTCATCCAGACTCATCTCATCATCTATGTATTAAGCAGCCGGACGGGCGTGCGGCAGGCTGACATCAAATTTCTTACCTTGATTAAGAAGATGGGGTTAGCAAAAAACATCTTATTTGTCTTAAACTCCGACTTCAGTGAGCACGAAACCCTTGCTGATCTTAAGGCGCTTGTGAGGAGAGTGGAGGCAGAAGTCGATATGATTGTTCCTTCCCCCCATGTGTTTGTTTTTTCCGCCCTCTACAACCTCTTCAGAACCCTTGATTCTAAGGAGCCTTCCACCCTTTCTCGGAAAGACCGCCTTCGGCTGGAACAGTGGCGGCAAGAGACCGACATGGTGGCCTTTTCAGACCAGCAAACGGAGAGGTTTCTACAGGCAGCCATCCAGAAGATATCCCTGGATCGCTTTTCATTGCTCTTGGAGACTAACCTGGAACGGATTGCTAACGTCTCGTCCGGCATGCGAGACTGGGTCCAAATCAATCAAGAATTACTCTCAAGGGATGCCGGGATGGTCCGGGAAGCCTTTGTTGAGATGGACGCGAGGCGAGAGGCCTCTGAGCAGGTCACCGCGGTGATCAAAGATACCTTAGAGGGCACCACCGGCAAGTTGAAACGGGACCTCGGAACAGACGTGGACCGTTTCTTTGACCTTCAATATGGGGACATTGTTCAAGACATGATTCATTTTATTGACTCTTATAATCTGTCCGTCACAGACTATGAAAAGCACCTTGGGGCTTCAGGTTTTTTGCCCACGCTGTATCGCATCTTTCAAGCGTTTCAGCAGGCTGCCAACCGTTTCATAGCCGAATCGATCAATCCCAAGCTCGTCAACTTTGTTCGTGACCAGGAAAACAGGACAGAACGCGTGTTTGACCAGGTGGCCGGACCTTACAGCCTGATGATCAAGGATGCCGTCGATCAGCACCGGCGGACGGTGAATGACCTGGGCATTAACATCCCGGAACATCCGTTTAGAGCCATCCGGTCTCCTGAAGTGGCCTCGGTCAGGAATGATGCCCGGTTGAGCATCCCACATCTAACGAGCACCCTGCGATACTCGTCCCGTATCAAGACCGAGGCCATCTTGAGGTTGGGATTTTACAATACATTGAAGACGGTGAAAAAGTGGTTAAAAAAACCCGTATCAGAAAAACCAGACAGTGCCATCCGTTCACTCGAAAACAGCGTACGCCGCATGAAGGAAGAGATGCGAGAATCCATAACAGCGCATTTCATGGACTACAAAGAAAACTTGAAGTACCAGTATTTCTTTAAGCTTATTGAGGCGATGTCCGCCAGGCTGTATGAGGCGCTCATCGATCGGGTCAGGGCCTTCACAGGGAGCTTGCTGGACATGAAAGGGCTCATCGAGGATGACCGCCTGGCCAAGGACCAGTTAGTCCAACGGTTTGCTTCCATGCAAACATCGCTCAAAGTTGCCCTAGACCAGATTGGGGAGGTAGAAAGGCTCGTGGAGAGTCACAGTGCGTCTTGATATGATCTATCGTCAACAGAATAGAATAATAGAATAAGGGTATCATTTCAGCCTTACGCAAAAAATCGGCTCTGATCTTTTCAAAAAGCTAAATTGTTACGAATACCGGAGGGTTCTGATGGCGACGAAGAAGGCCAGGATCATTTCAGTGGTGAACGAAAAGGGTGGGGTTGGAAAAACGGTAACGGTTATCAACTTGGCCGCAGGTCTTTCCCTCAGGGATAAAGATGTGTTGGTCGTTGACATGGACCCACAGCTCAATGCCACCAAAGGTTTGGGGTTTAGTCCCAGCAAGGATGGCCCTTCAGTCTACGATGTGATCAAGTTAGAGGTGCCTGTTCCCGCCCAGTCTGTTGTCGTGCACACGCCTTGGGAACACCTTGATCTTCTTCCTTCCCATACAGATCTGTCGGGCATTGAAATAGAGCTGGCGAACGTGGCGGGGCGGGAAAATCGCCTGAAAGAAGCCTTGGCGCCCCTGGCAGACGTCTATGATTTTGTTCTGCTGGACACCCCCCCAAGCCTTTCCTTGCTCACTGTCAATGTGCTCGCCTTTGCCCGTGAAGTCCTGATTCCATGCCAGACACATCCCTATGCATACAGTGCCATGGATGAGCTCCTTGAAACGATTGCTATTATCAAGGAAGACATCAATCCCGACATAAGCATCATGGGCGTTGTGGCCACTTTTTTCGACCGGCGAACCAGGGTCTCAAACAGAATCCTTGAGAGCCTGAAAACAGACAAGCGACTCGTGGGTAAGTTGCTTAACACGGTCATCCGGATCAACACCACGATTGCCGAAAGTGCAGATCACGGTAAGCCCGTCGTGTTTTTCAGACGTTCCAGCACAGGTACTGCGGACTACCTGGCCTTGACAGATGAGATCTTGGGCTAGAGACAGAACAACGCCCTGCAACGCCATATTCTTGCCTTAAGGACCTCACAAAACCACGTCATCATCTCACCCAGCTGGGCCAGTTTCTCCCGCACACCGCCATTTTTTTGACACCCAGGTGTCCCAACAGTGACGGCCACTGGGCCGTTCACCCCCCCTCCCCGCCTGCGTCAAGTTACCAACAAGCAGTAGAATTGTAACATGTTAGCCCTTTGAAAATTTTATTGCGTGCAGGCAATCCGATTCCAGACCGCGTCACACTCGCGTCCCCCGCAGCCTCAGCGAATCCGGTCCTATGTCGGGCATGTTCAGTGCCCGTGGAATCGTGGCGTGTGCCGTCAAACATGGAAAGGCCCTGGCACACTTTGTGCTGAATCCTTATGTTTGGCACCGGCGACCAAGGCTCCAAGGCCGTTGGCCATAGCGACTGACCTCCATCTGCTGCAAGGTCTCAGACGATGTCCAGTGACCACATTGAAAACGCGTTAAAGAAAGAACTCGGTCGGATTGAGAAGAAGTTGAAGCGAGTCGAGACACTCCGGCTGGCTGCCTTGATCGGTTCTGCCGCAGTTGTTGGCTGGGCCCTTTCCACGATTGCGAGTCACATCCCCCTCCTTGCCGGAATGGCTGCCGGGGGCGTTCTGCTGAACGCTATGGCAAGACACGTTGTCTCACGAAAGAAATAACTCATACCTGAGTAACATTAGCCCACAGGCATTTCGGTCTCACCACACGTAAAATGCCTAACCCGCGTAATGCTTCTTTAGATTCAAGATGCGTTGAACCGATTCAACCGCCTTTGCTCTCATATCGTCTGATTCCTCCACGGCCTTCAACAGTGCCCTGTAGGTCCCCTCTATCTTTGCCCGATCATGGCATATCAATGCCATATCAATTTCAGCGTCTGAAATCCTTGTGACGAAGGTGTCCAGATCAAAGTGTGTGTCAATGGCCCCCATATCCAGATCATCGGTCATAGTGATGCCCCTAAAGCCCAGGGTCCCCCGCAACAGATCCTTTGCGATGACTGTGGAAAGACCAGCGGGCCATGTTGGATCAAGGTCCCTATACACCACATGGGATAGCATGACGGCTTCCACCCCACTTTGGATCGCCGCCCGGAAAGGGATCAAATCGGTGGAATCCAGGATATGTCGTCCCGTATCAAGAAAAGGGAGATCTATGTGAGGATCAACCGTAGTGCGACCGATGCCTGGAAAATGCTTTGCAGTGGCCGCAACCCCGTTTTCCTGCAAAGCCTCAATAACGGCCTTGCCCAGGTCTGCCACTAGCTCAGGCTCCTGTCCGAAGACCCGGTCCGCCATAACGGGAGACGTGAGGCCCTGTGGAACCACGTCTAATACCGGGGCAAGATTCATGTTAATGCCCACCCCTTTGAGCTCCCGCGCCGTTATGGTGCCAAACTCCCTGGCGGCTGTCTCTGATCCGGCCTCCCCGATAGCCCGGTTTCCTGGAAACACGGTGAAAGGGGGTCCCAGGCGAGCCACTGGTCCACCCTCCTGATCAATGGCCACCAAGAGGCGCGGGTGACCACTGTCCACGGCAAAGGCTTGGGCCGCGTGACAAAGGTCAGCGAGCTGGGAAGGACCAGCAACATTTCGTTTAAACAAGATCAGCCCCCCCACACGCATCTCGCCGATCAAGGATCTCAATGCATCGTCCAATACCCGCCCTTCGAACCCCACCATAAGGCGTTGACCGGCCAACTGCTCATCCGTCAGAGAATCTGCTTCATACATCCTTATTTCCTCTGGCATCCACGAAGTCTCCCAAAGCAGTGTCCGGAACGATGGGAGATGAAAAGGGTTAGGGAACTCCTGGGCTCTAAGCGACGGAAAATACGTCCTGGGGCTTGTAAAGCGTGCAGTGAACGGCTGCTAACTGCTGGAATTCGTCAATCTTGCTGCATCCCTTAACATAAGGGCACTCTGTATCCCTGACGAACAGCTCGCAGCGCAGACAAGGGCTTTCCTTGAGGCTTTCCAGGTTTGGCTCAGCTCGCCGTCGATTGGCAGGTCTTAGGACCTTTCGATTTCGTATGCGGCTTGCACGGCCCCATATGACAAACAAGTTGCGCTTCATCTAGTGAGAACGTCCTGCCTTTTCCTTGCTTATTTCTATCTCAAAATCATCTGGGGTGATAGGGTAGCCTTGTCGTGTCCATGTATGACACAGGAGGGCGATTCTTGATTCAAGCTGGGAGGCATAACGTCGATACCAATCCATTCCGAGTTTGGTATCGAAATAATATCCGGTGATAACAAATTTCACTTTATCATTGACTACTTTTTCCGTCATTCCAATGCCATAGTCTGGTAGCATAGGTTCTGCCCGTATGAATTCCATGTTAATGTATACGTAAACCCAGTCTCGAAATCGAACCGAATAGGCTTTGTTGGCTTCAGCTGTTGACATATCCGCTTGAACCGACTGGGTTGCATTCAAGAGCGCCAAGCTGATAATGAAAACACTCACTAAAAGCCACACCTGCCTTCTCTCTTTCATTTGCGTGATCCCTCCTCTTGTATTCATAAAACATTTCTTTAATCAGCAACGGGGTTTTACGGGTGATCTCGCCGGTTTTGCCCATCGTTCTTACGGTCAGGCATAAATTTGATTACTAACATATGTATGAGATAGATATCAACTCATCTTTACGAAAAGCACCCCTGCATCTCTATGCATCGATGGCGACTCGTGAGCACAACAACGTCCGAACCATAGCTAGACGAAAACCAAGCCAACAGCTCCGGCCTCTCCCTCACTGAGGCTTGACTCAATGAGGGTAACAGATACGGGGTCTGAACAGGGAGCTTTGCCCGTTAGGGGCGGGTGCTTGGCGCGTGGCTGCCGGGTGTCTTCAGGCGCTCTTGTTCTCAGCAGCGCCAAGCATGGGCATGCGGGGCTGGAATCGACGATCGAACTTAGGTTGATCCCTGCGGAGGATGAAGAGACGGGGCTGAAGTGCCATAAAAAGGCGGCAGCACCGGAGCCGAGGTCGGTGTCTCATCCTAAATACTCAATGGGTGCGGTGAGACCACATGCCGCCACCGGCCCCAGACTTCTCCCGCTTTTAGATGATGAGTACGCAAATAGGCTACTCTAGCCCATCGCACAAGGCTACAGCTTTAGCAGTGAATCCTCGGTGCCGAAGCTGTTAGGCACATAGCCGTCAGCAGCCCAGTCGTTTTCCCAGCGCTGACCATCCAGCAAATACCTGAATCGGTAGGTTCTACCTGACCGCAGGGAGATCCTGGTGCTGAACCCGCCGTGTTTTAGAGGCTTCATGTGATGGGCAGAGGGCTCCCATTCATTGAATTCACCGCAAAGCGCAACCGTGCTTGCGTTGACCTCCGAAGGGAGATCAAAGGTCACCCGACATGAGCCACCCGTCTTTGAATAGCTTTTTCTCAGCATCGCCCTTCCTCCTTTTCTGCACCCGTGGGCCGAGGAGCCTCCTAGCAAAAGGTTAATAAGGGGTTAAGGTTCATGAAGGAGGAAGCTCCCCGGCCTGGTGGTCTTATCCGCATGGCAAGCTCTGCCCTTGCTCTTTGACAGGGGCGGAATAGTCTGGCCTTATGCTACCTGTAGCGTGGTTTCGGATGAAATATCCCAACTGAGCCTTCTGGTCGTGGGTCAACGCCCCAAACTGTACCCCCTGGCGCCTCATGGTTGTGGGAGTCAAAGACAATGGGTCCGCCATATCCATATCCGACGCAGCCTTAAACGGTATCTTATCCAGGCGAAAACTGTCACCAGCCAACACAATGTCTAATTTAAACGGTTCATGTGATCGGTTTTCGCCGGCAATATAACAAAACATAAGCCCACCCTGGCTAATATCTCCAATCTCGCCCACGATATCTATCACCTGGCCCCATATGTCAGACCGTGGCCTGAGCACGGCAAACGCACCGTCATGGACCTGGAATCGCTTATGTTGCCTGCGCTCAGCAAACCCTTTTCTCTTGGTCATGTTACCCATGTCTGAATC
>DAOUZN010000033.1 GCA_030665585.1 Deltaproteobacteria bacterium | reverse complement strand
GGGGCACGGGCAAGACCACGATCGCCACGAATCTGGCCATGTCGCTGAACGGCCGGGTACAGTTGTTGGACTGCGATGTGGAAGAACCCAATGCCCACCTGTTCATGAATCCTCGGTTCAACCACACCGAGCCGGTCACCACACCTGTGCCCGAAGTCGATCTGGAAAAGTGCGATTTTTGCGGGAAATGCGGCGAGATCTGTCAGTTCAGTGCCATCACGGTGATTGGTCAAAAAGTCCTCACCTTTCCAGAGCTGTGTCACAGTTGCAAGGGGTGTATGATGGTCTGCCCAAAGGATGCCATCAGTGAAAAGGCGCGGGAACTCGGGGTGCTGGAAAGGGGGTTCTCGGGCCTGATCGAGTTTGTTCACGGTCGTTTGCGCATCGGTGAGGCCATGTCGCCACCGGTAATTGAGCGGGTCAAGGAGAAAATCGACCCCGAAAAGGTTGCCATTATTGACGCTCCGCCCGGGACATCCTGCCCGGTGATCGCCGCTTTGAAAGGTTCTGACTTTGCGATTATGGTTACCGAGCCTACGCCCTTTGGGCTACACGATTTAAAGCTGGCCGTTGGGGCCGTGCGGATTCTAGAGATTCCCCTTGGTATCATTATCAACCGTTGTGACGTAGGAGACGATCGGGTTGCGAGATATGCCAGAGAGGAGAAGATACCCATCTTGATGGAGATCCCAAATGACCGAAAGATTGCCGAGGCCTATTCTCGGGGCATCATGATGGTGGATGTCATGCCTGAAATGAAAGAGAGGTTTCAAGCGGTCTATCAAGAAATAAGAGAATTGGTTGGATGAAAGAGCTTACGATCATAAGTGGGAAGGGAGGTACCGGAAAGACCAGCGTGGTCGCTTCGTTTGCGGCCCTTGCCCAAAATAAGGTGCTGGCTGATGCGGACGTGGACGCAGCCGACCTCCACTTGATCCTTGCCCCGGAAATAAGGCATGAAGAAGATTTCAGGGGCGGGCGAACCGCCCGGATAGACCCGGAAAGATGCACCGAGTGCGGGGAATGTCTGGACCGGTGTCAGTTCAATGCCATCAGCCCTGAGTTTGTCGTGGACAAGATCGACTGTGAAGGATGCGGTGTATGTGTGTACTTCTGTCCGGTCGAGGCCATTGATTTTCCAGAGAATATATGCGGCAGGTGGTACATTTCGGAGACGCGGTTCGGGCCCCTGGTCCATGCTAGGCTGGGCATTGCAGAAGAGAATTCGGGCCTCCTGGTAAGCCTGGTGAGAAACCAGGCCAAGGTGCTCGCTGAAGAGGAAGGCCTGGACACCATCATCGTGGACGGTCCCCCCGGCATCGGGTGCCCGGTGATCGCCTCCATCACCGGGACCAATGTCGTCCTGATCGTGACCGAGCCAACCGTCTCGGGCCTCCATGATCTTGAGCGGGTTGGAGGCCTGGCCGCCTACTTCAAGATACCGACGCTCGCCTGTATCAACAAATTCGACCTGAATGAGGCGATGTCTGATCGGATTGCCAACTTTTGTGCAGGGCACCGGATCGATTTGGTGGGCCGTATCCCCTATGATACATTGGTCACCCGCGCCATGGTGGCCGGTCAGAGTATTGTCGAATTTTCAGACGGCGGGGTATCTGAGGCTATCCGGCAGGTCTGGCGCCGCGTTGAGGACTTTCTAGGAGATAAGGACTGAGTTGATGAGTAAAGTTTTTGTCTATGGGCCTGTGCCCTCAAGAAGACTAGGACGCTCCCTGGGTGTCGATCTGGTCCCCTACAAGGTCTGTTCATACGACTGCATTTACTGCCAGCTTGGACGAACCAAAGAGAAAACAATCGAGCGAAAGCCCTATATACCAGCGGCAGAAATCCTGGACCAGTTGCGTCAAAAACTCCAAGAGGGCGTGTCTGCGGATTTCATTACGGTGGCAGGTTCAGGAGAACCCACCTTAAACAGTGAAATCGGACCCTTGGTTCACGACATCAAGAAACACACGAAGATCCCGGTGGCTGTGTTGACGAATGGTTCCCTCCTGGGAGACAGGCAGGTCCGTGAAGCCATCATGGAGGCGGATGTGGTCCTGCCTTCTTTAGACGCCTATGACCAGCCCGGATTTGAAGCCGTCAATCGGCCCCATCCTGAGATCTCCTTTGACACCATGGTGCAGGGGCTCATGGCCTTCCGCAAGGCATATCCGGGCGAGATATGGCTTGAGGTCTTTGTCTTGGACAGCATTAACGCTGCCGAGACCGACGCCGTACAATTCAAACACTGGATCGAAAAGGTCAATCCTCAAAAGATTCACGTGAACACGGCGGTTCGCCCGTCAGCCGAGGCCTTCGCACGGCAGGTCGCACCAGAAGAGATGGCCAAGTTTTGCAAAGTGCTGGGCAAGAGGGCCGAAGTGATTGCCCCGTTTAAGACTTCCCAAGGGCATGAGAGGCGGGCCCATGTTGAGGAAGACCTGTTAAACCTCCTTGCGAGGCGTCCGTGCACCCTGGATGACATGTCTTCCGGGTTGCGGGTGCACAGAAATGAAATCTTGAAATACATAGAGCCCTTGATCAAAGCCCACAGGATTGGCATCGTGAAGAAGGGCTCTGAGGTCTATTATCGACCTAAGGATCTCTAATGAGACTCAAGGAGAAAATCGAGGCGGTCCTGAGAGGGGTGATTGACCCTGGCACCAAGCTTGACATCATGCGCATGAAACTGGTCAGAGACCTTTCGGTTGACCATGATGGCACAGTGCGTCTCACATTTCGCCCGGCTTCTCCGGTTTGTCCGATGGCCTTCAAACTTGCCCACGACATTCAGACGGCCCTTCAAGAGACAGAGGGTGTCAAGGAGGTCGAAGTGAAGGTGGCTGGGTACGACCGGGCGGACGAGCTTATGCAGGTATTGAAAGAGGCGGAGAATCATTAAAGATGACGGCTTTGTAAAAATTCCAACTGCGGCGTTACGCTTCATCTTTCGTCATTGCGACGTACAATAAGTACGCCTCTCTCCTCAAGATTCGCGCGCCTTGCATTTGGAGCTTTTTACTGTGCCGTCTGTTTTGGCACTTTTTACGAGTCTGTCATTAAAAGGAGGTTAATAGATCATGCCCATTTATGAATATGACTGCTCAGGTTGTGGCCGCACCTTTGAAAAATTGCAGTCCATGGAGGAAAGGATCGCTTTTTGTCCGGCATGCGGCAAAGAGGCTCAAAGGGTTATGAGTGCCTCTGTGGGTTACATCATGAAGGGAACTACTCATCAGGTGAGTGGCCGCGGCGCTCGAGGGCCAGACTCCTGCTGCGGACAAACCTCGCCCTGTGAGCATCCCAAGCGCTGTTGTACGAAGTGAAGGGTATGACCTTGCCTGTGTTGGACCTCGGCCTATAGAAGGCTATTGCTTACTATGAATCAGGGCTGCCTATGAACGGACATGACCCAACTATGAACAAGAAGGAGGCATAACCGACCATGAAAATCGCAGTCACCGCCACGGACAATGAACTGATTTCCGATATGGATCCCCGCTTTGGAAGGGCTAAGTATTTTGTTGTCGTTGATCCACAGACACTGGAATATGAGGCTGTTGAAAACAAACAGAATCTCCATTTGCCACAAGGCGCAGGTATCCAGGCGGCAAAGATCATTGTGGATCACAAGGCTGATGTATTGATCTCGGGCAACTGCGGCCCCAAGGCCTTTAATGTTCTGAACGCCGCTGGCATCAAGGTCGTCACAGGCGCCAAAGGGCGCGTGATCGATGCGATTACCCAGTACAAGAGCGGTCAGTTAGAAGTGGCGGATGGGGCCAATGTGGAAGGTCATTGGGTATAAGCAAGGGTTGCGGTCATGGTTTCGCAGGGGTTGCAACCAGGCCCGGTCGTGCTTATAGTTTCTCGAACAAGTTATGATGGTTTCGTAAAAGGTCAATTTTGCTCGCTCCGTGAACATTTTGGGAGCTCACAAAAGACTTTTTGCGAGTTCATCAGTTATAAAACATCGTACATCGTGCAAATAAGGGAGGTAAGTTCATGAGTGAATCTAAAACGTGTAAGACTTGTGGGCCTAAGCAGGATCCGGACACGGCTGTCCAGGATCAGCTCATCCAAGAGGCCCTGGGTATCATCAAACACAAGTTCCTGGTCATGAGCGGTAAAGGGGGGGTTGGCAAAACCAGTGTCGCGGCCAATCTGGCCGTGGCCCTTTCCAAAAAGGGGGCAAAAGTGGGTCTCATGGATATCGATCTCCACGGCCCTGACATCCCCAGGATGCTCGGGCTCAAGGGTCTCCTCGAAGTCAGCGCAGATAACCGATTGGTGCCCAAGCAGTATTCAGACAACCTGAAAGTCGTCTCCATCGAATCCTTGACTCAGGATCAAGACGAAGCCGTGATCTGGCGGGGGCCCCTAAAAATGCATGTCATCCGACAGTTCATCTCTGACGTGCATTGGGAAAGGCTCGATTATCTTTTTATCGATTCACCGCCCGGTACAGGCGATGAACCGCTTTCTGTTGCCCAGACCATTCCCGG
Organism: Deltaproteobacteria bacterium; assembly: GCA_030665585.1. Taxonomy (GTDB): domain Bacteria; phylum Desulfobacterota; class Desulfobacteria; order Desulfobacterales. The sequence goes on along the minus strand of DAOUZN010000033.1, from coordinate 11,732 downwards.
GGCCAAGGCGATCATTGTGACCACGCCTCAGGAGGTGTCCTTGGCCGACATCAGGAAATCGATCAATTTTTGCCGAACCGTTAACATGCCCGTCTTTGGGTTGATCGAAAACATGAGCGGCTTTATGTGCCCCCACTGCGGCAAGGCCATCGACCTCTTTGGTTCAGGAGGCGGTTTCAAAACCGCCCTTGCCATGAATGTGCCCTTCCTGGGTCGGATCCCCTTTGATCCCAAACTCGTGGAGTGCGCTGACGCCGGGCAATCTTATATGGAAAAGTATCCGGACTCAGAGGCAACGGAGGCTTACAATCAAATTGTGGAAAAAATTATGGAAGGCAGCCGGACAAAAGCCGCCGTGACCGAATTGACCCCGACAAGACAAGAAGATGACAAAGACAAAAAGGAGGGAACCGTTATGAAGATCGCCATCCCCATAGCCGAGGGCAAACTGACCGCCCACTTTGGCCATGCGGCGGAATTCGCCATTGTCCACGTGGAAAACCAGGAAATCAAGGAGAAGGAACTCCTCACGCCCCCACCCCACGAACCGGGCGTACTCCCCAAATGGCTTCACGAACTGGGCGTGAATGTCATCATTGCCGGGGGCATGGGCCAGAGGGCCCTAAGCCTTTTTGGGGATAACGGCATTAAGGTGGTGACAGGCGTCGCCAACCACGCCCCTGAGGAGCTGGTCCAACAGTACCTCACCGATACCCTGGTTACGGGGGACAATGTGTGTGACCATTAACTATGCCCCCGCCCTTGCAGGCGGGGGACAGTCCCCGGGGACACAGTCCGGCAAGGATGTAATATATAACTGAACTGTGGCCAAGGAGATCCCCATGTCTATCCTGGTGCCAGGAAAGGAGGACAACGATGAAAGAGGGTGAAAAACTGGTGATAATCGGCCGGGGTGGCACGGGCGGCCCTGCTGCCATGCTCAGCAAGAAGCTCATGCCGGAAGTGGATGTGACCATCATTAGTGAGGAAGACAGATTCATCGTAAGGTGAGCTCTCCCCCATGTGGTGGCCGGTCTGGCCACGGCGGATTCCATTACAAACCCGGACGAGATGTTTGCCAAGGCGGGGATCAACCTGATCAAGGCCCGGGCAACCCACGTGGACACAAACCAGAAGATCGTAGCATTGTCGGACGGACGTGAGATCTCCTATGACAAGATGATACTGGCGGTAGGGGCCAGTCAGATCGTGCCCATGCTAGAAGGGCGTGATCTGGACGGGGTGTTTACGCTGAGGCAGGTACCGGATGCAGAAAAAATAAGGGCTTTCCTGCAAGAGCGCAAGCCAAAGAGGCTGGTGTTCATAGGCGCCGGGTTCATCAGTCTTGAGATGGCCGCCCTTCTTTCGGCCTCCAGGCCGGGTGACTATAACATAACGGTGGTGGGACGTCGTGCCCGCCCGCTGCCGTTTATGTTGGACACCGAGATGGCGGTTAAGGTAGAGAAATATCTTGTTGAAAACGGCCTCAGCATTAAAATGGGTGCGGAAGCGACGAGGATTTTGGGCCGAGACGGCCGCGTTTCAGGGGTGGCCCTTGCCGGTGGTCAAAGCCTTGATGCAGACATGGTCATCATCGGCGTAGGCGCTAGGGCAAATTTAGAATTGGCAAAGGATATGGGATTGGACATAGGTACCTTTGGTGTCAAGGTCAACAAATACTTGGAAACATCCAACCCTGACATCCTTGCGGCAGGGGATTGTATTGAGAAACAGCATTTTATTACAAAGAAACCAGTTCCCGGCCAAATCCGCGGGCCGGCTGTCATACAGGGCCGTCTTGCGGCCAAGAGACTGGCCGGCTATGCGATCGAATTTCCAGGCGTGCTCATGAGCACGGCGGTCAAGCTGTTCGACAAGACCTTTGCGGCAACGGGCCTCACCGAAGTCCAGGCCCAGGACACCGAGGGCATTGAAACCGTCAGTGCCGTGGTCGATTCGAGGAGCAAGCACGGCATGATCAGCGGAACCAAGCCCTGGACGATCAAGCTTGTCTTTCACAAGGAGACTCAAAAGCTCATCGGCGGACAGATCATCAGTGACAGCCAGGCCCCGGCAAAGGAAATCGATACGGTCAGCGCCCTGATCCTGGGCGGAAAGACTATCGCTGACTTGACCACCTTCATATGTGCCGGCCACCCGGATTGTTCCTCTGAACCGAGTCTTGAACCCATTGCCATTGCCGCGGAGCAGTGTTTGCAGAAGTTGGGACAATAGAAACAGCCCAGTCTCCGGCGCCAACCGGCGGGACCGAAACCGGAGCCTATCTAAAGACAGGTTTGATCTCTTTAAAACCGTGTCCAGCGGCACGGGTCACCGCTCTTTTCTGTTTCCAATCATCCTCCAGAATGCCGCCCAGTCTTTCCTCCCGTTGAAAAACCGACAAAGGAGGTGCTGTTGCGTCTGAGGGGATCAAAGGGCGTTGCTCCATATAATGATTGCAATGATCAGGTCGTTCAGATAGGAACACTGTTGACCACCGCCATGACAGGCATAAGGTGCTTACAATGACTCAGAATAGATGCTCTGAAATGAGGAGAGCCTGTGATTGAAGTCATTTTCTTGGGTGTTGGTGAGGCATTTGACGAACAGTTTCCCAACACGTCTATTCTCATCCGTCATAAGACCGGGACTTCGCCTGTTACCCTACTACTCGACTGCGGCTTTACGGCTCCTCCTCAGTTCTGGAAAGAGGTGCCGGAAGCTGATAGGCTGGATGGCATCTGGATTTCCCACTTTCATGGCGACCACTACTTTGGCCTTCCTGCATTGCTCGTTCGATTTTGGGAAGAAGGACGCACTAAGATTTTGACGCTTTTGGGGCATAAGGGGATAGAGACTTTCGTCCGTCAAGCTCTTGATCTGGCCTATCCAGGGTTCTATGAAAGGTTAGCATTTCCCATCAGGTTTGTGGAGGTGGAGCCGGGTCAAGAGGTACAGGTTTTCGGTATCACTTTTCAAGCTGCCGAAAACAGTCATCCCCAAAGAGATCTGGCCCTCAGAATAGATGTCCGGCAAACAGCCATCTACTACAGTGGGGATGGCAGGCCCACACCTGAAGGGATGGCCCTGGCCCAAGGGAGCCAACTCGTTATTCACGAAGCTTTCCTAACGGAAGGCGACGTTCCAGGACACGGTACCGTTACGGGCGCTATTGATATGGCTAGAAAATGTGGGGCATCCCGTCTTGCGCTGGTCCATATTCAAAGGAAGGTGAGAAGGCAGGTGATGGAAAGGATACAGGAATTTGAAGAGATGGCGCGCTCATTGAGTCTGATTGTGCCGGAGCCTGGTGATAAGATCACGCTTTACCCCAACGTTGCGTAAACAACACGCCGATGACGCCCCCCAGACTCTTTACCAGCAACCGATTGGAGACCCTGGCTGACGCATTGGCCGAGGTTCTCAGTACCCCCCTGGCATCGCCGCTGGCTGAAGAGATCATTCTTGTTCAGAGTAAAGGCATGGAGCGCTGGGTATCCGAAGAACTTGCCCGGCGCCACGGCATCTGTGCAAACTGCAGATTTCCCTTCCCCAACGCCTTCGTCTATGAAGTCTTTCGGAAAGTCTTTGAAGATCTTCCTGAACGCTCCACCTTTGATCCGAAGATGATGACCTGGAAAATCATGAAGCGCCTCCCGTCATGCGTGACAAAGCCGGGCTTTGAGAGCCTCAGGCGCTACCTCGGTGATGGAGGAAGGGATCTGAAATGCCTCCAGCTTTCTGAACGCATTGCAGACACCTTTGATCAATACCTGCTTTTTCGTCCGGAAATGATGCTCTCATGGGAACGAAACCAAGAAGACCACTGGCAGGCTGTGCTCTGGAGGGAACTGGTTAAAGGGGATAAAGGAGAGCATCGGGCCAGGCTGAGAGAGGCTTTTCTTCAAGCGATTGAAAAATCTTCGTCTGCCATAGAGGGCTTACCTGAGAGAATTTCGGTCTTCGGGATCTCTTCTCTTCCTCGGTTTCACATGGAGGTCCTTGCCGGCCTGTCGCGCCTTACCCAGGTGAACCTTTTTCTGATGAATCCCTGCAGGGAGTACTGGGGTGATATTGTCTCTGACTGGGAGGTGAAAAGAACCATGGACAGAGAGGGTGGGGAAGATCTGACCCAGGAAGCGCTCCACCTTGAAAAAGGGAACAGCCTCCTGGCGTCCATGGGAAGGCTGGGCAGGGATTTCTTTGATTTGTTCCATGAGTTCCATTGCGAGGAAATGGCATCCTTCCAGGACCCCGGCGAGGATACACTGCTTTCGTGCCTGCAATCCGACATTTTAAACCTCCCAGACAGGAATCAGAGCTCGGATGGAAGGCGCCTCATTGGGCACCATGACACTTCGGTCCAGATCCACTCATGCCACAGTGCCATGCGGGAGATAGAAGTGCTCTACGACCGGGTTCTTGACATGTTCGAAAAAAAACCGGGCCTGTTGCCAAAGGATGTCCTGGTGATGATGCCGGACATTGAAACCTATGCTCCGTACATCCAGGCCGTATTCGATGTCCCGGCTGATGATGCCAGGAGGTTTCCTTTCACCATTGCCGATCGAAGTGTGAGGAAAGAGAGCCAGATTATCGATACGTTCCTAGCGGTGCTGGATCTATGTGGGAGCCGCTTTGGCGCCTCGCAGGTTCTCTCGATCCTGGAATCGCGGGCAGTGCAGCGCAAACTCGGTTTATCAGAGGCCGACGTCACGCTGATTCAAAGATGGGTGAAGGAGACTCGAATAAGATGGGGTATGGACGGACAAAGCCGCAGTCAACTCGGCCTGCCTGCCTTTCCAGAAAACACCTGGAAGGCCGGCCTGGAAAGACTCCTCTTGGGCTATGCCATGGCCGGACAGGGCGAAAACACCTTTGGTGGTATCCTGCCATACGATCATGTCGAGGGCGGTGAAGCCCGGGTATTGGGGGTGTTTCTTGAATTTTTCGAGCAACTTCTTACCCAGGTCGTGTCTCTCAGTCAACCACAGACCCTGAATGCCTGGTCCGAGATGCTGACAGGCCTTCTTGAGCGATTTTTTTCGCCGGATGAAGACACGGAAAGTGACATGCAGGTCATTCGCCGGGCACTCAAGGATTTGTCTGATGTGCAAGAGATGTCTGGTTTCGATGACGCTATTGATATCCGTGTCATCAAGTGGCATTTGGGGCACCACCTTGAAAAAGAAGGCTTCGGATTCGGTTTTATGGCCGGTGGCATCACCTTCTGCGCCATGTTGCCCATGCGAAGCATCCCATTCAAGATCATCTGCCTTGTGGGAATCAATCAAGATGCCTATCCCAGGCAGAGCAAACCATTAGGTTTTGATCTCATGGCAAAACATCCCAGACCGGGAGACCGTTCTCGTCGTCACGATGACAGATATCTCTTTCTGGAAGCCGTGCTTTCGGCCAGAGAAACATTATACATCAGTTATGTGGGTCAAAGCATCCAGGACAACAGCCTGATCCCACCCTCCGTTCTGGTCAGTGAATTTATGGATTACATCGAGCAAGGCTTTGAGATCCCGGGCACAAAGGTCTTAGACAACATCGTCACCAAACATCGCCTCCAGGCCTTCAGCCCGGAGTACTTCAAGGAGAATGAGAAACTGTTTAGCTATTCCGAGGCAAACTGCCAGGCGGCCCGGTGGCGTCTGAAGGCTCGGAAGGTTCCTGTGCCGTTTATTTCTGAAGGTCTTTCAGATCCGGAAGAAGCGTGGAAGAGGGTTGATTTGGATGACTTATGCCGATTTTTCGGCAATCCGGCCAAATTTCTGCTCAATAGACGCCTTGGGATTCATTTCGAGGAAAGGGCCTCGATCCTGGAAGAGAGAGAATCCTTTGACCTCAAAGGCCTGGAAAAGTACTTGCTTGAGAAAAACCTGGTGGAAAAAAGGTTTTCGGGGCGCAGCCTCAAAGATCTCTTCCCTCTGATGAAGGCCGCTGGGCGGCTTCCCCACGGAGCCGTTGGAGAATGTATATACGAAGAACTGAGTCATGGAATCGACAGATTTGTGCAAAAAACCAAGGCTTACACCGAGAGCGCAACCCTGGGCCCTGTTGAAGTCAATTTGACCTTATCAGATTTCAAGTTGACGGGAACTCTGGGTACGGTTTTCCCGGAAAGGCTGATGCAGTACCGCTATGCAAGAGTGCAGTCCAAGGACCGTCTGAGATTGTGGATCCGCCACCTGGTCCTCAATAGCCTTAAGGCTGATCATTATCCTCGTACCAGCGTACTGGCAGGCTTGCACCCTCAAAGGGCGGAACCCGAGTGGACGGCTTGGGAATATGGCCCAGTGGAAAACAGTGAAGAGATCCTGGAAGAGATCCTGCAAAGGTACTGGCAGGGGCTCGTCAAGCCTCTCCATTTTTTCCCCAGATCTGCCTGGGGGTATGCCCAAATGCTCCTGGAAAGAAATACATCCCATGACGTTGCGCTACGTCATGCCAGTAATACCTGGATGGGAAACGATTACAACCGGGGGGAGTGCGAAGATGTCTACTATCAGCTTTGTTTTAGCAATACGGATCCCCTTGATTCAGAATTTGAGCGCATGGCAGAAGACGTCTTCGGAACGCTTTTCAAGTACCAGACAGAGATTGAAGCATGACAAGCGTTCAAGAAATTGATCTTTTGCATGCACCCCTTGAGGGAACAAATCTCATTGAAGCCAGTGCCGGCACGGGGAAAACCTATACGATTTCCGGGCTGTTTCTGAGGCTGGTCTTGGAGAAAAACCTTTCCGTAGACCAGATACTCGTCGTCACTTTTACAGAGGCCGCCACAGCTGAGTTGAAACACAGGATTCGCAATCAACTGCGACGAGCCGTACAAGCATTCTCCGAGGGCTGCCATGAGGAGACCTTGCTGAACGATCTGGTGAAAAAAGGCAAGGATTCCAAGGTTGCACTTAGACACCTCAGAGAAGCACTCCGGGCTTTTGATCAAGCTGCCATCTTCACCATTCACGGATTCTGCAGGAGAATGCTTTATGAGAATGCCTTTGAAAGCGGCAGCTTATTTGATACCGAGCTGGTCACTGATCAGGAAGATCTAAAGACCGAAATCGTTCATGATTTTTGGAGAAGACATTTCTACGAGGCGTCGCATCTTTTTATTCACTATGCCTTTGATAACAAAGTCAGCCCGGATAGCCTCCTTGCTCTTCTTGGGAATAAGGTTGCCCAGCCATATCTGAGGATTATTCCTCAGTGTAGAATTCCTGATACTGCTTTCCAGGAAAAAGAATTTAAGGCGTGTTTCGAACGGGTTCGCCTTGCTTGGCAAGCTGACCACATCGAGGTGGAAAAAATTCTTACAACCCATGAAGGCCTGAGTAGGACCAAGTACAGAAAGGCCAATGTCCCGAGCTGGATTCAAACCATGGACGATTATATGGTGTCAGGTGGCGGAGATGCGGCCTTGTTCAAGGGTTTCGAAAAATTTACTTCAAGCGAAATCAAAGGGGCGGTCAAGAGAAACCATAGGCCTCCGACCCATCCTTTCTTTGACTTATGTGAAGCGTTAAAACAGAAACATGAGGAGCTGGTTGTGGCTTTTAGACAACGTCTTCTGGGGCTGAAGGCGGCGTTATTTCAAGATGTCCAGAGGGAACTGGCCAAGAGGAAAGAGGAGAAAAACATCCAGTCTTTTGACGATCTCTTGTTGAAACTTCACCAAGCTCTGGAGGAAGAGGGTGGCAATGAGCTGGCCGGCGCCATGAGAGCAAGATACAAGGCGGCCCTAATCGATGAATTCCAGGACACAGATCCGATCCAGTATGCCATTTTCAAGAAGGTCTTCGGCTCCGAGAACAGCATTCTCTTTCTGATTGGCGATCCCAAGCAGGCCATATACAGTTTCCGCAATGCTGATATCTTTGCCTACATGGACGCAGCCGGAAGCGTGGAATCCAGATACACCCTTAAAGAAAACTGGCGATCAGAACCCGATTTGATCACCGGCATCAATACCCTCTTTGCCAACGCTGACCATCCCTTTGTCTATGACAAAATTCCATTTCGACCAGCCACGCCGGCAGAAAGAAAAGATCCCGAGCTTCTCAGCATCGATGGAAAGTCTGAGCCGACTTTGCAGTTGTGGTGTTTAAGTGCCGGTCAAGTAACAGGACTCGACAAACCGATGACCAAGACCCTGGCGCGGAAACTCATACCCGCGGCCGTGGCCGCGGAAATCTCCCGGCTCCTCCATCTCGCCAGACGTAACAAGATACGGTTGGGAGGAAGACCCCTCGAGGAGGGTGATATGGCCGTGCTGGTGCGGAGAAATGCTGAGGCACGTCTCATACAGGAAGCCCTATCCGGACTCTACATCCCCAGCGTCGTCTACAGCACCGAAGACATCTTCCACTCCCATGAAGCCCCGGAAATGGAAAGACTGCTGACCGGCATTGTTGAGCCAAACAACGAGAAGCTTCTGAAAGCGGCGCTGGCAACCGATATGATGGGTGTCAAAGGGGAAGGCCTGGAGGGTTTAACCAAGGACGAGGCAGGATGGGAACTGTGGCTTGTTAAATTCAGAGAATATCACGACCTGTGGAACAACAAGGGTTTTATCCAGATGTTTCGTCATTTGTTGTTAGAAGAAAAAGTCATGACCCGCCTCATGTCATTATACGACGGAGAGCGTAGGAATACGAACGTGCTCCATCTCTCCGAAATCCTTCATCAGGCATCTATCGAAAGAAAGCTGGGCATGGCCGGACTCTTGAAATGGCTTTCGGAACAAAGAGATCCAAATGCTCACCGATTGGAGGAACACCAGCTGCGCCTGGAAAGCGATGAGAACGCCGTAAAACTTGTGACCATCCATAAGAGCAAGGGCCTGGAGTATCCGATTGTCTTTTGCCCCTTTGCATGGGACGGCTCCAGGGTCAGGAAACCAAGAGATCCTTTCACGTTTCACGATGAAGCAGATCACATGCGGTTAACCCTTGATCTTGGCTCTGAGAGTATGGATGGAAACCGTGTACTGGCTGAAAAGGAGCAGCTGGCAGAAAACCTGAGATTGCTCTACGTTGCCTTAACCCGGGCAAAAAACCGGTGTTACCTCGTCTGGGGCCGCTTCAATGAGGCTGAGACATCGGCCCCAGCTTACCTCTTTCATCAACCGAAGTCATGGAAAGGACGAGATATGCTCAGCGCTCTGGGGGAAAGATTCAGGGCTTTAACGGATGAAGAGGTACTGGCAGAACTGGAATCGATCCAGGCAAAGGCTGATGGGACGATCCGATTGTCCGAGATGCCGACGGAGGCCGGAAAGCCCAGTTCGCCGGCTCGTGGTGAGACAATGAAACTGGTCTGCCGAGAATTTTCAGGAAGCATCGACCGGTCTTGGAAAATTTCCAGTTTCTCATCTCTGATAACCCATGAGCCTCACACCGCAGACCTGGCTGACCACGATGCCATGGCCTTGCCTGAGGCTTATGATGAAGAGATGATTGAAGGTGTAACCATCCAAGCGGAGCCGTCAGGGATCTTTGCCTTTCCTGGCGGGACAAAGGCAGGCATACTCATGCACGACATATTCGAGCACTTGAATTTTTCGCAAGAAGATCCGTCTCAAAGGGAACAACTGGTGGCCGATAAGCTCAGAGAATATGGGTTTGAACTCCAATGGCAGGAAACCCTTTGCCATATGATCCAGAAGGTATTGTCCGTTTCTCTCGAGCCATCCCGTGACACTTTTACTCTGTCGTGCATAGGTACTGGAGATCGGCTCAACGAGTTAGAGTTCTATTTTCCCTTAAAATCGACATCGCCGAAAAAGTTGAAAAACGTGTTTCGCAAATATGCCGGGCCGGAGATTCCAGGCGACTTCCCTGGGCGTCTTGAACGGTTGCATTTTTCACCTGCCAGGGGCTTCATGAAGGGATTCATAGACATGGTCTTTCAATTTGAAGGTCGCTTCTATCTTGTGGACTGGAAGTCAAATCTTCTCGGCAGCAGCGTGGAAGATTATGGTCAGGAAGGACTGGCTGCGGCCATGGAAGAGGCATTTTACATCCTTCAGTATCATATATATGTCACCGCCCTGAATCAGTATCTGCAGGTGCGGCTGCCCGGTTACAATTACGAGACACATTTCGGGGCAGTCTACTACATCTTCCTGCGCGGAGTGGATCCTGACAGGGGGCCAGGGTTCGGTATTTTCAGGGACAGGCCATCTGGAAAATTGATCAAGGAATTGTCCGCAAGCCTCATTGATCGTGGTATGTCCTAGGGGTCAACTCAGGTAACGTTCTTCCTGACTTTTCTTTCAAGAGACAGGGCAGACTTGCAGCATGACGAAATAAGTCCAATAGCATAAAGGGGTTTGATATTTTGTCCAAAATCTGTAAACTAGTTGAAGTGTAACAGTTTAGCTTTTTGAAAACATGGCAGCTTCAGGGGCGGTTTGGGATCGGATTGCCCGTATGCAACAACATTTTCAAGGGGCTAACACGGTACGAAAAATGATGTTTCAGTCAAGAAAGGGACGAACAAACCTTCGTTGTCTTCAAAATAAGGAGACCCCAAAATGACGGTGGAAGAGAGAAAAACGTTCATCGAGGACCCCAGGCCGAACATGATGAGAGAAGAGAAAAACACGCATCTCTCGTACATGCTCCGTGTTGCTCCTCATGCCAAACAACATATTTTCCGTATCGAACGCGCTGAAATCGGAGCGTCGGGCTGGTGGATCCATTACCGCACCGAGTCGCCCAAGTGATGTGCACGGGCAGGAACGATATCCCTTGGCCCCAGTATCCAGAAAATGGGTAGAACCAGGGCATCTACTGCGAAACACGCGGATGCAGTGCAATTGGCGAACCTTTGGTGTCTGCTCGTAGCGGATCCGCATTTTGCGCAAGCGGCGTTTCCAAGATGTAACGTGTTACGAATAGCCCAAATGGATATAATTTGGCATTCCCTGAAATCCGGCCATTGATCAAAAAAAAGGGCACTCCATCTGAATCGATGAAATGCCCTGTTTCGGCTTTGAAAAACGACCTAAACGGCAGTGACGTTCACTGCGGAAGGACCTTTTGTGCCCTGCTCGATATCAAAGGTCACCCTGTCGCCTTCATTGAGAGATTTGAAACCCGTTGCATTGATCCCTGAATGATGAACGAATACATCCGGGCCATCTTCCTGCTCAATAAAGCCGTAGCCTTTTTGGTCATTAAACCACTTCACAGTTCCATCGGCCATTGTGACACCCTCCTTTCAAAGAAATTCTCATAGTTCCAGACTTCAGGTTGCCACGCTTGACAAATGGATCTTCCCTCAGAACGAAACCGGGCCGCCAATCAAGAGGGCCCTTTATTGATTGATAATATAATAACCTACTTCTCTGAACAAAGTCAAATCATTTACGATGGTTTCGTAAAAAGTCAATTTTACTCACTCCGTCAACATTTTGGGGGCCCTTAAGATATTCAGCTAAAATGCTAAAACTCGGGCTAACGCCCTCAAACAGTTAGCATTTTAACGCAGAATATCTCAAGTGCCTTTATCCCAAAACGTTCAATGTCGTTCGCAAAACACTTTTTACGAGTCTGTCAATTTTTAGGGTTTAGTTTCGTCTCGTCAATGTTAAAATCATTACCCAGAATCAAGATTTGTGGGATTACCCGCCAAGCCGATGCCCAACTTGCCGCCAGCCTGGGTGTGGATGCCGTGGGGTTTGTCCTGGCTGAAAGTCCTCGAAAGATGGAACC
>DAOUZN010000032.1 GCA_030665585.1 Deltaproteobacteria bacterium | reverse complement strand
TGCGGTTGTGAGACTGCTTGATCCACTTTATGATCCCCAAAGCCTTTTGTTCGCAAAAGCTCTTCCAGATCCTGATTTAAGATATTCTTCGAATTCGACAGCCTTAGATTCATTGGAAAAAGCGACATAGGTCACCAGCTTCCACGGCTTGAACTTGGCCGTATGAAGCGATTGCCCCCTATTATGGGCATTAAGGCGATTCTTGAGGTTGGATGTTAGGCCGACGTACCTTTTTTCCGGGAAGGGGATGGACTGAAGGAGGTAGACATACTTCATCCTTCGCTGACCTGCAAACGCTGGCGTGGGTCACGAGAGCTGGCTCGCCAGACGTAGCCTTGGCGAAGTGTTACGGAATTACTTGAGAAAAGCCCGCCTTCGTCAAGACTGCGGCGGACAGACTTCGCCCTCTCTTCGGGAAAACCTACCTAACTCGACGCAGACCGACCAAACCAAAGCCGGCTCGCCAGCCGTAGCCTTGGCGAAGTCTGGTGGAGGCGGCGGGAGTCGAACCCGCGTCCGACAACATTCCACATAGGCTTCTACATACATAGCCTGAATTTTGAATTTCGCCCCCAAGGTTCCTTCAGGCTGGATGCCTGAGGGGCTAGCTTGCTAATTGTTTCGCCTCATGCGCAACAAGCCATCGCTAGAGGCTATCCTGCTGATCGACGCCCACATCCGGGTCCGCAGGAGAAACCCGGCGGGACGTTAGCCTACATTACGCGGCTAAGGCGTAGTTATAATCGTCTGCGATTATTTTAGTTCCGCCTTTTTTACGAGCCGACGGAGCTCGGTATGCCACCTATGCTTCCATATTCCCGTCGAAGCCGTTTCGCCCCCAAATTGAGAGTCAACCCTGTCCACACCACTGGGCATGTTGAATGGAAACAGACGATTATGATACTATTATAAAGACTTCTATCCTTTTGTCAAGATCTTGTGGTCCGACGTTTTTCGCGTTCCATGTCTCTTTTCTCGTCGCGCTTTCGAATCGCTTCCCGCTTATCGTATTTTCGTTTTCCCTTAGCCAAAGCCAAGGTCACTTTTGCCTTTCCCCCTTTGAAGTAAACCTTAAGAGGAATCAAGGTCTGGCCTTTCTCTTTGACCTTGCCGGTCAGTCGCTTGATTTCGTCCTTGTGCAAGAGGAGCTTTCGAGGACGGATGGGGTCGTGATTCCCGTGGGCGGAAAAAGGGTAGGCGCCTATATGCATGTTATCCAGAAAGACTTCACCGCTTCGGATATCGGCATGGCTATCCTTGAGGTTGGCCCGTCCAAGTCTCAATGACTTGACCTCAGTGCCGAGTAGGACCATACCCGCCTCATATTCATCCAAGATGAAATAATCGTGCCGTGCCTTGCGGTTTTGGCATACTAGCTTTGTATCAGGCATCTCCGCTTGCCCTGATGGGGATCCATCTGGGTTAGCCCCTCTCTGGCTGGTCTCTCATCGCCCAGATTCTATTCCCCGCTCGCCTGAAAAAAGGGGGCTGTCTCAAAGGACTTTCCATAGGCTTCCTGAATCAGCTCCAGGACACCTGAGGTGGTGGCTTGTTTTAACGCGGCATGAACAAGCTGCTTCGATTCTTCAAAGGAGAGCGCGCGAACGAGATTCTTGACGCCAGGGATGGATATGGGATTCATGCTGATGGCATCCAGTTCCAAACCAAGGAGCACAGGGACATTGATCAAATCCCCTGCCATCTCGCCACATAGGGCGACCTGGATCTTGGCCGTTTTGGCGGCCTGTACCACCCGATGGATCATCCGCAGCACCGCTGGGTGAAGTGGCTGATAGAGCTGGGCAACATGCTTGTTGACCCGATCGATGGCCAGAGAATATTGGATCAGATCATTGGTCCCGATGCTGAAAAAATCGACCTCCTTAGCGAGGACATCGGCCATAAAAACCGCCGAAGGAACTTCGATCATGGCGCCGATCTGGATGTCGCCTTCAAAAGGCAGGCCTGCCTTGTCGAGAGACGCTGCGGCCTCACGCAACATCTGCTTTGCCTGAATAATTTCCTCCACCTGGGATATCATCGGAAACATAATTCGGATATTTCCGAAATACGCCGCCCTGAGTATGGCCCGCAGCTGGGCCTTAAAGATCTCCGGTGACTGGAGACAGAATCGGATGGCCCGAAGACCCAAGGCCGGATTCATTTCTTCGCCCCAGGGAACGCTCGCGGCGAACTTGTCTCCACCGATGTCCAGGGTTCGTATTGTGACCTGGCGAGCCCCCATGATCTCAGCGAGATCTCTGTAATTGTCAAAAAGGTCCTGCTCTGAGGGCAGGGCCGGCCGATTCAGGTAAAGAAACTCGGTCCGGTACAGGCCGATGCCGTCTCCTCCGTGATCCATGACGGCTACCACTTCTTCTAGTAGTTCAATGTTGGCGGTCACTGTTAAACGATGTCCGTCTGTTGTTTCAGCCGGCAGATGACTGGTACGGGTCACCTTGGCCTGATGCTCTTCTAACCGCTCCTTGCGGTCATGATACTGGGTGAGTGTCTGCTCATTGGGATTCACGATCACGGTGCCCGCACTGCCATCCACAATCATGAGGTCATCTGTCTGAATGAGCTGTGTAGCATCTGCCAGTCCGAGGACCGCGGGAATCGCAAGGGATCGAGCCATGATGCCGGTATGGGAGGTGTGGCTACCCCGATCTGTCACAAATGCCTTGACCTTCTCCAGTTGTATTTGAGTGGTCTCAGCAGGAGAAAGGTCGTGGGCCACAATGATGACCCGTTTGTCGATGTCGGAAATCTTTGAAGGACCGGTCCCAAGGAGATTCTCAAGAATAAGCTTGGAGGCATGGACGATATCTGATCCCCTGTCTCTAAAATACCCTTCCGGCATTTTTCTAAAAATAGCCTTGACCTTGTCCACAGCGACCTTCAAGGCCCTTTCCGCATTGAGATTCTTCCGCCTGATCTGCTCAATCGTCCCGTCATAGATCATCTTGTCTTTGAGCAGCATCATATGGCTGTCAAGGATGTATACATGATCCCGATACTCTTCAGGGACATCTCGGATAATCTCACGAAGGTGCTCCTGAGCCTTCTTCACGGCCTGCTTGAAGCGGTTTATTTCGGCCCCGATTTCTTCGGGCCGGATAAAACGCTTTTCTATCACGTCAACATCTTCGCGCTCAAAAAGATAGGCCTTGCCAACGGCGATACCGGGAGACGCGCCAATACCCTGAAGTGACAGGTTTTTTGCTGTAGAATGAGCCATTCCTATGATTCTCCGAAGCCCACCTCAATCAGCCGGGCGATGCGGTTCAAGATCTTGATGTCGGCAGGGTCCGTGATCCTCACCGTTACTTCTGTGCCACATGGGCAGTAGAGGCCCATCATGTCCAGGATGCTTGTAGCATCCGCCTCTTGACCATCCTTGATAATAAACACCCGAGAGCGAGCCTGTTCCGCCAACGGGACAATCTTAGCCGCGGCACGGGCATGCAACCCCAGTTCGTTAGGAATGGTTACGCTTCGACTCAGTTTCGAGTTGGGCGTCGGTTTCATGTAAAATAATTTAATCTAATACTTACGCTTCAAATGTCAAAGGCAAAAAGCTGGTCGTTGAATGTCCAAAGTCGCCTCAGATGCCCAAGGCTGAAGATAAAGCCCACAGTCCGTGGATTCTCTCGGGCATGGGACTTTAACTCACTTTGGCCACTTGCCATCGGCCACTGCATCGCTCCTGGTAGAGCTTCGCCTGATGCACGAAGGCCTCGATGCGTGTGAGCATATTCGTTGCCTTCTGCCCGTCGTAGACCGCGTGCAACACCGGCAGGTTTGGATAGTCTTGCAAGGCCTTCTTGAAGATCGGCACGGTGACATTGCCGAGCATGCAATTGAGGACGAAGAGGTTGCAGATCCCGGAGACACCAGAGGCGGCAAAGCGTCTGACCCGGGTGGTAAAGGTGGCGAGGACCGGATCGATATCATAATGGATATAGGGCCCAGTTTCGCGAAGGATTGTTTTTGCACCGAGGGTGCCAAAGGGGCGCAGTTCCTTGGGCAGGCAGGCTTCTACC
This sequence comes from Deltaproteobacteria bacterium, assembly GCA_030665585.1. GTDB lineage: Bacteria > Desulfobacterota > Desulfobacteria > Desulfobacterales. Next base: position 12,358 of record DAOUZN010000032.1, on the reverse strand, counting down.
CGCTTCACCCAGGACATCAACCACTGGTTTCGAAAGAAATAATAGCAGGCGGCGCCTATTTTTCCCTGTCTTAAGTGATTCTTAGGGTAATAGTGTTCGGAAAACAGGGTGTAAAAATTTGAGACTGTCAGGCCGTGAATGGTCACCTCAGCGCCCAGCTTTTCGAGGGTTTGTATGAGGTCCTGGTTGGCCCACCGATTTAAGACTGTATAAAACTCTCCGACAATGCCAACCATCGGACGTCTCTCGGATCGTTCGACGGAAACGGCCTCAAGGGACTTCACGGCTCGTCTCAGGGCAGCAAGGATCTCCCGGCTCCAGATGGAAGGCCTGCCGTCAGGCTCGGCGACGGCCCGGGCAACATCTCGGATACCCAACAAATAGAGCCGATCCGTCTCTCCTGGCCTTTTCTCGTAAGGACGCACGTGCAGTCGAATCCTCTCAAGTACCTCAGCGGCCAACCATCCCTGCCATAACTGTTTGGTAAAGCGCAGGCCAAAGAGGCCGGAAAATTCGTCAAAGCGGGTAGACGTCAAGGGGGCGATGACAGGAATTTGAGGCAGCCCCAGACGCCTGAAAAGGTCCGCATGTCCGATACCGTATTGGGAAAACCTGCAGGCGCCGTCGTAGTTTTGCATCAAGACGGCAGCACGTTCGGGATCGAACTTTGGCTCACGAGTAAGTTTTACGAACTCTCCGCAAGTGACAATGAATGGATGACACTCCCTGCCAGAGGTCACCTGTCTGCCGAGATATTCGCTTTCATCGTCCGGTTCGGGAAGGACCCGGGCTTCAAGACCGATGGCCCGAAAAGCAGCCGGGATGACTAAAGAAAAAGCCGTTGACACATAAGGGAAATAGAGTGTCCGATTCTCTAGACGCTTCAGGATTTCGGGCTCCGGCTCCCAAGGGTCCATGGTCCTTGGCCTGGCCTTGATGACCAAATTAAGGGGGCTCGGGTGGTCCTTCCTGATCGCTGGTGCCGTCTTCAGGGTGTCCAGAAATGCCTCAATGCGGGTCACCATCCCCGCATCGCCCGTGTGGTCGTCCACTTCCAGGACAAGGTGGGGCTTCTCAGACAGTTCTGTTTCCATGTATTTCATGAGAAAAGAATCCGGCCCGCACCCGAAATTGGTCAGTAACACCGGGAAGAGACGCTGGTCATGGCGCATCCAGAGAAGGGCCTTTAAGAGATCACGGGTATTTTTCCAGACCACATTGTCATACCGGCTGGGCAGGACCATCTGTTCAAGCGGAAGCAGATCAAACGGCAGGGTCAGTTCCCCCTCCCGTCTTAGCTTTCTGGCAAGATGAAGATTCAGGCCAGGATCGAAGATATTGTGAGATTTCCCCAGCAAGACAAGACATCGTTGCCCTGGCCGCAAGGAGGCTAGAATCTCTTCGCCACGGTCCTTGCGCCACTTGTCAAAGCGTTCTTGGGCGGCCCTGGCCGCAGCGATAGCCTCTCTGGTCCTCTTGGCGCCATGGCCCAGAGTCTTACCAAGGCCCACGAGAACACGGTCAACCACCCGCCTTGAATCACTCCACCGTATAACGGGTGTGAGAAGGGGCACGCTCGATCCCATGGCCGCCAGCACCATGTACGGCATGGACTGAATGTACGGACAATTGAAGCTGGGAAGTCTCTTGTTGCCCGTATTGGGATGATCGATCTCGCAGGGGAGCAGGATTCGGTCCGCCCCTTTTGATAGGAGGTCGCTGATATGGCCGTAAACCGTCTTTATGGGAAAACAGGTTTCTGAAGGAATGCTGGACAGGCCTTTCTGGATCAAGGTCTTGTTGGTGCTCTCTGAAAGGACCAGGGGGTGGTCCAGGCTTCTGAAAAAAGCATGCCAAAAAGGAAAATAATCGAAAAAGCTCAAGGTCCTTGGAATGCCAATGATCTGTCCTGCGCCCTGCTGCATACTTCTCTCTTCATCAAAGCCTTGCATGAGGCGAGACTGCCGTTCCCAGAAAAGATCAGGCACATGGGCGTAGCGGCGATGATCTGAATGCTTTTCGTAGCGACCGCATGTGCTGCCGTAGTAAGAGCGAAGTTTTCCTTCTATGTAGATCTGATGGACACGGCAAAGATTCGGACATTTTTGGCACTCAAAGGTCTTCACCTCATAGGGGCGATCCTTCAGGTGAAACCCGGCAAACCCACTGGCGGTGGGTCCACGATCTCTGGCGGCCAGTGCTGCCCCAAAGGCACCCGTGACCTTGTGGTGCTCGACGGTAATAAGAGGTTTTTCTAAAATGTTTTCAAAGGCCGCGGCAACGCTCTGGTTGGCAGCCACACCCCCCTGGAATAGGATATGATGGCCGACTTTCTTGGTGCCAACGACCTTTTCCAGATAGTTGTGGGCAATGGCGTATGAGAGTCCTGCCGTGAGGTCACTGAGGCTTTCTCCCGTTTGTTGGTGATGAATGAGATCCGATTCCATAAAGACGGTACACCGGGCACCAAGATCGACTGGCGCGGCAGAGGAAAAGGCAAGGTCACTGAAGGTGTTGCGAATCGGCACCTTAAGGCGTGCAGCCTGTTCTTCCAAAAACGAGCCGGTACCGGCAGCGCAGACCTTGTTCATCTCAAAATCTATGACGTGTCCATGCTTGCACCTGATGTACTTGGAGTCCTGGCCGCCGATCTCGATAATCGTGTCAACTTTAGGGTCAAGGTGCACGGCCGCCCGCGCCTGGGCTGAGATTTCATTGATCACCACGTCTGCTCCCACAAAATCCCCGATAAAGTAGCGACCGCTTCCCGTGACACCCACACCACAAACGCGGACATTCCGCCCCACCCGACGGGCCATCTCTTCAAGGCCGGAGCGAACCGTGTCAACCGCCTCTCCCTCCGTGTACCAGTATTGTTTGGCCACCAGTTGGCCCTGTTTATCAATAAGGACGATATTGGTGCTGACAGCTCCGACATCAATACCCAGGAATACCTGGGGTGAATCTCCCGGCTGAATCCCATAGTATTGATCTGCGGTCTCCCCATGGTCCCTCCGGCGGACCAGCGGCTTGACGCGGGTCGATCGAGGACGATTGCGGGTCATTTTCAGGGCATCCCTGAGCCTTTCAATCAGGTGCCTCATGCGGTGCGCCCCACGGTTTATCCGACTTCGGGCCATCAAGGCGGAACCAAAGGCACCCATGACAAGAAAATGCTCTGGGATAATAAGGCTTCCTGAACCAAGTCCCAGAAGTTTCTCAAAGGCGTTCACGACACCCGGGTTCGCAGCGACACCTCCTTGGAAGGCGATGGGTTTGGGAAACGGCTTCCCTTTGCCAAGGTTGGTTATGAAATTTCGGGCAAGGGCGTGGCAAAGCCCTGCAACGATATCGGTCTTGGGCGTGCCTTCCTGCAGGAGGTGGACCATGTCGCTCTTGGCAAAGACACTACATCGGCCCGAGATTGTGGCGGGATGTTCGGAGCGAAGGGCGAGAGCGCCAATGTCTTCAATCGTTACCCCAAGGCGGTGGGCCTGAAGGTCGAGAAAGGAGCCTGTGCCGGCCGCACACACCTCATTTAATACATGGTCTATAATGATCGGCTCACCCGTCTTTTGGTCTCGATCGACGAAGATGAGTTTGGCGTCCTGTCCGCCAATTTCGACGATGGTGCGAACATTAGGATAAAAATGACAGGCCCCCGCGGCCTGAGTGACGATCTCATTCATATCCGGGACTTGAAGGACATGGCCCACCAACTTGCGCCCACTTCCTGTGACGACAATCCCGTCAAAGACGCCAAAGTCGGAGCTCAGCTCGTCAAGGGAGTCCAGGAGAAGGGTCAAAGGCCGTCCTTCAGTGCGTCTGTACATGGAGGCCTTGATGTTGGCCGCCTCATCGATAACGACAAGATTCAAACTGATGGAACCTAGATCGATGCCCATATGTAAGCTTGTAAGAGACATCCTTGCCTGACTATGCTAACTCCTTTGGGATTCTTACAACCGCTTGAGACGATTGCCAACGAAAGGCCCTTGGCTGTGAGCAGCCGCACGGGATGATGGAATGTTAGAACAATGGCATCATGGGTGGCAAGAGCGGAAAAATTATAACCAATTGTTTTCTTTTTCTGAACTCCTCATTGCAATATGGTGAATGTGAGGATGCAGTTGAATTTGACATTTACCATACCGCCCTTCTTTTAACAAGACCAGGGCATTTGACCGATATGGTATCCAGAAGCTCTGCCTCGTAGGCGGGGTCAGGGATAGCTGAAAATAATCCAGCTTTTACTTACCGAGAAGCTAGGCGCTTCGGGCGGGGAGATTGACTTTGTTACGACACAGGCTGAAATGGGGGAAAGCCCTAGTGGGTGTCACGGTGAGAAACACAGCTTAGCCGGGACCCGAGACGTCTTCTCCTCCTGTATCGGGCTCTATAATCTCTTCCTTGGCCTCGAGGGGCTGCACACTTCCATTCAGTCTGCCACCCGCTTTGAGGCTCAGGCTCTTACAAATGATGTTCCCCCGGAAGTTTCCCGTAGGCATAATCTTGAGGGTTTCGTAGGCTCTGACCTCACCTTCAAAATCACCAGAGATCACCATCTCCCGTACTCTTGCCTGGGCCACCACACGACTGCCTGGCACGATAATGACTTCATCTCCGATAAGGGTCCCCTCCACGGCCCCACCTACGATGAGCTTCCCCTCCGCACGCAGGATCCCCTCCACTTTCAGTCCTTTATCGATGATAGAAAGGCCTGTTGTTTTCTCCAGCATGATGGCCCCCTTCGTGTCCCTCAATCTGCGCCCCGGAAATCTTTGGCACAGCCGTCCGCACTACGAATGCAGCGCTACGAACGGACTATGTCGTCTACCTCATAAACCTTTTCGAGCAGAAGGCTGCCGGTCTCAGAATAGACGTAAACCGTGGCGGTCTTAAATCTTCCCACATCTTGTATCTGGGGCACTCTCCCACGAACAAGCTTGAATCGGGCAATGGAAAAATACTGCCCCCTCTTGTAGATGGTGGGCCTTCCGTCCTTTAACGGTGTCCATGGGGAGGCCCTGAGAGGCTCCTGAGACCCCTGTTCCGGCTTAAACACAACGAAGGCGTATCCCTTGATCTTCCTGCCCAGCGGGTCAATGTTCTTCAGATGAAACTGAAACCTCACCGAATCATCCCTCGCTTCCGGCCAGACTTGGAGCTTTTCAACCAAAAGGCTTTCTTGAGGGCCCCGTTCGGTGTCTTCATGGCCCTCGCTGAGGGGGGCAGGTGTCACCTCGGCAACCGTTTCCGTGCCTTCGGCGGCAGCGCCTTGTGTGTCTGCACTCGCTGAGGCAGGCTGCTGCACAGCTTGAGGTTCCTGTGATGTCGGCTTCCCATCAAAGGAAGGTCCTTTCTCCTTTTCCTTTCGCTCCCCTTGGGATGGCGCCCTTCTTGTATCCACGCTCGGGGGGGCAGGCGGTTGTTTTGCTTGTGACACAAGCAATGAAGGCTTCTTAAGAGAAGCGGGCTTGTCTTTTTTCTGATCTCGTTTCTCGTTTTTGCGGGGCTTTGCCTTCCCCTCAAGGACCAGCAACCGCACGAGAGCCCTCTCCTTGGCCTTGTCGCTAGCCATGAGGTTTGCCCTGACTTCGTACAGATTCTTTTTCAATGCCTTGTTTTCTGTACGCATAGCATAATAAGAGACCGTGGCAAAAACGACAAAGGCCAGGACCGTGGCCACACAAGTGGTAAGTGCGACGACCAACGGTACGGTCACACGAAATGAGACCATATGGCCCAGCTCTCCAATCAGAAGGAGGGTCCAGGACCTAAACCTTAACAAGGACACGGGCCGGTTCATGAAGTAGGCTAATCCCACTTCCTCCTGTCGTCAATTTTCCTGTACTCCTTTGGAAGGGTGCCCCGTTCAATGAACTGTACCGTTCCGCGCACACGCATGCTCGTTGGAATGGCGGCCTCAATCCGCCCGGCAAGCTCCTGCGTAGGGTCAATACCCTCCTTGAGTTCAATGGTAAAGGTCATCTGGTCTGCGTGGGCCTTGCGGTCCACCACCACCTGGTACCGATCGATCTCAGGAAACTTTCCTGCCACTTCGTCTGCACTGCCTGGATGGATAAACATTCCCTTGACCTTGGTCACCTGATCCAGGCGCCCCAAAATCTTGACCAAACGATGGGTTGAGCGACCGCACGGGCAGGGTTCGTCGGTGTAATAGGAAAGGTCCCCGGTGCCAAAACGGATCATGGGATAGACCTCATCAAAAACGGTTGCCACGATCTCTCCGGTCTCCCCAGGTCCAAGCTGTCTTCCCGTCTCAGGGTCCACGATCTCCACAATGCAGTTGTGAGGAAAATGCATACCGTTCTTATGGTAGCACTCATAGCCGAGACATCCCACGTCAGCGGTTCCGTATCCCTGCCGGATGATCATTCCAAAGCCTTGCTCCAACTCATCACGGAGAGATTCGGGCAGCATTTCGCCGGCCACAAAACCCACCTCCAGATAGAGGTCGTGCTTAAGGTCATAGCCCAGCTCCCGGGCCTTCTTGGAGATGTTAACGAGAAAGCTCGGGGTGCCAATATATGCGGTGACCTTCAGGTCGTGCATCATTTGCACTTGAAGTTCCGTGTTGCCCACGCCTCCGGGGGTTGCAATGCACTCCAATCTGTGAAGGGCGTCCTCAAACCAGAAGGCCGGTGGCACCAGGTGGTAACTGAAGGTGATCTGGCCGATATCGCCCTTCCGAAACCCCGCTGCGAAGAACGCCTGTGTCCAGCGGTCATTCTGACTGTGGATCTCTTCAGGTTCATAAATGGGCCCAGGCGACATGCAGATCCTTTTCAGACGGTCCCAGGGCACGCCCAGGAAGCCACCAAAGGGGGGGGCTTTCTGCTGGAGGGCAGCCAGTTCATGCTTATGGGTAATCGGGAGCCTTTCCAAATCCTTGACGCTCTTGATCTCGTCAGGCTTAACCCGGCTGTTGTCGAACTTCTGTCGGATAGCCGGGGCGTTCTCATATGCATGTCGCGCGATTCTTTGAAGCTCGGCATCCTGATAAGCCGCCCGGTCTGCCGGAGAAAGGGTTTCAAGCCTCTCCGCATAACACCCCGATGTGCGTTCACCCCTGGTTGTCATGGTTGGTGATCTCCCTGAAATACAACTTGCGTGCATAACCTGGACAAGCCGGAACCCGCACCTCGGAACTCGGAACCGTCACAAAGTAAGAAAAGACGTGTGCATGCCCTTGCCACCTCAACTAGAGCAGCAACTCTGAATCACTATGCAGAACGAACTGTCTCTGGACATGCCCACGTCTTTTCAAAACTATTCCGGACCGAATTTCCCGCTGAAACCGGTTACGTTCATTAACCCGTCTGCTTTGAAGATAGCCGAACCCTCTTTGACTTCGATTGCGAGAGAATAATCCTTTGCTGCAAGCCACCAATCCTCAAGCTGGGCCCACACGTTGGTCTCTCTTTCCTTCAGCTTGAACCCGCCGGTCACCAGCAGGCTTAACAAGGCGGCCCTTGCATCGGTGATGGCCATGACCCGAACCTGGTTGGTCTTGCCAGCGGGAATCCACTGAACCTCCGGGGAGTTGACCGTGTTTACATCGATGCCGTCAAAGGCAACGGTAAACTTGAACCCGTCCATCATAACGGGATATTCATTGGGATTTTGAATATCAAAAACGAAAGCCAGTGCCAAAGGTGCTCCGTACTTCCCAGCGTTTCCCTTCGTAGGTTGGACTTTTACGTCATAGTACCACCATCCAGTGTAATACGGCAGTTCCACTGAATTGAGGGTAACGACTGGGGCCTGGAAATTCTTTTCGGTTGGTGTCGGCATCGTGGCGCAAGCCAGCAAAAACGTGCCCAGAACCACCACACTAAAACCCTTTAATATCAATGATCTCTTGCGCATTTGCAACCTCCCTCCCTAGTCCCATTCAAGGGTTAGGTGAGCCATCTTTTTCTGCGTTTGTAATGTTTCACATCCCGGAAACTCTTTCGGCCCCCAACATCGGTGAGGCCCAGATAGAAGTCCTTGATGTCCGGGTTTTCCCGGAGCTTTTCAGATGTGTCGTCCATAACGATACGGCCATTCTCCAGCACATAGGCGTGGGGAGCCACATTGAGGGCAAGCTTGACGTTTTGTTCCACCAAGAGGATCGAGATATTCTCCTCTCGATTGAGCCGGGTGATAATATTGAAAATTTCATGGATGAGCAGGGGGGCGAGCCCCATGGACGGCTCATCCAGGAGGATCAGCTTCGGATTGGTCATCAAGGCTCGGCCAACCACGGTCATCTGCTGCTCTCCTCCGCTGACAAAGCCGGCGATCTCATTGCGCTTTTCTCTCAGCCGGGGGAAGTAGTGATAGACCATCTCGAGTCCCGCCTTGACGGACTTGCCGCCGCCCCTCAGGTGCGCACCCACTTTGAGGTTCTGCTCCACGGTGAGATGTTCGAAGACCCTGCGCCCTTCAATGACCTGAACGATCCCCTTTTTGGCGATCTTTTCAGCGCTCATCTTGTGGATGTGCTCGCCCATAAACTCAATGGACCCGTCAGTCACCTCTCCGTCCTCATGTTTCAACAGGCCGGAGACCGCCTTCAGGGTGGTACTCTTTCCCGCCCCGTTGGCTCCAAGAAGGGCCACAATATCACCCTTTGGGACCTCGATGGAGACGCCTTTCAGAACCAGAATGACCTCGTGGTATTTTACCTCAACACTGCTGATCTTTAATATCGATTCCTGACCTGACACGCCTCAAGCCTCCTGGGGAAACGAATCCACCTCTCATTTATCATCTGTCATTTGTCATTTTCGACCTAAGGAGACTTACGTCACTAATAGTCGATTCCTGGATGAAACAATGATCAATGTTCAATGATAAATGATAAATGCATCCTACCAGCCGATCCACTCATTGGCCCACTTGTCCGGCCACCGGTCTTTCAAGTCGACTCGCTCAACGAGACCAAATTTCCCGTTTTTCCACTCATAGATCGGTACCTGCCCTGCCACCCGGTGATCCGTGGATGTAAAGGTCACTGGGGATGCCCCCAGGCCGATGTCAAAATTCCTCATGGTCTCAAAGCCGTTTTTCAGGATGCTCTCACCACTCAGATCCCCGGCCTTATCAGCCCGCTTTAAGGCTTCCCAGAGGATGAGCACATCCCCCCAGGCCTGGATCGTACGAATCAGGCGTTTCTCCGCAGGGACACCTGGATTGTACTTCTTGGCATACGCCACGACCTTGTCCATGCCGGGGACGTCTTCGCCAAAGAAGGCACACACGGCAGCGCCCATGACCCCCTCGGCCGCCTTGCCGGCCAACCGGGGCAGGTTTTCATCGAAGCCCCAGTTGTTCACAATGTGGTCTGCGTCTAGACCCAAGGAATAGCCATCCCTTAGGGTCGCTGCAACAGACATGGTGGTGTTTCCGTGCCAGAGCAGATCGGGCTTAAATTCCTTCAGGCCCAGGATCTGGCTCTTGGTGTCAATGGCGAAAAGGGAGACGTCTTGATCGGGCCCGATCTCAAAGCCCAAAATCGCGGCTTGATCCTTGATGGCCTTGATGGGGGCACTACAGTAAGGAGAAGCAAACATGTAAGAGCACGCAAACCGGGGTTTTCTCTTTCCATAGTCCTTGTGTTTTGGCCATCTCTTGTCAAACCAAGCCGTGATGGCGGCCCTGGCATTCGTGGAATAGTCCGTGGCAAAAAACAAATTGTAAGGTGTCTTGTTCGGATCTGTGAGGTGGCCTGAATAGGAGGCCGACACATAGGGGATCTTGTCCTTGGTCACGGTGGGTGATAGGGCCTCGGTATCGCCGGTTCCCCACCCTAGGATCGCCACACACTTGAGCCGTTTAAACAAATTGTACTTGGTAAGGGCCTCAGGCACACGATAGCCGTAATCAAACTGGTACAGCTTGATCTTCTTGCCGTTCACCCCGCCGCTGTCGTTCACATAGTGCATCGCTTCAGCAATGCCCAAGGCATAATCCTTGCCCACATCAGAGGTCGCCCCGGTCATGTCGTTGAGGGCGCCAACATTGATCGTCGCGGCCCCTGCCGTAGCAGAAAGGCCCACAAGGATTCCCACGGCCAACAAAGGTACAAAAAGCTTGAACCACAAATTTCTAGAGTTCATCATTTCCTCCCTGTTCATTAGAAAAAGGCTTTTCAAAACCTACCCATTGCCAAAACGGATCCTTCATCCCCCCTTTCGGTCTTGAAGTCAGAGTATCAGTACGAAAATGGCCAGAGATTGAAATAATTCTTGATCTGCCACCAGCGATAGGCCAAACCGTTGGGCTCAAATATCAGAAAGGCGCAGATGGCCAGGCCAAAGGCAGCCTCCTTAATAAACAGAAAATCCATCAAGAGCTTGGGATAGGTATCCGCAAGGGGTATGACGGCCAGCTGCAGCACCTCCATGACCACCACCATGAACATGGAGCCGAAGATGGCCCCATGAATGGAGCCCACCCCCCCGATGAGAATCACGCCTACCAGCCACAGGGACCAGAACCAGGGGAAGTGCTCGGGGCTGACGGCAGACAGGTTACTGATCCAGAAGGCCCCGGCGATCCCGCCGATAAATCCGGCCACAAAAAAGGCGAGGAGCTTATACTTGACAATATTGATTCCCATGACCTCGGCAGAAATATCATTATCCCGGATGGCCACCCAAGCCCTCCCGACTCGGGAGCGAAGGAGGTTGGCTAACCCGATCACACACACGATCACCAAAACAAGCATCATAAGATAGACCTTCAGGGCGCTATCAAGGACCCACGGCCCGACCTTCATGGTTCCAGGGGGCAGCGAAAAGGCCTGGCCCCGACCGCCGATCTGGCTCACATATTGGGTGATGACAAAATCTACGGTAATAAACTGCGCGGCCATGGTCGTCAAGATCAAGTAAAATCCCTTCACCTTGGCTGAGGGGAGTCCGAACAGGACACTCCAAATGCCGGCTACGACCGCAGCTATGAAGATACTGATGGGATAAGCAATGCCCCAGTCCATAAGGAACTGGGGCCATGGAAACTCCAGAATAAGGAGGGTGCTGGTGTACGCGCCTACCGCAAGAAATGCGGCGTGACCCAGCGTAAGCTGGCCGCAATAACCGATCAAGAGCTGCACCCCCAACGCCCCCAGGAGCGTGTAGCCGATCTGATTGCAGACGCTGATCCAATACGCATCTGCAACCAGAGGAATGGCCACGAACAGGAGAAGAAATAGCAGGATCATCTTTGCCTTGACAAACCGCGTCTGCCACCACGCATGATCTTGCGCGTAGTCCTCGTGGTAGACGCTGCAGGGCAAAAAGGCGGTTGACATGAGTTTACTCCAGAAGTTCAGGCACTTGGTTTCTTACACCCTTTCAATCCGTTCCCAACCCCAGAGGCCATAGGGTTTGAACAGCAAGAAGATCGCCATAAAGGCAAAGGGGGCAACCTCTTTCACACCCCCGGGGAAGTACTTGTCCAGGTAGGCTCCGGCCAGGTTCTGCAATACCCCGATGATAATGCCGCCCATGATGGCCCCAGGTACGGAATTGAGCCCACCGAGCACTACCGCAGGCAGGACCAGCAACCCCAGGTAGCCCACAGAGATATTCAGGCCATTGATATTTCCCAATAGGGTCCCTCCCACGCCGGCGGCCATGAAGGCTATGGCCCAAGCGGTAGCATAAACGAACCGGGCGCTCACGCCAAGGGAAAGGGCCGCCATCTCATCGTCGGCTGTCGCCTGCATGGCAAGGCCCCAGCGGGTGTATTGAAAAAATCCCATAAAAATGAATAGAAGAACAATGGCAGCGATAAAGCTCCACAAATAGACCTGGCCGATCAACAAGGGGCCAATGTGGATCGGTTCCAATGGAAAAACGGGCGGCGAAAATACTCGGGTATCGGTTCCCCATATGAGCTCCACGATCCCCTTAAAGAAGAAGGAAAGCCCCACGGTGACCATGATGACCGTCAAGACAGGCTCGCCAATGAGTCTGTCCAGAAAGATCCTTTCGGTCAAGATCCCCAAGACAAACCCGATGATCAGGGAAAAGAGGAGCGAAAGGAGAAAGGGGACCCCCATGGAATAAAAACTCAGGGAGACATAGGCGCCGATAAGGGTCAGTTCCCCCATGGCCAGGTTAAGCACGCCTGAGCATTTATAAATCAGCACCCATCCAAGGGCAATGAGGGCATAGATACCCCCGACCATGATACCGGTCGTCAGGGTCATCAAAAAGAGTTCCATCAGATTTTCTCCTCCTCAATCCTTTGACAGACTCGTAAAAAGTGTTTTGCGAACGACATTGAGCATTTTGGGAGAAAGGCACTTGAGATATTCAGCGTTAAAAAATGCTAACTG
>DAOUZN010000104.1 GCA_030665585.1 Deltaproteobacteria bacterium | reverse complement strand
GGCGTTGTAACTGTTGTATCGACCAGGCCACGTTTCATCAAACTCAGTACCCAGCCCAAAACGGGAAAAGACCCCAAGACCGAACCAGATGGCGTCGGTGTGCTGGTACGTCGAATAGAGATGCGGGGAAACCCAAAGATGGGCCTTGGTCTCAGACCTCGTCTCCGTGCGGCTACAGGTGGTGACAACATCGGTTTTAGGCCCTATCGTCGTGGCGCCGGCCATGACTTGAAATCCCGCCAATTGGGTGATGCCGGCGGGGTTGTAGAAAAGGGCTGAAGGATCATCGGCCCGGCCCACAAGGGTACCGCCCAGGGCGTTTCCCCGAGCGCTCCCTTCGTAGAGTGCAAAGCCCGCTGCTCGGGCCATACTGGCTGCCACTGCCAAACCGAGAACGGCAAGACCGACGCAGAAAAAACAACCCGTCCTCCCCATGCCCAAATCCTTGCTCTTTAACCGCCGCTTTCGCGACCGGCGTCATGGTCTATCATCTTCTTAAGAATTTCATTCACCATCTTGGGGTTTGCCTTGCCGCGGGTCGCTTTCATCACTTGGCCCACGAAAAACCCGAACAACTTGGTCTTGCCCGCCTTGTAGTCTGACACCTCCTTGGCATGGTCGCCCAGCACCTTTTTGACCACCTCGGCAATGGCGTCGGGATCCGTAACCTGAACCAGGCCCTTTTCCCGGACGATGGCCTCAGGGGCCTTGCCCTTTTCGACCATCCCCTCGAACACGGTCTTGGCAATCTTGCCGCTGATGACCCCGGAGTCAATCAACCGCAACAATTCAGCCAGGCGTTCGGCAGACACAGGGGACTTCTCAATCGTCTTGTTCTTGGCCTTTAATGTGGCCGATACGCTCCCCATGATCCAGTTGCTCACCGTCTTTGGTTCTGGAAAATGCTTGACGCACGTCTCAAAGTAATCTGCCAGGGCGCGAGAACTTGTCAGGAACCCCGCATCGTAGGGAGGAAGATCATAGTCTGAAACGAAGCGCGCCTTCTTGGCGTCCGGAAGTTCAGGAAGGCTTGCGCGGATCTCCTCAACCCACCTGTCGTCAATGACCAGGGGCACTAAGTCCGGATCGGGAAAATACCGGTAGTCATCGGCCTCCTCCTTGCCTCGCATGGGGGCCGTGATGCCCTTGTCCGGGTCCCAAAGGCGGGTCTCCTGAACGACCTGCCTGCCGTCTTCGAGGCACGCCTTTTGGCGCTTGATCTCATAAGTCAGGGCATTTTCGACATGCTTAAAGGAGTTCATGTTCTTAAGCTCTGTCCGCGTTCCAAAAGTCTCCGAACCCGCGGCACGCACAGAGACATTGGCGTCACACCTGAAACTGCCTTCTTCCATATTGCCGTCACATATTTCCAAATATCGCAGAATGGCGCGGAGCTGTCGGAGATAAGCCCCGGCCTCCGCCGCGGTGCGCATGTCGGGTTCGCTGACAATCTCGATCAGGGGGACCCCGGTGCGGTTAAAATCGACTGCGCTCACAGGCCGGTAAGGATCGTGAATCAGCTTTCCCGCGTCCTCTTCCATGTGGATGCGGGTGATGCCGATACGCCTTGTCTTGTCGCCATTAACCTCGATGAAGACATACCCGTGCTCGGCAACGGGTAATTCATACTGGGATATTTGATACCCTTTGGGCAGATCGGGGTAGAAGTAGTTCTTACGGGCAAAACGGCTTTCAGACGCAATGGTGCAATGGATGGCCAAGGCCATGCGAAGGGCATAGTCCACGACCTTGCGATTGAGGACCGGAAGTACCCCAGGCATACCCAGACAGACAGGACACGTGTGAGTGTTGGGTGGTGCACCAAATGCCGTGGAGCAATGGCAAAAGATCTTCGTCCTTGTCAGGAGCTGCGCATGGACCTCAAGACCGATGACGGCTTCGTAGTTCATGTTAGAAATCCCTTGTTATCAAATCAAAGCTGTGTACACATTAGCTTATCTCAGGCGCTTGTGAGATGTAGTCGAGTGCCTCGGGGTTTTCGACTGAAGCAAGATCTCCCAGGTCCTCTCCCAAATATTTTTTTTGGATGGCGTTTCTTACAATCTTCATGGATCTCGTCCTCGGCAGATCGGGCACCATCTCAACCGCCCTGGGCCTGAGACTTTTTCCCATAATCCTGGCCACATGTTGGGCAATGTCTGTCCTGAGTTGGTCAGACGGCTCATAGCCGCTCTTTAGAATCACAAAGCAGACGATCGCCGAGCCTTTCAGCTTGTCGGGCACGCCGATAACGGCCGATTCCCGCACCGCCTCATGATCCATAAGGGCGTCCTCAATCTCTCCGGCCCCGGTGCGAACGCCGGCCACATTGATCGTGTCGTCCGATCTGCCGTGGAGCGTCAGTTGTCCGTCCTGGTCTCTCTTGATGTAGTCGCCGTGGTACCAGACATCGGGATTAGGTTCCCATGAAAAGTACGTATCAACATACCGCTGCCAGTCGCCAAGAAACCCCCGGGTCAGCGATGGCGCGGGCTTTAACAGCACAAGATGCCCCTTGCCCGCATCGATCAGTCGGCCCTCATCATCGGCAATACCGATAGCCATGCCCAACCCGTGCATTCCTACCGAACACGGCTTAAGGGGCGTGAGAGGCGATGGAGAGACCAAACAGCCACACATTTCCGTTCCACCGCTGATGTTAATGATGGGCATGCGGCCCTGCCCGAGATGTTGAAAGACCCACATATAGGTTTCCTGGTCAAAGGGCTCGCCGGTGGAACCGAGAAACCTCAAGGATGAGAGGTCATACTTTCTTATCCAGTCTTCTCCTCTTGTTTTTAGGCTCCGGGCGTACGTGGGAGAAAGGCCCAGATGCGTGAGTCCGTGACGTGTGACCATGGCAAGGACCCGCTCGTGATTGGGATACAAGGGATTGCCCTCATAGATGAGGTAGCACCCCCCAAAATGCTGAACCCCTATGACCTGCCACGGCCCCATCATCCATCCGATGTTGGTGATCCAGTAAAATCCGGAGTCAGGTTTCACGTCAAAGTGAAAGCCCAATTCCTTGACGACCTGTGCCAAGACCCCGGCAACGCGATGCAGTGTTCCCTTTGGTTTGCCCGTGGTCCCCGAAGAGTAGAGGATCATGGCAAGGTCCTCGGCATCAAGGACCACTGTTTTAAACTCTGGTGATTGATTGGGCACCAGATCGTGCCACCATAGGTCGCGGCCCGGCGTCCAGGCGCTTTGGCGGCCTTCTTCGCGGTTAACCACCAGGATGTGCCGAAGGCTTGGCGCCGCTTTGGCGGCTTCGTCACAGGTGGCCTTCAAGGGAATCGCCTTTGACTTGTAATAACCCACATCGGCGGTCAGAAGCACCCTGGCCTTGGCGTCTGCCAGTCTTGCGGCCAGGGGTTTTGCTCCAAAGCCTGAAAAGATAGGGATCAGGGGTGCCCCCAGTTTCATACAGGCCCAGAAAGCCACCAGGAGCTCAGGGATCATGGGCATATAGAACCCAACGGTCACGCCCTTTTTGACGCCCAAGGTCTTCAGGGCATTGGCACATTGGTTGGCGGCCCTATAGAGCTCCAGATAGGTCCATTTCTCCACCGTGCCATCTTCGGCCTCCCAGACAAAGGCTAGACGGTTTCCGGCCTGAGGGTTCATGGCGTGGCGATCCAGGCAATGATAAGCGATACTGAGCTTTCCTCCTATGAACCACCGCGCCCTTTCGAAAGACCTCGAACCGTCCAGGTCAAGGACCGTATCATATCTCCGATGCCACTGGACGCCTAAGTAGTCCATGGCGGCAGGCCAGAACCATTGAATGTCATTGATGGATTTTTGATACAGGGCTTGATGAGTCTTGATTCCCCACTGGTCCATAAAGCCCTTGATATGGGAGCCCCGCACATACTCCTTGGTCGGCTTCCAGATGATTTGTGTCCCCTTCATGGCTACCTCCGTGACACACGGTCCTTCGAAAGATGCCCTTAGCAAATATGACATGAAAAGGCAAATGACGCCAGCTGGCCTGGTTTTCTTTTGACAAGGCAGAATTCGAGAGACTATAAGCAAGAGCCCAAAACGGGCTGTGAGGGATGCCATGGCATATTTTCTGTGCGTGCTGGGGATGGTGATGATCGTGGAAGGGCTTCCTTACTTTGCCGCGCCTGCCACGATGAAAGTTTGGATTGAAAAGCTGGTTCAGCTGCCTGATTCAAGCCTCAGGCTCACGGGATTCCTGCTGATGATGGCAGGGCTTGGCCTGATCTACTTGGGCAAGCCATAGTGTGAAGTGAGTCTTCATTCTTTCAATTCTGGACACTTGCGATCGAGAGATTTTCATGTACTTGCTGAGTGACTACGATTACACCCTCCCCATGGAGTTGATCGCGCAGGCGCCTGTGCGGCGCCGGGACCAAGCCCATCTGATGCTCCTGGAAAGGGAGAGGCAGAAGATATCTCACCACACCTTTGCAGACCTTGCCGGATTACTGCATCCCGGGGACCTTTTGGTGGTCAATAACACGCGCGTAATCCGGGGTCGCCTTGCCGGGACCAAGGAGACAGGCGGAAAGGTTGAAGTCCTGCTTCTCCACTATCCAGGGAAGATCCGAGAAGAACAGATCGTCACATCTTTGAGGGCTCCAAGTGGTAAACCATTACAGCAGATGATGGCTCAGGCAGAAAAGAATAGTGAGGCAAGGCCATTACGAAGCACGGGGAATCTTGTCTTTGAGTGCCTGGTGAAGGCATCGAAGGCCCCGCGGGCGGGATCAAAAATTCACTTTGCCGGGGGCCTCCAGGGCACGGTCCTCGGGGCGGCTGACGGCATATACACCATGGCCTTTAAGTTTTCGGGTGACTTTGATGCCCTCCTGGATAGAATCGGCCAGGTTCCCCTTCCCCCCTACATCAAAAGAAACGGGCATCAGCCCCCAGACTGTAACGATGGCCAAGCCTATCAAACGGTTTACGCAGAGAAAAACGGGGCCGTAGCAGCCCCCACGGCCGGTCTTCACTTCTCACGGCAACTCCTCAACCAACTCAACGACAGAGGCATTGAGGTGATTGCCGTCACACTCCACGTGGGCTACGGGACATTTCTGCCTGTGCGGGTCACCGATATCAGGCAACATAAGATCCATCCGGAGACATACGAGCTCACAAATAGAGCTGCTTCAGCCATCAACGAGGCCAAGGAGGCAGGTCGGCGTATCATCGCCGTAGGTACGACGACTGTTCGGGCGCTCGAATATGCTGCCGACACCACTGGCTGCGTGCGGCCCGGATCGGGTCGGTGTGACCTTTTCATCTACCCCGGTTTTCGGTACAAGGTGATCCACGGGCTGATCACCAATTTCCACCTTCCCAAGAGCACACTGTTAATGCTGGTTTCCGCCTTTGCCGGACGGCAGTTCATCCTCGATGCCTACGAGGAAGCAATCCGCCGGAAATACCGTTTCTACAGTTACGGGGATGCCATGTTGATCTGGTAGCCGGCTGCGCCCGTCATGCCTCATGAGCTGGGAAAACCAAGACACATGACTTTTTCCTTTGACATCGTCGACGGATCGAAAGAAACCGGTGCTCGACTTGGGAAAATACACACCGCCCACGGGTGCGTAGAGACCCCGGCTTTCATACCTGTGGGCACCCAGGCAACGGTCAAATCACTCACCCCTGAGGACCTCTTGGCCCTCGGGGTCCAGATCATATTGGCCAACACCTATCACCTCTACCTGCGCCCCGGACATCATGTCATATCGACACTCGGCGGGCTTCATCGGTTCATGCACTGGGAGGGTCCTATTTTGACAGACAGCGGGGGTTATCAGGTCTTCAGTTTGGCAAAACTCAGGGAGGTTTCCGAGCAGGGTGTTACCTTCCAGTCCCACCTGGATGGTTCAAGCCATCTCTTGACCCCGGAGAAGACTATGGAGATCCAGAAGGCCCTAGGGGCTGACATCATGATGTGTCTGGATGAATGCACCCCCTATCCAGCTACTCACACTGAGGCCCGAAGATCTTTGACTCTGAGCATTGACTGGGCCCGGCGTTGCAAAGAAACCTCCCGTACAGACTGTGCCCCCCTTTTCGGCATCGTTCAAGGCGGCATGTTTCAGGACCTGCGGGCCGATGGTGTGGGAGCACTTGTGGATATGGGCTTTGACGGATATGCCTTAGGCGGCTTGAGTGTCGGGGAGCCCAAGGAGGCGATGATGGATGTGGCGGCCTTCACCCTTCCGCTGCTTCCGGAGGCGCTTCCTCGGTATGTCATGGGGGTGGGTGCGCCGGCAGATCTGGTAGAGATGGTTTCTCTCGGTGCGGACATATTTGACTGTGTCATTCCCACGCGTCATGCCAGAAACGGACAGCTTTTCTTGCGCACCGGCACGCTCAATATCTGCAACGCCCAGTATCAGACCGATGAAAGACCTCTGGAAGCCGGCTGTCCTTGCTATACGTGCACGCATTACTCAAGGGCCTATCTGCGTCATCTTTTTATGGCAAGAGAACTCCTCGTCCACCGTTTGACTACGATCCATAATATCCACTACTTCATGACCCTCATGAGCGAGATGAGAGAGGCGATTGGCAAGGGGCGATTTGCCCTCTTCAAAAAGGATTTTTATGCGCAGAGGCGTCGGTGATTGGGCCTGCCTTTGTTCGGAAGCCGTGAAACGGAAAACAAGGACCCATGGCTGCATGCACGAATACCAGTTGTAAAAAACCTTGATTGCGTTTATGATAAGGTGTAATCGTCGGTTTCGCAAAAAGCGAAGCTCTACCACCAAAGCTCGGAGCTTGCGAGGAGCGTGCCGGTGAGAATCTGAAAAACCCAAAGGGGGACAAAGGAAAATGCTGGAAGCGGTTCAAGTGGTAATCGACAAGATACGGCCGACGCTTCAGGCGGATGGCGGTGATGTAGAACTGGTCAGCGTGGATAACGGCGTGGTGAAGGTCCGCCTTCAGGGGGCATGTAAAGGCTGCCCCATGTCTCAGATGACTTTGAAAAACGGCATCGAGAAATTTATCAAAAAGGA
>DAOUZN010000144.1 GCA_030665585.1 Deltaproteobacteria bacterium | reverse complement strand
ACCGACTGGAATTGGCAGGATCGTTGGGGGACCTGGGCACACTTATTCCGTTGGCTGTGGGCATGATCATGATCAATGGTCTGAGCACTTCCGGCGTGTTTTTTTCAGTGGGTCTTTTTTATGTTTTTTCTGGTTTATACTATGGCGTGACGGTTCCGGTCCAGCCCATGAAGGTCATTGGGGCCTATGCCATTGTGACGGCCATGAGCGCTTCCCAGATCGTCGCCTCAGGGGTCTTGATGGGCGTGTTTCTCTTGGTCATCGGGGCCACGGGCACGATTAGAATCATCGGAAAATGGATCCCTACCCCGGTCGTCAGGGGAGTCCAGATTTCCACGGGGACTCTGTTGATGGCCCAGGGAGTCAGGTTCATCTCAGGCTCTTCGAAATTTCAGATGCTCCGCCAGATGGCCGAACCCTACCTGAGCGTACAGAGCTTGGGGCCGATCCCCATTGGCATCGTGATCGGGATCATCGGTGGCGTTTTGACCCTCTTGTTGCTGGATAACAAGAAAATTCCGGCAGGACTTCTTGTGGTTTTGTTCGGTCTGGGTGTGGGCTTGGTTGCGGGCACGCACCAGGGCTTTGATAAGCTCCGGCTTGGTATCTCTATGCCCCCGATTTTGCCCTTTGGAATCCCAACAGGAGCTGATTTCACCTTGGCTGTGCTTGTACTGGTCCTGCCGCAAATTCCCATGACACTGGGAAATGCGGTGATCGCCAATGCTGATCTGTCCAGGCAGTATTTTGGGGAAGACTCGAAGAGGGTGACCTACAGCGCTTTGTGTATGAGCATGAGTTTGGCCAACTTCTTGAGCTCTCTCCTGGGTGGCATGCCGCTATGCCACGGGGCGGGAGGCCTGGCGGCCCATTATCGCTTCGGGGCACGTACCGCAGGGTCCAATCTCATGATCGGGGTTGTTTTTCTCTTGTTGGCTGTTTTCTTGGGGTTTCACGCTCTTGCGGTTGTATACCTCATCCCCATGTCGGTGCTGGGCGTATTGCTGCTTTTTGCTGGAAGCCAGCTGGCGCTGACCATCATCGACATGAAGGAGCGAAAAGATCTCTTTGTCGCTTTGGTGATGTTGGGTATGACCCTTGCCTCAAATCTCGCTGTCGGCTTTGGTGTGGGCATAGGCGTCGCTTACGCTTTAAGATCCGACAAACTGACCGTTTAGTCCTCACGCCTGGCTTCGGGCTGTCTCCCCTGTTTGTATTTCCTCTCAAGGTCTTTCCCCAAGGTGCCGATGTCAATAATGGGCAACGATTGCTCAGAGAAGGTTCCCACAATGACGCACAAAGCCCACTGGAACACATCAGATACGCTAAGCCCGGTCGGCGACGAGCGTAAGGCGGCAGATTATGTGTGGGCAACAAGCCAGAAGTCCAAACTCCGTGCCTTGTCTTTGTACCTCATTCGGTCGATTGTAGAGAAACACGGAGGGACCATCAAGATAGATCTCGCCACAGATACCATCAACATAGATGTGCCGGAGCAGGAAAAGGATGCCTGCGCTGAAGAGATAGAGGAGCAGGTGGGTGCCATGTGCTATTAGATCCCTTCCCCTTTAAAAATCCCCGGAGCCCCGCCAAAGCGGGATGTACGCTTTGCTCCGACAAGCTACACCCCGGGCCCCCTCAACCTGGCCGGGTTTGACCGCCCCCTGAAGCTATCTCATAGGAAGCTTGAACAGCGTCTTTGGGACAACAGGCTCACAAATCGGCCACGGAAGCCTGAAGCCGTTGCCACGCCTCTTGGATATGATCCTGGGTCGTGTTGGTCTGGCCAATGCAAAGGCGCAATGCGAACTTTCCTTTCAGCTTGGTATGCGTGACAAACATCTTCCCCGAACGGTTGAGCTCATTCATTAGTTCCTTGTTGATTTGTTCGAGTTCTTCTTCCGTAAACGTGCGGTGGGAAGGGTGATACCGGAAACAGACCAGGTTGATTGTCACGGGCGCCATCACCTCGAATCGCGGGTCTTTCCGGATCCATGACTCACATTCTCTTGCAAGCTGTATGTGGGCTCGAACCTTTTCCTGGAGGCCCTTGACCCCGAAATAGCGGATCACAAACCACAGTTTGAGGGCCCTGAAGCGACGCCCCAGAGGGATCCCCCAATCGCGAAAATTCTTCACTCCCCGTTCCACGCCGGTTTTCAAATACTCGGGCAGGATTTCGAACGTGGAGGTCAGGACTTTGGGATCCTTGCAAAAATAGGCTGAGCAATCGAAATTCGTAAACATCCACTTGTGCGGATTGAAAACAAAGGAATCCGCAGACTCGATGCCGTCAAGGATATGGCGCATCTCCGGAAGAATCGCCGCCGTTCCAGCCATCGCCGCATCCACGTGAAGCCAAAGGCGGTCATGGTTACAGATCTCCCCAATGGGTCTTAACGGATCCATCGCCGTTGAAGAGGTGGTGCCCACCGTTGCAACGACACAGCAGGGTGCGTTACCATGTTTCCTGTCGGTATCGATGGCCTTTTCCAGCGCCGCTGGAATCATGGCAAAGTCGGTTCCTGTGGGAATGAGGCGGAGCTGATCTTTGCCAAAACCGGCAATCTTGACGCCTTTTTCAACAGAAGAATGGGCTTCTTCCGACGTATAGACGATGAGCTTTTGATTTTTTCCAGCCTGAAACCCGTGCTGATTGATGGCAAAGCTCGTTGCCCGTTCCCTGGCGCAAAGCAGGGCGCAGAGGGTCGAGGTGGAGGCCGTGTCCTGGATCACACCACTGAAACCTTCCGGAAGCCCCAGCATCTGACGAAGCCAACTCATGACAACCTCTTCCAGTTCAGTGGCCGCTGGCGAAGTCTGCCAGACCATGCATTGGGCGCCTAAGGCCGCTGTCAGGAACTCGGCCAAAATCGATGGCTCGCTGGTATTTGCAGGAAAATAGGCGAAGAAGGAGGGGTGTTGCCAATGGGTCATGCCCGGCAAAAGGATCTGTTTAAAATCGTCAAAGATCGCTCCCATGTCCTCGGATTCCTCAGGCGGTGTTAGGGGAAGCTGATCTTTGATCTCACCAGGTTGTACCTGCGCAAGAACCGGGTATTCTTCAATGTGGTCCATATAGTCTGCGATCCAGTCCACGATGGTATGTCCATACTCTCGGAGTGTCTTGCTGTCCATCTTCATTTTTCCTTCCTCTGTCTCTATATCGTTGGTCTCTTTGGCTGTTTCCCGCGTTTGTTGGCCTGATCAATATTTGGGCCGACAGGTCGGTACATGCTATGATATCAATGACATGTCTGCAATGAAGATGATCGATTCCAAGGCCAACATTGTGGCAAGAGACCGGTGCCTGATGTTTCCTAACTGACATCCCAAGTATTGGCAAATCCTTTGGATAAATCGAGAGGTTGGATGGGTGATTCAGAGGTCGTAGGGAAAGATTCTTGTCACGGGGTGGAATGATTCATGAGTGTTATCCCAACCGATCAAAACCTGTCACACCTCACATTTTCCACTTCATCCTCAATAGCGTCGCCCATCGAATCAGCATATTCTTCTAAACCGAATTGGGCACTACAGAACCCGCAGCGCAAATAAACACCACGTCAGGATTGATAAATGGTGAGTTGCTCACCGCATTCCAAACAGTAAAGTAGCGATCTGGTCATGCGCCTTTATCCTCATAAGAGTCCAAAGTCCCTTTTCCCAGAAGATCTGGCGTCTGCCTCTACCATATTTCATGTTAGGATGCTATGGATATAACCAAAAAATTGAACAGATGCACAACCCCTTCTCACTCGTTTAACTCTGTAACATAAAGAATCATTAGAGATCAAAGGGAGGCAGCAATGAAAAGAGCATTGATTCCGGTCCTGATGGCAAGTCTAGTGTCGATCGCCCATCCTACCTTGGCCCAATCTCCGCCTGCTCTGGAGCGCAATCTAATTTTCACAGAAGGCATAGCCGAGCTAACGGGGCAAAACGATTCAGCCAAGATTTCCATTGCCGTTGTGACCGACGGGCGAAATTTGGAACAGACTAGCTCGGAAAATGCTAGTAAAACCAGAGGGGTTATACAGGCGATCAAGGCGCTGAATATTAAGAACCTTAAACTTAAGACCTCCAATTACCGCGTGACGCCCCAAAAGGATTATAAGGCCCGACCGCCCAGGATCAAAGGCTATGAAGTGCACAACGCAATTGAGATTACGCTGGAAGGCTTTGAGCCTGAGCATTTATCCAAGCATGTTTCCAAAATCGTCGGGGAAGCCCTGGAAAGTGGTGCCAACAGCATTCATCG
>DAOUZN010000117.1 GCA_030665585.1 Deltaproteobacteria bacterium | reverse complement strand
TGGTTGGTAGGGCACGCCAGCGAGAGTCTCCAGCTTTTGCGCGGCGACCCCAGCCCCGGAAACCTCGTCACTGAATGAAGTGTCCAGCGATGATTTTGGTCAACGTTTGGTCAACACTTTGGTAAAAATGTCCCTCTGTTTATATCTATATCACGCACTTTACTTTTGTTACAATGTTGGATATAAGTTTCTGAGTTTACACTTTCTTTCATATTACCTTTAATTACTTGGAGTTAATACCAAAATGAGTGTGACAAACATGGGCCGAGCAACACATGAGGCAATCCGGATAAGGTCGTCGTTATGCTTCACACATTAGAATCTTTGATCACGATTCTGGTTCCCTTGGTGATCATCATGGACCCTTTGGGCAACTTGCCATTTTTTCTCCTTTTCACCGAGGGAAACTCCCCTTCAGAGCGGCGCAGGGTCGCTGCGGCTTCATCTTTGACGGCCTGCATGATTCTGATTGTTTTTGGCATGACAGGTGATGCGATCTTACGCTTTTTTGGAATTGGTCTTCCTGCCTTCCAACTGGCAGGAGGTTTCATCTTTTTTGTTTACGCCTTACAGATGCTTCATGTGATCCCTGGCAGCCTGAAGTCCACTTCAGAAGAGAAACAAGAAGGCGTTGAAAAAGAGAATGTGGCCTTGGTCCCGCTTGCGACGCCGCTGTTGGCTGGGCCAGGCGCCATCACAGTCGTTTTGGTATGGCAAGAAACACCGGAAAACCCTGTGCACACTGCCCTCTTGCTAAGTGCCATCGTTATGGCTTGTTTGATCGTTTACCTCGTTTTTCACTTTGGGGCGAGGATCGTCCGTGCTATGGGCGTGGGCGGCATTCGAGTGGTAACGAGACTGATGGGACTGTTGCTTGCAGTCATTGCTGTTCAGTTTATGGTGAGCGGGTTTCAACAAATTCGGTGATGGCGCTGGAGAAGCCTGCGCTCAACACGAACACAGCGAACTCGAACAAATCCGAATATGCCGCCGCGAACAGGAGGAAAAAGGACCCATGCATGATGTCAATCAGAGCTCATCAGCCAATGACCACGCGTTGCCAGAGGACCTGAAACGCTGTGTGGCCTTTCATGGGCATCTGTGCCCGGGCCTGGTGTATGGTTACCTGGTGGGAAAAGACGCCTCTGAACGCCTCGGACTGCATCGCTCCCAAGACGAAGAGGTCGTGACCATTAGCGAGAACGACACCTGTGCCGTCGATGCCCTTCAGGTCATGCTTGGAACGACAACAGGCAAAGGCAATCTGATCTTGAAGGACTACGGGAAAAACGTCTTTACGGTCTTCAATCGATCCAACAAGCGGGCCTTTCGGTTTTCGCGTAGAGGGTCTTACAGGTACGAAGGAAAAGATCAAGAGGTGTTTGCCAAACTGGAGGCGGCAGTTGCCGCCGGCCGGGCATCGGTCCATCAGCAAATGCGCCAAAAAAAGCTCAAAGCCCTGGACCTCCTTGCCAAGCCCTTTGATGCTGTCTTTGATGCCAAAGAGGTGACGTGCCCTGAGCCGCCTTATGCCCCGCTGGCCCCTTCCAAGGCATGCGCCCAATGTGGTGAAATGACCATGGCGACAAGGATGATAGACACACAGGATGGAAGGTGCCTTTGTATGCCATGCGCCCGGCAAGAGGGCCTATCCTCATGAGTCCCTTCCGAGAGCGCCCCTTTGGAACCACTTTGTTCATTCAACCACCGTATATTGCGATACTTTCTCGCTTGACACACAAGTTGTGGTTTTCTATATTCCGAGCCCAAAAAGTGCGTTCTTGACATCAGCGTCATATGCGGAAACTTCAGGGCTGGCGAGATTATCAAAAGCGTTTGCAGCGAGACGGCCTTCGGAAAAGGCTTTTCCAGAGGGGCCGTTGGCTGTTGGCCTTGTTGGTGTTGTTCGGCCTGGGGATCCAATTCTTCAAGATCAATCTGTCAACCGGTTACTTTAACAGGTTTACAGAAACCGCGGATCTTTTTCACAGGCAGGGTGCTGAGGCTTCAGGTATATTCACGAAAAAGAACCTGAGGGCCTTGATAAATCCTGACGACGTGTTCAGGAACCCCTGGGGAAAGGTCGATCTCCATTGTTCCAACAGGGTTTTTTCCATGGAAACCACCTTAGACGCCAGGCTCCAGGGTTACATGTTGAAAAAAATCTGCGCTTCTCAATCCCCGCTGATAGGCTTTGTCGCCATGGATCCGACAACCGGACGAATCCTTTCCATGATTGATTCCCAGAAGGTAGACGGCGCAAAAAGCGTCTGCCTGAGCAGTCAATTCCCGGCCGCCAGCGTCTTTAAGATCGTCAGTGCGGCTGCGGCCATCGATGGCTGTCATATGTCCGCTGACACGAAATTGACGTACAATGGCCGCAGACATACCCTATACAAGAATCAATTGACGCATCGAACCAATCGTTACACCAACAAGGTCTCCTTGAAAACGTCCTTTGCCCGATCTATTAATCCCGTGTTTGGCAAACTGGGCATTTTTCGCCTGAAAAAAGAGCTCCTCGAAGAATATGCTATTCGGTTTGGATTTAATGAACCGATCAATTTCGATCTCCCGGTTGAGCCGAGTCGGATTTCACTGGATGACGATCCGT
Source organism: Deltaproteobacteria bacterium (assembly GCA_030665585.1). GTDB lineage: Bacteria > Desulfobacterota > Desulfobacteria > Desulfobacterales. The sequence continues at coordinate 3,573 of DAOUZN010000117.1, read as the reverse complement.
ATCACTGGGCAGAGCTCACTTGTGGCTTCAACCGACAAACATTGATGTCCCCCGTTCATGGAGCAATGATGGCGGCTTCAATTGTCAATGATGGAAAGCTCGTGGAACCGATGATTATTGAACGCATCACGGACAACGAGGACAAAACCGTTTATGTCGGGCGCACGAGTGTTGCAGGACGGACCATCTCTCGGAAAGCAAGCCGGGAGATGAAGGCATTAATGGCGGCAACCATTTCCTACGGGACCTGTAGCCGCGCATTCAGGGGCTACCGCCGCGATCCAGTCTTGTCAAAGCTGTTGATCGGAGGAAAAACAGGTTCCATCAATAACAAGACTGACGAATTACACTATGATTGGTTTGTGGGCTTCTGTGCAGAAAAGAAGGGCACGAGAAAACTGGCGCTTGCGGTTCTCGTCGTTCACGACAAGCTCCTCAGAGCGAGAGCCCCGGAATTTGCCCGCCTTGCCATGAGATATTATTTCAAGAGTTCGCCTCGCAAGAGGACCCCCTCCGGTTCTGAAGGAGAGAGTCACAAGCTGGGGTGAGAAGGCAGTGTTGGGAGGGAGGGAATCGAGATGATGGAAATGGGAGTTATCCACGGCCGATTTCAGGTTTTGCACCATGACCACCTCAAGTATCTCGTAGCCGGAAAGGCGCGATGCCAGCACCTCTATGTGGGCATCACCAATCCGGACCCAACACTGACAAGACCTGAAAAGAGCGATCCGCACCGGAGCAGTTCCATTGCGAATCCTTTGACCTATTTTGAACGCTACGCGATAGTGCGAGCAGCGCTGGAAGAAACAGGTGTGAGTCATAAGGACTTTTCCATTGTTCCTTTCCCGATTAACTTCCCGGAACTCTACACCTATTACGTACCCCTTGACGCCACCTTTTTTGTGACCATTTATGACGACTGGGGAAGGAAAAAGCTCGAACGGTTCCGCTCTCTTGGACTGAAAACGGAAGTCCTGTGGGAACGGCCTCGTGCCCAGAAGGGTCTCAGCGCTAATGATATCCGTCTTCGCATGGCGCGAGGTGAGCCCTGGAATCACTTGGTCCCACCCAGCACGAGCCGCTTCATGGAATTATGGAACATTCCTGCGCGACTTCAGAAGTTGTACGAGGCGGATTCGACGGATGTCCGCTCTCTTTAGCGACGACGGACCTCAGCGCTGTTGGAAGATTTTTGTCGCCATCTGCTGCCAGAAATTGGCGCTGGGCTCTGGAATGCCCGCCAGCACACCGTAGCTGCGACTGATTCTGGGATCTGCACGCCACACCGGGTACGGAAGGCCCCCAATAATCCGATTAAACAGGAACGCTTCAAGAATGAGCAAGATCACGGCCGCCAGAAGGCCGAGGACTTGCACAGGATTGGACAGGTACCCCATCGCCGCGATCAGGGCTGAAGCGGCCCCCGGCGGATGAACGCATCTCACGGTCACCATGAGCACGGCAATGAGTCCCATTGAAAGGGCGATCGCCATGACCCGGCACCAGTTCATCACGGACGGATCGGAAAGGTCGGCGCCTGGCCAGAACATCTCAACAAACCCAAGAGATACAAGCCCTGCCGCGACCGCCATCGTGTGAGACAGCATCACGTTCCTCGGACTTGCCCCCATGGACATGGGCGTATGGAACAGGATAAACGCCGACGGCCCCAGCGGCGGAAAGAGTAACGGAAGGTCTGTCAGGTATGCCGCCATAGTGATGATACCCAGGGCGATGGTTCCCGCAACAAATACGAATATCACCACGAGGAAACGGGGATTACTCACGCTCCGGAGCAGGTATCCGAGCTGCAGCCTTGAGAAGAAGGCGACCACCCGAAAGAGAAGGCTCCCTCGTGGCCCGAGCTGGACGTTTCCTTTCACTTTTCGTCCCCCTCATCTTCAGAACCCGCCCCAGCCTCCAGGTCATCAAGAATCCTGGCAGCATTCCGGTCAGATAGCCCAAAGAGTTCCAAGATCTCACCGAAAGACGCCCTGACATCGGTCAAGCAATCCACAAACTCAGCACCCGTCATCGAAAGCCACTGAGCAGCAGCACGGAAAACGGATTCTGAATGTTCGCCATCGGGTTTTAGCACGCTGGGTGAAATTCTGGCCAGGGCCATTGGAACCACGATCGTATCCTCAAGCCCGTGTTCTCGGATCTTGTCCCATGAAGAATTATGCATCCCGATATAGCAGACCATTTCCTCAGGAAAGTCCCACGACTGGACGATCCATGCGCCAGCCTGGGCATGATCCCAGCTGAAGTGCTCCCGCTCGATGTCAGATAGTCGCCTGGAGCCTTGCTTCCATTCCTGGATCACCGGCTCGTAATACTCCTGCCAAGCAGAAAGCAACACCGGCAGCGCCACGTCCGCCAAGAGCGAGGCCGTGAAGGCATCCTCCAATTGGCGCCTGAATCTTTTCTTCGAGAACGAGCGGGACAGCATGGCCCGGAGCAGTGAGTCAGTCCAAAACGCCTCGTGGTCAAAAAGATCGCCTTTGGGCTTAGGAAGCGCGTCCATTGTCGCATACGCCAGCGCTATGGAGCGGATATGACTTAGGCCCAGGAGCGTGACGGCCTGCTTCACATTCGTGACTGGACTTCGCAGGGCAAATAGCGATGAATTGACGGTCTGAACGACCTTGGCAGCGATTCCAGGGGCAGCCGATATCAACTTCACCAGCTCATCGATCTCAGGCTCGGGCCGGTTGATCTCGGCAATGAGGCGGGTTACCGCCGCAGGAAGCGCCGGGATCTCTACTTCTTTAAACATAGTGGCGAAATCTGCGCTGGCGACGGCGGCATGACGCCGGATCTTTGAGAGAATTCCCATCCGCGTGTAGACTCCATCCAGAAGTAATAGGCATCCCCTTATTGGTGAAGGTCATGTCGCGTGGGGCTGCCTGATATCATTGTGATGATACTTTGAATATGGCAACACGTCTCCGTCTCTCATTCCTAGCAGGAATCATGCCGTAATACGCCACAGAGTTAAGCCTTCATGGCTTCAAACAACCAGATATCTTTGTGAACCTCTGAGGGTGGTGGTGGGAAAAGTGAGCGGGGCCTGGCGCAAGGAAGGGCATGCGACGGCATAAAGCGTGGAGCGCAGGGCATCACGATAAGTCTCTTGCTATACCCAGCGCCCCGTGCCCTATGCGCCGGCTGATTTAATATTCGGGGTAGATAAGCCCGGCCAACAGTGACTCGTCGTAGAGCCTGGCTTCCACATCCACGCCAAAGAAATCGGCAACCGGTTTCAGGATCTCCGGGTTGTTTTTCCACACTGCGCGGCCGGCTTCTAATACAACTTCAATCCCTTTTCTGGTCATCTTTCCCAAGGGCTGGCGACACGGCCCACCAGGCATCCCAAGGACCGCCATGAGGGTCTTTGTGCCAAGGGGATTCCTGGCACGGCAACCAACCGTTCCGTAAGGGGTTTCCTCCTGGGTCTTTACGGTCACAATGCCGAAGAGGGGTTTTAAGGCGTTCATGAGTTTCTCTGCCTCAGCCAGGTTGCCTTGGTTCGCGAACGTGGTCATGTCCTGAACCGCCTTGGGTGCTATG
>DAOUZN010000009.1 GCA_030665585.1 Deltaproteobacteria bacterium | reverse complement strand
GCGCGAGTCATCAAGCAACAGCTAGCCTCTTTCCCCGGAGAGATTCCCGCGATCGTCATGGGCGATTTCAATGCGACACCCGAAAGCCCATGTTATCAATGGTTCACAGGTAAAGAGGTCGACGATGAAAATGGATTGAATCTGAAAGAGACCTATACAGCACCTTATCCCAGCACCTTTCATCACTTTACAGGGGAACCCACTGGTGGTTATATCGACTGGATCCTCTATCGAGGCCCCCTTGAACTTAAAGCGTGCGAGGTGCTGCAGGAACCGGTCGACGGCATCTACCCTTCTGATCACTATCCGGTTAGGGCGGTCTTTGAACTCTGACAATTTCGTATTTGCCGGCACGGGCCTGAGAGGGGCTGAATGAACAAGGACAGGTTTGATTTCTTGAAAAGGGACTATGTCCAGGGATTTCCTGCTTACTGCGGATTTGAGGTGGATCGGGTGGCCGATGGGCGGTTTGAGACCCGTCTCAAGATCCGTCCGGACCACAGGCAGCAGGACGGTTTTGTCCATGCCGGTGTGATTGCCACCATGGCCGACCATACAGCGGGCTATGCGGCTTACACAACCGTTTCTGAGGAATTTCGTATCTTGACTATCGAGTTCAAGATCAATTACTTCAGACCGGCTGCTGGGGAGGCTGTGGTCTGTCGTTCAAAGGTGATTAACAACGGCAGGAAGATCATCGTTTCAGAGTCTGAGGTGTTCTCTATATCCGGGGGCCGCGAACAACTTGTCTCCAAGGCCATGGTCACCTTGATGGCTGTACCCGCCTCGAAATTCTCAAGGCCCTCGTAGTGACGTGGTGGCCTTGGCGGGCTGTTCCCCAAACCCATTCTCGCTTGGGCTAACCGTGATGCCTCCCCCAAAAATGTCCTGCCTTCTTACCGGAGAGCCCCGCTCTTTGGGGCGGCAAGCTTCACGGTTATGGTCTGTCCCACGCCGGCCTTAAAATAGGTGCTAGCATCCGCCTGGTTGACGGCAATCTCAAGGAGCTTCCGGCTCCCAACAACAGCCACTGGAGAGCCAGTCTGCACCGAGTCATATGATGTGGACACCCCTTGGATCTTGGTCCCCCCCAGATGGATCACCACATCTTCAAGTCCCTGTTCGTGTCCAAACCTCGTCAACGTTTCTTCATCAATGTTGGTCATCAGGTTTCCGAAGGCGTCAACGGACAAAATCTTGCCGACCAACTCGCGCTGGGACGATAGCACAGGGGCAGAAATATCGAGTTTGACGATGTCAGAGAGCCTGATCTTTTGGCCCAGACGGCTCATATCCAAATCCTTTGACAGGTGGGCTGCTACAGGGGCGAAGATATCCCGGCCGTGGAATGTGTGGCTCACGGGCTTCAAGAAGTACGCCTGGTTGGTGATGGCACACAGCTCGTCCACCTTGCCGTCTTGGACCACCAGGCTGAGGGCGCCGTTGTCAGGGGCAATGAAAAAATGCCCCTCCTTTTTGCAGCCGATCACCTTGCGTTTTCCGCCCACACCGGGATCGACCACGATCACATGAATGGCGTTTATGGGGAAAAACCTAAACGTGCTGTTGGCCACGAGGGCCGCCTGCACAATGTCGTGCCTGGTAATGGCGTGGGTGATATCAACGAGCTGAACCCTGCTGTTGATGGACAGAATTACCCCCTTCATGACACCCACATATTCATCTTGGAGGCCAAAATCGGTGACCAGGGTGATGACCGGGACCTGTCTTTTCATCTCAGCCGGCTTTCAGTCCGTTGGTTGTGAAATTCGTGTTTTCTTCTGAAATGTCCGTGCGAACAAGCGAAAAGGCGTCTCTCAAAGGTCTGTCGACTTGAAGAGCCCCTGTTGCATGGAAAGGCCGAAATGTCGGTAGCCCTCTTCCGCCACCTTGCGGCCCGACGATGTGCGGGTCAGAAACCCGATCTTCAACAAATAAGGCTCGACCACATCGACCAGGGTATCAGATTCTTCGTACAAGGTGGCGGCAATCGCCTCAATGCCCACGGGTCCGCCCTTATAGAACTGGATAATGGCTTTCAAAAACTTCCTGTCAAGGACCGTCAGGCCCTTTTCGTCTACCCCTTCGAGTGCCAAGGCTTCACGGGCCGTCTCCCTGTTGGCGATCCCTGCTCCTCTGACCTGGGCAAAGTCTCTTACCCTTTTTAAGAGGCGATTTACGATGCGCGGCGTGCCCCTGGAGCGACGCGCAATCTCATAGGCCCCATCCTCATCGATGGTGATGTTTAAAAGGGCGGCGGAGCGCTTTGCGATCCGAACCAGCTCCTCCTCAGAGTAGAAGTCAAGGGTTCTAAATATGCCAAACCGTTCACGCAGAGGGGCTGAGAGCAACCCTGCTCGGGTGGTGGCGCCTACCAAAACAAAGTGTTCCAGGCGGTACCGGTGGCTTCTGGCATGGACCCCTTTGTCAAAGATAAAGTCCACGGCAAAATCTTCCATGGCTGGATAGAGAAACTCCTCAACCACCCTCGGAAGGCGATGCATCTCATCAATGAACAGGATGTCTCCTTCTTCCAGGTGCGTGAGGATGCCTAACAAGTCCCCGCCCTTATCCAGGGCCGGACCACTGGTGACCGTCATGCTCACGCCCATCTCCTCGGCGATGATGTGCGCCAGGGTCGTCTTGCCCAAACCAGGGGGGGCATGAAAGAGGATGTGATCCGGGGGTTCCTTGCGCTTGAGTGCAGCCTCAATGGCAATGGCGAGGGTCTCCACGACCCTGGTTTGCCCGATGTATTCCTTCAAGCTCTTGGGCCGGAGGCTGACGTATGGCGATGTTTCCTCCGAAGGAACCGTCTTCCCAGAACCCTGTACACCTCTAGCCTCATCAGCGGCTGGGTTTTTTTGCCGATCCTGCTTTGCCATTCGAACCTTCAATGCCCCATTCTAGAATGCGGACTTCCTCACCTTATTCGACCTCACCGCGATAGACCTCTTCAAAGAGTTCTTCCGCCGTGGTGATGTCGGCGTTCCTTTTCAAGGCGCCAGCGATCATCTCCCTGGCCTCTCTCACTTTGTGGCCCAGCTGTTTCACCAGAACCTCCTGGACCTGTTCCGTGAAATCCTCCAACGAGGCCGCCTCGTCCGTTTTTTCAACCTCCCGGATGAGGGCAAATTTGGCCACTTTACCCTCCAGGGTGGCCAGAATCTTCTGTGCTGTCCGGTTCCCGATCCCTTTCAATCGCTTCAGATACGCCGCATCCCTGGACTCTATAGCCCGGGCAATCTCCCGAACCGGCACCGTCAGGGCCTGAACCGCTTTCATGGGGCCAATATCTTCTACGGATATGAAGTGACGGAAGAATTCCCTCTCCACTTCCAGGTTGAAGCCGATAAGGATCGGTTTGGGCTGCCGCTCGGTCTGATGATAGTGAATATATAAGGCCATCTCGTCACCGGGCTTCTTCGCGTCGATGGATTCTCTCACCATGGCGGGCAGGAGTATTTCGTAACCGATCTGGTTGGCTAATAGGAGAATGCGGTCCTCTTCTACTCTGAGCAACTTGCCTTCCAGATAACCGATCATGATTCTCCTGCCATCGTCAGGGATGCCTGAAGAGACCCACTAGGGCCAAGGCCAGGGCATCGGAGGCATGGGACGGCGAAATGGCCGTCTTTCTTTTCAGAAAATGCCTGACCGCTTTTTCAACCTGTGTCTTGGTAGCGTTGCCGTTTCCGGACAGGGTGCGTTTGACCTCCTTGGCGGGAAGTTCTATGGCTTCAAGGCCGCACTGAGCCCCAGCCAGCAGGATGACACCGCAAACCTTGCCAAGGGCGATACTCGCTTTTGGATATTGCCTCAAGGAAAAGATGTCTTCAAGGACCATCAGGTCCGGTTTTTCCACGTGGAGGATGGAACCTAGCTTGGAAAAAATATGATCAAGTCGGATGGCCAAGGCCTCGGCCTTGGGAGTTCGGATGGTGCCGAAGGTATAGCCTCCTATGCGGGAGCCGATCCCCTCAACGATTCCAAACCCGGTATGAGCCAAGCCGGGGTCTATGCCGATGACCTTGATTGGAGGTTTCAAGGGTCATGTTTCGTGTTCATGGATTATTGAAATGTCTTGAATTTTTTCTTGGCGATATCGGCCTCTTTGGAATCCGGGTGCTTACGCACCAATTCCTTGAGGATGAGCTTGGCATTGGCTTCATCGCCAAGATTGGAGAAGGCCAACCCCTGCTTCAGGAGGGCGCTACGAATTTTATTCCCCTTGGGATAATTTTCAATCACCTTCTGATAGGCTAATATGGCCTTTTCATACCACTTTTCATGATAATAAATCTCCCCAATCCAAAACTGTGCATTATCTGCATTCTCGGACTTGGGGTGCTGTTCTAACAGGGCCTGAAACAGCTGCCTAGCATCCTCGTACTCGCCCCTGTCAAACCGCTGTTTGGCCGACGCATAAAGGGCATCAGGGGTTTGTTCTGCCGCGGGTTTCCCTGCCTCTGGCCCGGTTGCTTCTGCCTCGGAGGGCAGGCGCTTCTCTGAAGGCTCCATACCCAGATAGGCTTCCAGGCGAATGAGCCGGTCTAGGCTGCTTTGGAGCTGCTTTTCCATATTTTTCCACTGCTCGTCTCGCCGGGCCTCCGAGGCCGTCCTTTGCCGTGCGTCATAACCGCTTTCTTCCAGCTGGCCGCGAAGTCCCTGCATGTCGTCTCTCAGGTCGTTCATGAGGGCATGGAGATCCGCATACTTGCTTCGATAGGTCTCCTCAGATTTGATCTGTTCTTCATGATAGCGGGCTAATTCGGCTTGAAGCGCGTCAGCCTTTTGACTCTGGCGAGTAACCCGACTATTGACCGTAACCAGATCTTCCTGAAGGGCGCAACCGCTACCCACCATGAGCACAACAGCCAGCAACGCAAAGCAACCGTTTAAGGTTTTCATATCCATGGCTATCCCGTGAACCCCTTTCACCTACACGGGTTCTTGAAGATCCCTGCGACAAGCTACGGGGAATACGCTCGCCTCTGAGGTTCAACGGTTTGGAACAGTTTCGCTTCTTGAAAACATGGCAGCCTTGAAGCTTGTTTGAGCCGATTTTTTTCCTAAGACCAAAATGATACAAAGTTTTTGATGTCACAGGTTGCAGGCCTAAAAGCGCCTGCAACCTGTGTGGCGTTGAGCTACTCTATCACGAATTGGGCTCGTCTGTTTTTGGCCCAGGCCGCTTCATCATGGCCCGGATCGAGGGGTCTTTCCTCTCCATAGCTGATGCAAGTCAGACGTTCGGCCGCAGTCCCAAGATCCACTAAATAGGTCTTGGCACTCCGGGCGCGTCGGTCGCCAAGGGCCAGGTTGTACTCGTTGGTTCCCCGCTCGTCGCAATGGCCTTCGATCACCGCCAGGGCACCCGGATGGGCCTTAAGCCATCGAGCCTTCAGTCTGAGGACGGCCTTGGACTCCGGAAGAAGCCTGGATTTGTCAAACTCAAAATAGATATGCTCGTCCAGGAATGTTTCCCGGGCAGCCATGGTCTCCTGCTCTGCACGCGTTTTGGCCTCTTCAGCCAACCGCTGCTCCCGGAGTCTCTGCTCCTCCAGAGCCCCTTGCCTTGCCCGCTCCGCAGCCAGACGCCTGGCCTCGGCGGACTCTTCGGCGGGGGTGACACCAGGCTCGGACACAACCTGTTTCTTGGCGCAGGAGGCCGCGAACATGAACCCCGGAATCAGCAACAACAGCGCCAAGATTACCCACGATCTTCTTATCATGCCATTTCACCTCCTTTGAACGAAAATTAAAAGGTCAGTCCTATCTCTCCATACCTTGTATGGATTTTCTAATTATTTGGAACTGTACGAAAAGTCAATGCCCAACTTGTACAAATTCACGGCCCCTTTAGTAGTAAGAAAGGCGCGGGGACCAACTCGGATCCGTCTGTTCACCCTTGAGGGCCAGCAGACGCCGCTGGTTCGCACCGTTGGCATTCATGACATAGATCCTCGAGGGTCCTTCTCTGGTAGAACTGAAGGCTATGAGGCTGCCGTCCGGGGACCAGGTTGGAGACTCGTTATTTCCCGTGTTTCTGGTCAGTTGAATCGAGTCCCGCCCCTCTGGGCGGATGACATAGATGTTGACTGTACCGTCCTTATCCAATCGTGTGCAAGCGATGTAGTCGCCCCTGGGCGACCATTGGGGCGAGGTATTGTATTTGCCTTCGTAGGTCAGTCTTCGGACTTTTCCCTCTTCAACGTTCTTGATGTATATTTGCGGGGATCCTGACCGGTTGGAGACAAAAGCGATGGCTTTGCCGTCTGGCGACCAGGTTGGAGAAACATCGATGTCCCAATGCTCAGTTAACCTTCTGATAATCTTGCCTTTTCCTGTGAGAAGATAGACGGCCGGATTCCCTTCGTACGACAGGGATGCGGCCAGGGCGAACTGTCCCGGCACCCATGCCGGCGTGAGATTGGAACCCTGAAGAGAGATCACCGTACCCTGTTGCTCTCTGATGTTCCTGATATAAAGGTCTGGTTTGCCGCGCCTGTAGTCTGTATAGGCAAGCCACTGACCATCCGACGACCAGGCGGGAAACAGGGTAATGGCCCCTGTGTTGGTAAACTGTCTTGGGTCGTGGCCGTCAAAATCAGCAATATAGATTTCCTTATGCCCTGTTGCCGTCGATATGAATCCGATCCGGCTGCTAAAGATCCCTTCATGGCCCGTGAGACGATGGATCATGTCGTTACAAAACCGACGGATCATCCTTCGCTGGTCATTCAGATAGCCCACATAACGCTTGCCAATGATGAGACGTCCCGAAAAGGTGTCAAACAGGCGAAGCTCGACCGTAAGGCGGTCTCCCTGATACTTGAATCCGCCTTTGACCAGGAGTTCAGCGCCAATGTCAGTCCAGTTCTTGAAATTGATCTCGTTCTCAATGAGGCCGGCTTGTTGCGGATCCTCCAAAAAACTTTCCCGATCCAGAATCTTAAAAAAACCTGTGAAATGGATGGTTTCTGCAAGGAGGTCCGCAAGGGTCCCGGCAAGCTCACCCTGTTTGTTCCCCGAACCCTGGTCCTTGAAAAACGGTACGGCAGTGGGGATTTTACGAAGATAAGGGGCACTAATGTCGATATAAACACGGGCCTGGCAAGGGGTATTTGAGCAGATGAACACGCCCAAGAAAAGGCCAACCAGGACAACTAAAAACCATCGAGGGCTGGATTTTCGCATCTTCGCCTCAAGGATTTCTGTTCAGTTCGGAAAGGTTGAATCGAAACCCTACGTCATAAAAAGGTTGGAGAAAGCCTTCCGGCAAGGAAGGTAAGGGGTTCGATTTCTTCACTGCCTTAAAGGCTGAATCATCAAAGTAGCTATTGCCCGACCTCCTTTCGAACCAGATGTCTCGTATCTCCCCATCCCTCATGATTTTCACAATGATGACGGCTTCCAGATCCGTTTGGCCCCTGGCCATTTCTTGAGAGAAGGCCCAACTTTTTTGGATCTGATACCAGATTTCAGCATTGTAGATATCGAGAAGCTCCAGATTCCTTTGACTGATCTGGGCATCTGCAGCGCCGCCGTTCACGACCACGCCGCCGCCCCCTTCGACTTCCTTTTTCAATTGATCGATGGCCTGAAGCACAGGGCGAGGCCTCGATCCAGGGGCTTGTTTTTCGATTTTCGCGATGGCCTTGCTAATCACCTTCGATGCATTGTAAGTCTTCATTTTGAGTGACTTCTTGACCTGTAGATGCTGTGGCGCCAAAGACACAGCCTCCTTCAGTGGAGGGCCTTTCATCGTCACCAGCTGGTCTTCAGGCCTAGCCCTTTCTGGTTTCGTCATCTCAGTCGCCTTAACCCGTTTAACAGGCGGAGGCTTCGGTGCAATTCTTGGGGCCACGACCCTTGCCTGTACCTGTGGCGCGCCCTGGGGAAGGCTCACCAGGTCTACCATAACGGCAGACGATATATGAGGACGGCTGGATTCTAACTCCGGCAAGAGAACAACTCCGGAGACCAGTAGGACATGGCAAAGGATGGAAAGGACAACCATCCCGATCCATGCTCGGTCTGTGTAAACGCCCCGGGTCAGGACTTCTGGATAGGCAACCATGAGCTCAACCCGCGTTGCTCACGATCTTGGGTGGATGATAAGCGGCGGCCCCATATAGAGGGAGGCCTTGGGAGGTGGATGGCCGTGAGCATTATCTCTTCTTATCCGTCTCTTTCAAGGGTTCTGTGACCATCCCGAGCTTTGCCACCCCGGCCAGCTTTACCTCAGAGATCACGCGTACCACGACCCCATAAGGCACACTCTTATCGGCCCGAAGGTAAACCTTCTGATCCGGACGGCCTTCCAAGATCTTTCCCATCTTCCCTTGAAGAGATTCCAGTGCCACCTGATAGTCATTGATATAAATCTGCTGGCTCCGGTCTATCGAGATGACCAGATAATCCTTTTCCGCCGGCAGGGGCTTGGAGGTGGTCTGGGGCAATGACACGTTGACCCCTTGCATCATCATGGGAGCTGTGACCATGAAAATGATGAGCAGGACCAACATCACATCGACCAAGGGTGTGACATTGATATCTGACATCAAATGGCTGTTGCCACCTCCCATCGCCATATCCCCTAGCTCCCCCTCCGTATGATCAATTCCCGCTCAACCAGGTTCAAGAAATCAGCCGAGAAGTTATGCATTTCAGATTCCAGGACGCGAACCTTACTGTTGAAATAGTTATAGGCCACAACGGCCGGGATGGCGGCAGCCAGCCCCGCAGCCGTGGCGATGAGCGCCTCGGAGATCCCCGGGGCCACAACAGCCAAACTGGCAGACCCCCTAAGGCCAATGCCGCGAAAAGCATTCATGATCCCCCACACTGTCCCGAAAAGCCCAATGAAAGGGGTTGTGTTGCCGGTCGTTGCCAGAAAAGACAGGGTCCTGTTCAAGCCCGTGAGTTCCACGTTGGCGGCCCGTCGAAGAGCCCGCTTAAGATTATCAACAGCCGCCACATCTTGGTTCAACGTGGTGCCTCCTGCCTTTTCACCCTCTCCTGACGATGATTGGGAGGTATTGACTTTCTTGAGCTCGAGATAGGCGATGCGAAATACCCGCGCCAGAGGGCTGTACCGCAGTTGTTTCGAGGCTGCAAAGGCCTTAGAAAGGCTTTGCCGGTTCCAAAAGAGGTCGAGAAAATAAGCCGACTCTTTCCTGGCCTTTCTTATGAAACGGTATTTGTAGAATATGATGGCCCATGAGGTAACGGAGAAGAACAAGAGAAGCAATAGAACAAAACGAACCATGAGTCCAGAGTTGAGAATCATCTGGACAATATCACTGCTACTAAAGACGGGCACCGTAGTTATTCAGTCCAACAAAGGGTTTTTTATGAACAGAGCCCAAACCTCTCGAGAGCAGGAATTCGAGACAACGCACGATGGTTGGGCCAAGACTGCCCGGGGGCTTGACGTTCGCTGGAAGGTACATAAGGTCTTGCGAGGTGTCAAGTCAATTTACGGTTGCGTTCATTGGACCTATTGTGTAGAAAATAGTCGTCTAAAGGCCCTATTGGTGGACTTTCACCAATGATTGGTAACAGCCTGAACACCGATTTGATTTTGTTGGCTGGCCCCTGACACCTGGTTTTCGAGAACTATCCATTGAGCTTGTCGCTCGATTGACGTAAGATTCCATACAAAATGCAAGTGCGCCGAAGGAAACTCGGAATATCATGAAAGCTATAGCCGGTCTGCTGTTTGAAGCAAGAATCTTAAAAGAGCTCCCGCGCTCCGGGTTTCACTTCTTGGGGTCAGGGCACGAATCGGTCGCTGAACATGCCTTCCTTACAACCTTTATTGGGTATGTTTTGGCACAGATAGCCCCGGGCCTGGATCAACTCAAGCTGCTCCAAATGTGCCTGCTCCATGATCTCAGCGAGGCGCGCACCGGGGACCTCAACTATGTTCAAAAAAAATATGTTACGGCAGACGAGGCCAAGGCCGTGGCGGACCTCACGCAGAATATCCCGTTTGGGCGAGCCATGGGTGGGCTTTTGAAAGAGTTTAATACCGGCGAAACCGTGGAAGCACGGGTTGCCCGCGATGCGGACCACCTGTCCCTCATATTGGAATTAAAGGCGCTCTCGGATTTGGGTCACCGTGGGCCGGAGGCTTGGTTGCCTCATGTCGTTGGCCGCCTCCGAACCGAGGTCGGCAAAAGGTTGGCAAAAGAAATATTACAGACCGCCTCAGATGCGTGGTGGTTTGAGGAAAGGGAAGATCCTTGCCAAGGGGTATGACGGGCATGGGATGCGTTGTCCCGCAGCGACAAAGTTCTTGCTTTTCCAGCGAGAGAATGGACCTGATGTTCGGGGTTCAAATGTGATGACCTTCCAATCCATTATAGGCCAGGAGCGTGCCATCCGCCTGCTGAGCCGCATGCTTCACAACGACCGGCTTGTCCATGCCTTGGTCTTTACAGGCATTGATGGCATTGGCAGGCAAACAACCGCCAAGGCATTGGCTATGGCCCTCAACTGCGCAAACCGTGTCGGCGTGTCGGCGTGCAACGAGTGTCGATCTTGTCAGAAGGTGATATCGGGCAATCACCCGGACGTTATTATTGTCGAGCGCAGTGGCGCCTTCATCAAGATTGACCAGGTACGCTCGTTGCGCCAGCAGCTGAGGTTTGCCCCCCTCGAGAGAGGCCGCCGTGTGATTATCATCAATGACGCACAAACCATGAACGCTGAGGCGTCCAACGCCATGCTGAAAATCTTGGAAGAACCACCCAAAGATACACACATCATCCTCACGGCATCCCAGGTCACGGACTTGTTGCCGACCATTGCCTCAAGGTGTCAACATATCGGTTTTAGGCCCATTCCAGTTGCAAAGATCGCAGATGTGCTTGTTGCCAAGAAAAACCTTGATCAAGAAACGGCGACCGCTCTTGCCATATTGACCAAAGGAAGTCTGGGCAGGGCCTTGTCTGCGGACGCAAACAAATGGATGGCCTGGCGGAAGCAGGTTTTGGAGCGTGTCGGGGCGGTTTCAAAGGAGTCGACTCAGGAACTTTTTGTGTTTGCCGAGGCGCTGGCAAGTGATAAGGCGACTTTGGAAGATGCGCTGGATATGATGACGACTTGGTTTAGAGATGTTCTCATGTGTAAGTTTCAGCCCGAAAAAATCCTGAATGGGGACTTTATGGAAAATATACAGGGTGCATCGAAAGAATGCTCTGTTGATGAAATCTTGGAAAAATTGGCAGCGGTATCTGCCACCCAATCGGCCATTTTGAAACGTGCTAATCCTCGGCTTGCCTTAGAGGTCATGATGGTGCGTCTGCGTGTAGGCAACCGTTGGGGCAACTCTCTGTCCAAGGGGGCTCCCGTCGGTTTGAAGGGATGAGAAGGGGGAAACATGGCCAAGATTGTCGGAATAAGATTCAGCCCCAAGGGCAAGGTCTATGATTTTGATGTGGGACACTTTGTCCTTTCCCCTGGCAATCGGGTGATTCTAGAAACTCAGCAAGGCCTGGCCCTTGGGACCGTTGTGACCCCTCCTAGGCCCGCTGGTCACCGGCAGCCCAAGTTCCCCTTGAAGAAGGTCTATCGCCTGGCCAATGATGAGGATGTAAGTCAGCACAGGAAAAATCTCGAACTAGCAGAGGCCGCGCAGGCCCATTGCCTGGAATGTATCAAGAAATTGGGGCTTGGGATGAACCTTGTGTCGGTTGAAAGTCTCCTCGACGGGACAAAACTCGTCTTCTATTACACAGCCGACGGCCGCGTCGATTTTCGAGAACTGGTCAAGATGCTCGTCAAGCAATACAGGGTACGTATCGAGATGCGTCAGATCGGGGTCCGTAATCGAGCCAAGATGTGTGGGGGGATCGGACGGTGTGGCCATGAGCTATGCTGTTGTAGATTCATTAATGATTTTCAGCCCGTATCGGTTCGAATGGCTAAAGAGCAAGGCCTGTCACTGAATCCCACAAAGATTTCGGGGCTGTGCGGCCGACTCATGTGCTGTTTGGGCTTTGAACACGGAACCTATTGCGACTTGAAAGGCAAGTTTCCAGCTTTCGGAAAAGTGGTGGACACCAAGCGGGGCCGGGGAAAGGTTGTTCGTCATAATGTCTTAAAGGAATCCATCACGGTACAGCTCGAGGAGGGCGGGGAGTTGGATGTGGGGCTGGACGAGCTTACCGGGGGGGCGGACAGCTCCCCATAGAGCACTGCCCGTCTGTAATCCTTGCAATAGGTGAACTTTGGTCGTGGTAAAATGGCGAGCCCTTTACTTCATAAACACAGCCTTGAGAGGAGAGCTGTATGTCAGAACGATTTTACGTAACAACGCCCATCTATTACGTGAACGCTAGACCTCACCTTGGTCATGCCTACACGACCCTTGTGGCCGATGTGGTGAATCGCTTCCACCGTATGTGCGGCCAGGAGACCTGTTTTCTGACAGGCACTGACGAACATGGCGACAAAGTGGTCCGCGCCGCCAAGGAGGAAGGGTTGAGCCCGTTGGCCTATGTCAATCAGATCAGCGAACTCTTTAGAAACTTGTGGCCCCAGTTGGACATAGCCTTTAACTACTTCATACGCACCACAGACCCCGCTCATGGGAAAGTGGTGAGGGAGGTGCTGCAAAAAATTTATGATGCTGGAGATATCTACTTCAGCGAATATGAGGGTGCGTACTGCTTCGGCTGTGAGCGGTTTTATACCGAACGGGAACTCGTGGGGGGGAGGTGTCCTGACCACAGGACCATTCCAGAGGTCATTAAGGAGTCCAACTATTTTTTCAGAATGAGCCGATACCAGGACTGGCTCGTTGATTACATTCACACGCATCCGGATTTTATCACCCCAGTGCGTTATCGCAATGAAGTCCTCGGCTTCTTGCGGGAACCCCTGGAGGATTTGTGCATATCCCGGCCCAAAAGCCGACTTCAATGGGGTATTACCCTTCCCTTTGATGACCAGTACGTGACCTATGTTTGGTTCGATGCCCTTCTGAATTACGTCTCTGCCCTGGGATATCCGGCTGGTGAGGGTTTTAAGAAGTTCTGGCCCACGGTCCACCACCTTGTGGCCAAAGATATTCTGAAACCTCATGGTATCTATTGGCCTATTATGCTCAAGGCAGCAGGCATTCCTCTGTACCGCGGACTTCATGTCCATGGCTACTGGAATGTGGACGAAGGCAAGATGTCCAAGAGCCTTGGCAACGTGGTAGATCCCCTGGAGTTAAAGAGTGTGTACGGCGCCGACGCCTTTCGTTATTTTCTCCTCCGTGAGATGGTTTTTGGCCTTGATTCCAACTTCAGCGAAAGGGCCCTGGTCCAGCGCATCAATTCTGATTTGGCCAATGACCTTGGGAATCTATATAGCCGCAGCCTGACCATGGTCCATAAGTACTTCAAGGGGATTGTGCCGAAAAGTGAAGGGGCCCCAGAAAGCAGTCTTGACCTGGATGTCCAGCTGGATGCCTCTAAAGCCCTTGAAGAATACCAGAAAGCCATGGAGGGCTTTGCCTTTCACAAAGCACTGATTGCCCTTTGGGAGTTCATTAACCGGATCAACAAGTACATAGACATCACCGCACCGTGGGAACTTGCCAAGAAGAAGGCCCAGCACACACAGCTCCGGCTGGTCCTTTACAACGTTTTGGAAAGCCTTCGTATGATTGCGGGGCTGGTCTATCCATTCATGCCGAAAACCGCCCAGGTCATGCAAGAACACTTAGGCATGACGTTTGCCGATGGCTTTCAGACATTTGGTGATCTCAAGGTGTGGGGAAAAACGAGACCCGGAACGAAGCTCCCAAAAACAGTGACCCTCTTTCCAAGGATTGACCTGCGGGAAGAACAAACGAAGGGCGGTGAGACTGTGTCTGCAAAGGAAGGACCGGCTCCAGAGAAACCCGAGATTTCCATGAAAATCTTTCAGCAGGTTGATCTGCGAGTTGCCACCGTGCTTGCCGCAGAGCCTATACCAAGGTCCCGAAGCCTTTTGAAACTGAAGGTCGATACCGGGGAAGAGCGGACCATTGTTGCAGGCATCGCAGAAAGCTACCGGCCAGAAGAGCTCCTCGGAAAGCAAGTCGTCATTGTGGCAAATCTCAAGCCGGTCAAATTGATGGGCGTCCTTTCACAAGGCATGCTCTTGACAGCCGCAGACGAGACCTCCTGCGCGCTGGTCACCCTTGACGGCCCTTCTGAGCCAGGCACCCCTCTGGCGTAGCGAGGCCCCGTCGTCCAACTATTGTTGCGTGGTTGATATTAAAGATCCCTTCAGCTCGCTGCAGGGATCTTTGATCGTCAGGAGGTCGGCCATTTGCGTGATAGGAACGTGCAGAGAACATCCGTGACAAAAAGCGCTCATACGTATCCACTCACTTTCGAAGACAAAGAGATTACGCTCATCGGGACGGCCCACGTGTCCAGGGAAAGCGCTGACTTGGTGGGCCGGGTCATTGAAGAGGAAAAGCCGGACACGGTCTGTGTGGAACTCTGTCCATCCAGATATCAAGCTATCACCCAGAAGGACCGATGGCAAAACACCGATCTTGT
Organism: Deltaproteobacteria bacterium; assembly: GCA_030665585.1. GTDB lineage: Bacteria > Desulfobacterota > Desulfobacteria > Desulfobacterales. The sequence continues at coordinate 13,785 of DAOUZN010000009.1, read as the reverse complement.
GAAAGTGATCCGGGGGAAAAAGGCCTTTCTTCTCTTGTCTAATCTTATGCTTGCATATTTTCAGAAAAAAATTGGTCAGAAGTTCGGTATCAAGCCGGGCGAAGAGATGTTGCGGGCTATACAGGTGGCGGAAGCGACGGGGGCCCAGATTCATTTAGCCGACAGGGATATACGCACCACCCTATCAAGGACCTGGCGTCTCATGGGCTTATGGACAAGGATAAAACTCTTAGCCCAGTTTCTCACCTCACCAGGGGCATGGGATGACATCAAGGAAGAAGACATTGAGAAAATGAAGGAGATGGATGTCCTGGAGACGGTCCTTTCGGAAATCGGGAAAGCCTTTCCTGAAATAAGGCGCGTTTTGATCGACGAAAGAGACCAATATCTGGCTCATGAGATCAGAACGGCGCCAGGCAAAAAGATTGTCGCGGTCGTTGGGGCGGGACATGTTCCCGGTGTTCAAAGGTACTGGGACATGCCGGTAGATATGGATATGCTCACGCAGATACCTCCCAAAAGCACGTTATTTCGTTTCCTGAAGTGGGGGCTCCCGACACTCATCGTGGGGCTGATTATTTTTGGCTTTTTCACGGCTGGGATGGCTGCCGGCACCCATATGATCAAATGGTGGGTGTTGGCAAATGCCATCCTGGCAGGCCTTGGAGCTGCCATTGCCCTGGGCCATCCGCTGACGGTTCTCTCCGCCATTATTGCTTCTCCCCTGACGTCTCTAAATCCCATGATTGCGGCGGGCTGGGTTTCCGGTTTGGTCGAGGCCCTTGTGGGAAAACCTAAAGTCAGGGATTTTGAGAGCCTGTCTGAAGACATCTCGTCTCTGAAGGGGTTCTGGAAAAATAAGATCACGAGGATATTACTGGTGGTGGCCTTTACGAATGTGGGTAGTGCGTTGGGAACCTTCGTGGCTATCCCTTTGATCCTTCAAGCATTCGCGTAGGTTGAAGACCTGATACAAAGGGAGCATCCCTTGAAAGAGGATGATTGCACACTGATAGAGATCAAGCAGCCCATCCGGGGCTTTGATCATTTCATCGGTGCATGGGTCTATAGGGGAGATATCCATTTGGTGGTGGATGTGGGGCCGGCCAATTCAGTGAACAGGCTGGTAGAGGCGCTGGCAAACATGAATGTGGAAAGGGTAGATTACGTGCTGATTACCCACATCCATATCGATCATGTGGGTGGGCTGGCCAAATTCCTGGAGTATTTCCCCATGGCCCAAGTCGTATGTCACGACAAAGCCATCAGACATCTGGTGGATCCTTCCAGGTTATGGGAGGGCAGCCGAAAAGTCCTTGGCGATATTGCTGATGCCTATGGCCCTCTCAAAGCGGTGAGAGAGGAGATATGTATCCCCCACACACAGGCCCACATCAAGAATCTTTCCGTTATCGAGACGCCGGGCCATGCCCCTCATCACCTCAGTTTTAGCTACATGGGAAATCTCTTTGCCGGTGAGGCTGGTGGTAACTATCTCTGCGTTGCGGACAGGGATTACTTGCGCCCGGCCACCCCTCCAAGGTTTTTTCTGAAAGATTTCCTAAAAACGGTGGATCGGTTGATGGCCCTGGAAGATCAGCATATATGCTATGCTCATTTTGGGGACGCCCGCAGCTCGCATCAGATGTTGAAAAGGTTCCGGGCCCAGGTCTTGAGATGGGAAAAGATTGTTCAGAAAGAGGTGTCAGCGGGTTCCAAGGACCTCATCATGAGATGTGTGGTCCGTCTTCTGGAAAAAGATCCTGATTTAGAGGTCTTTGAATTCATGGACCCTGATACACAAGACAGGGAGAGGTTTTTTATGGCCAATTCAGTGAAAGGCTACATAGAATTTCTCGAAACGCCAGGATAGAGGAAAACGGCAGTCAGGGGTAATATTTCAGCACTTTGAAAGGATGGCGTGAGCGGGGAGGTGATTGCCGCTTGCGCGACCGGCGTCTCAAAGATCTAGAGTGTTACGGTCAGACAAAAGCTGCGATTCCCAGAGTGATGAGAGTCTCTATGAATCTTGCTCGGAAGGAGACTGGGCATGAAGGCAAGTGAAGGGCGCATCGGCCGGGTTTTCGTTATACGGCTTGAGGATGGCGATAGGCTTCCCGAGTGCATTGAACGTTTCGCGACAGACCAGGGCGTATCCGTGGGTCACGCGGTCCTTGTAGGCGGAATCGGAGAAGGACAGGTCGTGGTTGGCCCGCGACGTTCGAACGAAACACCGCCGGACCCCATGCTGCTTCCTGTGGATGGCGCCCACGAAGTCGTCGGGGTGGGTATCCTGGCTCCTGGCGAAGACGGCAAGCCGGTCCTGCACATACACGCTGCTCTCGGACGATCGGGGCAGACCATGACCGGCTGCTTGAGGCCCGGGGTCACGACCTGGCTCGTGGGGGAAGTGATCCTCACCGAAATCCTGGGTGCCACGGCGACTCGGGTTAGGGATAAAGAGAGTGGCTTTGCGCTCCTGAAGCCTGGCACAAGTCCTGAAAGTCCCTAATCATCATTATCCCCATGGGGCCAAAACTGGTGTCAAATCATCAAATGGCCATGTAACCCTCAGCACCAATATATTGCGTTAATACGGCGACCCACCGCACAACATCTTGTAGTTTTCTCTAATTTTGCCCTAAAGGTCTAACCTGTTGTTTTTTCACTTGATTTTTTTATTATCCTGGTGTATGGGAATTTGTCGTCTTACGAAATAAGGTCAGGAGACAATACGTTGGTCGGCACAATGTTAAACATTCAGCACCGTTTCAACCCCCTTCATGTCCATTGCCGGTTGGTAGAAAGAGGGCTGAACAAGGGGTTGTCTGCTTTAATATGTAAGTGGTACGGAATTTTTATTTACAGTTGGCTTGCACGGCTGACGGTGCTTGCCGTGTGGATCTGCAGGCATCTACGGGAGGAATGTTAAGAGGCCAGGCTGTATTCCCAACGGACCAATCCATGTCAGGCTGAGTCATCCCGTTGGCCCTGCCTTCATTTGACGCCCTTGAAGCCGACGCCTGTCGCCCCACATTGAAGATTTGGTTTTGTTTGGCTTCAGGGGCCTGCCCTAAGGCACGACAGGAGAGTTTCTCCTTCGTGTGAAACCTCCTTTTTAGAGCCCTCGGTGGGTCCATTCTCACCGGGGGCTTTTTATTAGCGGTATGCTCTTATCCTCGCGGAAACAAGCTTGACAACCCACAAAAAGTGTTTATATTGAGTGTCGAAAATTTGTCCATATATTAATTATGTCAGCAAGTTAGACTTTTAATGCTCCCCAGGCCTTCACTGTTCCTACGCCTTGGCGAAAATCCAAGTTGTTGAAGACCCAAACCCGATTAGTGCAAGGGTAAGCGTTGGTCATGCGAGGGACCTTGATACAGAAACTGTAAAGCCTGTTCCTCAACTTCAAGGAGAAAGAGATGATCCATGTCGAGGGTCTGACCAAGTATTATCATGATCTGTGTGCGGTGGATCATATCGACTTTGATATCCAGAAAGGCGAAATCCTGGGGCTCTTGGGTCCCAATGGCGCCGGCAAAACCACCACACTAAGGATGCTCACCGGCTTTCTCCGGCCTACCTCCGGAAGTATCCACGTCAAAGACTACACCATTGACGAACATCCCTTGGAAATCAAGAAACTGCTGGGGTACCTCCCGGAATCAGCTCCCCTTTACCACGAGATGCTGGTGTATGATTATCTCAGCTATGTGGCAGATATCCGAGAACTTGACAGGGACGAAAAACTTTCCCGGATTCGCTACCTGGCCAATCTCTGCGGCCTCAACGAGGTCATGCACCAGCCGATTGGTGAACTCTCTAAGGGCTACAAACAACGGGTGGGGCTGGCTCATGCCATGATGAGCGATCCTGAAATACTGGTCATGGACGAGCCTACTTCAGGGCTGGATCCCAACCAGATCGTTGAAATTCGGGAGATCATCAAAGAGATTGGAAAGGAGAAGACCATCATTCTCTCTACCCATATTCTCAGTGAGGCCGAGGCGACATGTGACCGCCTGGCCATCATCAACCAGGGGAAAATCGTCGCAGACGGCAAGACACAGACCCTGAAGCAATCGGCCGGCGGAGCATCCCTGATCCGCATTTCTCTTCAGAACGCAGACCTTGAATCGGTGAAAAAGGAACTCCAGGTCATTGACGGCGTGACGGACATTGTCCCCGCGCGTAGGGAGCACGGAGAGGATGACAACATTCTACACGTAACCCTGACCTGCCAGTCCTCCGTGGATGTGCGGGGAGACATATACCGCAAGATTAAAGAAACCGACTGGATTCTGCTGGAACTTCACCAGGAGACAAAAACCTTGGAACATATCTTTCGTGAGCTCACAAGGGAGAACTAGCATGCGGCAAGTTACACCTATCTTTAAGAAAGAGTTCACCGCCTATTTTGTATCCCCCATAGCCTATATCGTCATATCGATCTTTCTTCTCGTGACAGGGTGGTTCTTTTTTACCACCTTTTTTCTTTACAATCAGGCCAACCTTCGAAACTTCTTTGCCCTGCTTCCCATCACCTTGTCATTCGTGGTGCCGGCCGTCACAATGCGCCTGTTCGCAGAGGAGCTGAATGTGGGGTCCTACGAGATCTTACTCACCATGCCGGTGACCTTTCTGGACGTGGTCCTGGGCAAATTCTTGGCCGCTGTTGTATTCGTGGCAACGATGCTGATTCCTACGCTTGCCTATCCCATCACGGTGTCATTCCTTGGCCAGCTGGATTGGGGACCGGTCGTGGCCGGATACACTGGCGCGGTTCTGCTGGGCGCGGCCTTCTCTGCTATCGGGCTGTTTGCATCGTCACTGACCCGAAACCAGATCATTGCTTTTATTATTGGCATGGCCATCTGCTTTGGCCTGACACTCATTGATAAGATGCTTTTTTTTCTGCCGCAATCGTTGCTGGGTTTTCTGGAATACCTGGGAGCCGACTTTCACTTTGAAAATGTTTCAAAAGGCGTGATTGATTCACGAGACATCTTATACTTTCTGAGCGTCAGTTTTGTCGGTCTTTATGGGGCATACCTGGCCTTGCTGGAGAAAAACTAGGGAGAACAAAAATGGGGGTGAAAAGCAGATCGGGAAACTATGTGAGATTTCTTGCCTATCTGGCTGTCATCGTCCTGATTAATCTGGCGGGCATGACGGGGTTCTTCAGAGTGGACCTGACAAGAAACAAGATCTACTCCATCTCAGAAGCCAGCCAAAAGGTGGTGTCTACACTCTCGGAGCCGTTGACCATCAACGTTTTCTTCACCAAAAACCTTCCCGCCCCCCACAACAATACGGAGCGTTATCTCCATGATCTCCTTCAAGAATACGCCGCCTATGGCAACCGGTATTTCAACTACCGCTTCTATGACGTCAGCACCGAAGAGGGCGACATCAGCCGGGAAGCCAAGGAGAACCAGGCGCTGGCCAGAAATTATGGGATTCATCCTGTTCAGATTCAGGTTATCGAAAAAGACGAGGTCAAGTTTCAAAAGGCCTATATGGGGCTGGTGTTGATTCATGGCGACCTCATTGAACGTATTCCTACCATGACGTCCACGGACGGACTGGAGTACCGGCTCACAACGGCTATCCAGAAACTGAACAACAAAATCAGCGCACTCTTGAGGCTTCCGGAGAAAATACGGGTCAAATTGTTTCTCTCGTCTTCCCTCAAGTTCGTGGCTCCCTACATGCGGTTGAAGGATCTTCCTGAACTTCCGGCGAAGTTGGAAAAGATCGTGGATGGGCTCAATGGCAAGAACTATGGAAAGCTGCAGTTCGCGTATCTGGACCCCGCCAAGGACGAAAGTCTGGAAGCGGAAGCAAAAAAATACAATCTCCTGCACCTGAAATGGCCGGCCCTTTCCGATGGGAAGATCGAACCGGGCCAGGGCACCATTGGCTTGGTGATGGCGTATGGGGACAGAGTGGTAGAAGTGCCGCTGATCCATGTTTTTCGGATCCCTCTCATTGGGAGGCATTATGAACTGGTTGATATGAACCAGATGGAAGAGATCATTGATGAGGGTGTGGAATCACTCATCGACATCAACGAAGACCTCGGCTACCTGGCGAGTCACGGCGCACCGCAACTCTCGGGCATCTCGCCGATGGATCCCATGGGACGACAAGGGGAGGACACCCTATCCAACTTCGAAACCCTGGCATCACAAAGCTATGCCATCAAGGAGGTCAATCTGAAGGACGGCATGCTGCCAGAGAGCATCAACTGCCTGGTCGTGTCTGGTCCCAAGGAGAAGTTTACCGATTATGAGCTGTTTCAAATCGACCAGTTCCTGATGCGGGGAAAAAATCTGGCCCTATTCCTGGATGCCTACAAGGAAGTGATGCCTCCCAAACAGCAGTCCTTTAGATTCAATCAAGGCCCCTCCTATGTGCCTCTGAATACCGGACTGGAAAAAATGCTGGAACATTACGGCATCCGGATCAAAGAATCCTATGTGATGGACGAGAATTGCTACAAACAGGACGTGCCAGCACAGTTTGGTGGGGGGGAAAGAGCCATCTATTTTGCGCCAATCATCAAGAATCAGTTCATCAACAGCCATGTGGGGTTCATGCGGAGTATCAAGGGACTGATTGCTATGAAAATCTCTCCCTTGGCGTTGAATACGGAACGCATCAAGGAAAATGGACTGCATGCCCTCCGTCTGTTCTCCTCATCGGAAAAATCGTGGGAAATGAAGGGACGGATCAACCTCAATCCCATGTTCCTCCGGCCACCACCATCGGCTGATGAGCAGAAGAGTCTGCCTCTGGCCTACATCCTGGAGGGAGAATTTCCCAGTTATTTTGCCGGCAAACCCATTCCCGAGAAAAAATCAGAAACCGGTGACCCTGAGAAAGAAGCGCCGGAAAAGTCCACCAAAAGAAAACCTGATGTGGACCTGTCAAAGATCGAGAGCGAAGGGGAGTTTTTATCCATGGGCAAGCCCGGCAAGATCTTTCTCATGGCCACCTCCGAGATGCTGAAAGACAATATGCTCGACGAACAAGGCAGAACGCCTAATGCCATGTTCATCATGAATGTACTGGACTTCCTCAACAACCGGGAAGACGTTGCAGTCATGAGAAGCAAAGAGCAACGTTTCAACCCTTTGCAGGATACACAAGGTGGAACCAGGACATTTGTCAAATCCTTCAATATTGCCGGGCTGCCGGTCCTAGTGGTCCTTTTCGGGCTTCTCGTCTGGTTCCGCCGCCACACCCGAAAAAAGCAGATTCAAATGATGTTTCAGCAATAAGGTAGAACCGCCATGAAGATAAAAAAGGAATATGTCATACTTGTCACGGTCATTTTGGCGCTTTCGCTTTATCTGCTCCTGCGCAACCCAGACAGGACCCTGTACCAACTGCCGAAGGTCCCCGATATCAGCAAGACCGATATCTCTAAGATTGAGATCTCCAAGCCGGATACCACCATTGTTCTAAAGAAAAAAGACGACACCTGGCAGATTGCGCCAGAAGGTTACCCGGCCAACACCGAGAAGGTCAAAAGCATGCTCGAGATCATCAGAAAGCTCACTGTCACCGCCCTGGTGTCCGAATCAAAAAACTATATCCCTTACAACCTGGACGACCACAAGAAGATCACGGTCAGGGCATGGGCGGGGGCCACCGTAGCGCGAGAGTTTGAAATGGGCAAGGCGGCCACGTCCTACCAACACACCTTTGTGAAACTGGCCGGTGACGACCGCATCTATCATGCCAGGGGAAATTTTAGGGGTAAGTTTGATCAGACCGTTGATAAACTGCGCGACCAGACTGTACTGTCCTTGAACCCAAAGGAAATTCAGGAGATCCAGATCACGAAAGGCGGGCAAGTGATAGGATTTGCCCTGACCCAGGTGCCGGTGGAGGTGACGGCAGGCGAAGAGGGGGAAGGCCAGCGCCCGGCATCCCAGAAAACGGAAGGGGTCTGGAAGACGTCCGACGGCAAACAGGGAGATGAAACCCAAGTCAACAGATTACTTTCTACCCTGTCCAACCTGCGGTGCGAGCAATACATCGATGGCCGCAAGAAGGAAGACTTTGCTAACCCCATCTTTAGGATTCAGCTTAAGGGCCTACAAGAATACACGCTATCCATTTTTAAAGAAACCGACAAGGACGCCAAGAAATTCCCAGCCGTCTCTTCTGAAAATGACTACCCTTTTCTGCTCCCAGAGTGGCAGGCGAACAATCTCATGAAAAATCCAGCTGACCTGCTGAAAAAGCCTGATAAACCCTAGCAGGCGCAATGGGCACCCTGTTTCCCAGGGTATCCGTCACTTGATTGTCCCGTTGCCTCACCTCATGCTCGCGCTTCTGCTCCCCTTAGATCGCCGGCCAGGGAGACATCAATTTGAAATTCCCTCTTGACAACGATTAGACTCGGACTATCTTTTTCTAAAAGAAGCATTCGGAATGAGGCGACATGGAGGCATTGCAATTCTTTGAGACCCTATGTGAGGCACTGGCCGATCCCGCCTTTTATCCTCATCCGGTTTCTCACCTCGAACGCCGAGACACCCATATTTCCGCTGTTTTTCTGACCGGCACCTGGGTGTATAAGCTCAAAAAACCGTTAGATTTCGGTTTCCTCGATTTTCGCAACCTGAAAGACCGGCGCCATTTTTGTGAACAGGAAGTTCGCCTGAATCAAAGACTTAGCCGGGATGTCTACCAGGAAGTGGTCAAGATCTACGAAACCGATGATCATCGGTTCTCTCTGGAAGACAAGGGACGAATCGTAGAATATGCCGTCAAGATGAGACAACTGCCTGATGGGCTGAGTCTCAGAGCACTCCTCAAAAATGACAAGATCCGCCACGCCCATATGAAGAAGCTGGGAGAGATGTTAGCTGCCTTTTATGAAAGGAGCAATCAAAGTCCTCAAATCGATCACTACGGTCAGCGAGACGTGATTGCTTTCAACATGGAAGAAAGCTTTCGGCAGTTGGAGCGTTTTGCAGGAGGCCTCCTGGAACAGGAAAGATGGGAGTTCATTTGCCAGGTTAGTCGCACTTTCCTTGAAGGCCGGCGAAATCTTTTCCAGTGTCGTGTTGAAGCAGGCCGAATTCGCGATGGCCATGGTGATTTGCGTACAGATCATGTCTACTTTTATCGAGGCATTCAAATCATTGATTGCATTGAATTCAATGATCGTTTCCGATACGGGGACGTCGCGGCAGACCTGGCCTTTCTCCATATGGATATGGAACATCTCGGTTATGGGGACCGGAGCAGGACCTTTCTGGCTGCCTATGTACATGACGCCGACGATCCGCAGCTTTACTCTGTGCTCGATTTCTATGCTGCTTATCGAGCCATCGTGAGACTCAAAGTGGCTTGTCTTCGCTGGCAGGACGTGGGAAAGGCCCAACAGAAGGCTCTGAAAAAGGAGGCACGGCTTTATATGGATCAGGCTTATCGGTATGCGATCGAGTTTAGCCGACCAACCCTCTGGGTTTTCTGCGGGTTGCCCGGGACAGGTAAATCCAGTCTGGCCCAAGCGGTAGCAAAAGCGTTGTCGATTCCCTTGTTTCAATCCGATCGCATTCGAAAGGAAGAACAACCTGATTCCCATCAGGACGTGGTTCCTTTTGGTCAGGGTCTGTACAGCCCAGAGAGGCGTCATCGTGTGTATGCCCGGCTGTTGGCCCTGGCCCAGGAAACCCTCAAGACAGCGCATTCGGTCATCCTGGATGCCACCTATTCACGCCGCAAATGGCGGGATGAGGCTCGTCTGCTGGCCTCCGATCTCGACACCAATCTTATCTTTGTGGAATGTTCTTGCAAAGAGGAGACAATCCGCTCCAGGCTCAAAGAGCGGGAAAGGGAATTAAGTCTCTCTGACGCACGTCTTGAGCATTTTACACAAATGCTCGCAGACTTTGACCCCATGACCGAACTCACCCCTGAAATTCATTTGACCATCCATACGGACCAACCGCTGCGGGATGCATCGACTGGCGTCCTGTCAGAGGGCTATGCCCGCAAATGTGCCCAGGTAAAAGAACTCCTTTAGATCTGGCAGGACGTAAGCCAATGTCACGAGTGGTGAGCGGTTTTATGGTGAGTCGGATCACCCGTATGCTTTGTTACACACGTTTCTTGAATAGGCTAACCCGGTACCTTCACACGAGCTTCAGCCCTGGCCGTGGCGTCCAGAAGGCATTTTCGGTCACTTGCGTCCATCTATGCCACGCAGGGCGATGGCATGCATGACGGCGTCATGGAGCACGGGTCGGAAGGCCGAGATTTTTTCATTTTCTCGAGTAGGATGGGTCCGGTTTGTCAAGAGAATGACGACAACTGCTTTTACTAGGTCCATCCAAAATGAGGTTCCGGTAAAGCCGAGATGACCAACGCTTTGGTCAGAAAAATAGTGGCCGCTGCTCGAATCAGGTCGTGTAGGGGTATCAAATCCGAGCGCCCAGCTTCCGACGTCAGAGTGGCGCTGAAAAAAAGTATGAACCAGGTCCTCATGAAAGACGCCTGTGTTCGACTCTCCGAGGTAAGTGTTCAAGAGCTCCCGCAAGAGACCGTAAATGTCTCTTGCCGTGCCAAATAGCCCCGCGTGCCCTGCCACCCCGCCCAACGTGTAGGCATTGTCATCATGGACCGCGCCCTCTAAGATCTTGCCTCGCCAGGGGCAGTGTTCAGTGGCCGCGTAAGGGTGATGATCCCTGTCTTTGAGGCCCTCTAAGGGAACAAAAAAAAGATCCCTGAGTCTCAGGGGTGCGTACACCGATTCCTGCACGAACCGGTCCAGGGGCTTTTCTGAAGCGCATTCGATCAACCATTCCAAGATCATAAATCCTAAGTCGCTGTATAGACAGCCCTTGCCGGGTTCATGGATGAGGGCTTCGCCCACCAGCAGCTTTCTGACTTCGTCTTTCCGCTCAGAGGGCGGCCATTTGCTCAACGTCTCATAATAAGGCCTGTAGTCCGGCATGCCCGCCGTGTGGCACAGGAGCTGGCGAACGGTCACGCCTTTCTTGTCGGTGCCTGAGAAATCGGGGATGGAACGCCCCAATATCTGATCCAGACCCACCTTTTCCTGCTGGACCAAAACCATCATGGAGACTGTCGTCGCCAGGGGCTTGGTCAAAGATGCCAGATCAAAGACTGTCTCCGTGGTCATAGGGCGCTCTGGGGCGAGTCTGGCTCGGCCAAAGGCCTCAAAGAAGACCACTTGGTCCTGGGTGGCCACAAGGAGGACCCCACCGGGAAAGATACCCTCTTCCGTACCACCTTTCATTAATTCCCGTACCGCCTTCATCAATGGCCCTCATGAACGGCGGGTTCCGCAAATCGCAGGCTGCCGTCTTCCGTATCCATCTTTGCCTCAAGGCCAATGGGCACGGTGAGGTTGTGGGTCCCATGGCCTAGCTCAAATCCACCCAAAATGGGGATGCGTGTGTGGAAGATCTCTTTAACAATGGCATATACGTCTTCCAACGAGCCGCACGCCTCAAAACTTCCCAGAATAACCCCAGCCACCCCATCCAGATGGCGGCTCAGGTGAAGTTGACAAAGCATGCGGTCAATACGGTAAGGGGCTTCTTGTTGATCCTCCAAAAACAGGAGACGTCCGTCAAGGTGTGGCTCATAAGGGGTCCCCACAAGATGGCACAGGCTCGTGAGGTTGCCTCCTACCAGGGTGCCGGAGGCCTGCCCCGGACTTAGAACCACAGGCTCGGAGGACTTTAGGAGCAGGGGCGTGCTTGAGGAAATGGCCCCGATTAAGGCACTGCAGGACTTCCCGTTGTCCTTTTTTAGCGTTGTCACGAGGGGGCCGTGAAAGGTAACCATCCGACAGTTATTGAAGATCGCAATGAGTAAAGCCGTGATATCGCTGAATCCCACGAGGATTTTGGGTTTGGCCCGAATGGCCTCAAAGTCAAGCAGCGGCAGGAGCTTCATGGAGCCAAAGCCTCCTCGGGCACAGAATATGGCTTTGACCGATTCGTCGGCGAAGAGCTTCATGAGCAATTCCGCTCGTTCGGTGTCTGAACCGGCAAGGTAACCGTGCCGCCTGAAAAGATGGTCAGAAATCTTGACCTGGTAGCCCATGGATTCGACGACAGCCACGCCGGCCTCGAAAGCTTTCTGATCAAAAGGCGATGCCGGGGCTGCAATGCCAATGGTGTCGCCGGGACGAATGGCCGGGGGTTTGATGACTGGTTTTTCCACAAATGAAAATTAGCATGGAACCCGCTGGATTGTAAAGATTCCTGATGCAGGGAGGTCCTCAGAGGATGGATGTTGACAGACCGGAGGCAAGGTGCCAACAAATTTTCATATGTTTCTCGGGGCGAGGCGCAGTCTGGAAGCGCACCTGAATGGGGTACATGGTAGGGTCTGGCAGGTATTTGTATAAGATTTTATTGCCAAGTTTTGTTGGGCAATATGGAAAAATCCGAACCGACGGAAAAAAGCCCCCAGGTCTTAGCACAATGAAGGTGTTGGTGCAGACCTAGGGGCTTAACGATGAACGAGATTTCGGAAATTGTAGCAGTTTTGCCTATCTACGCACTTACGTAAAGGCCTCTGTCAACCTTCTTAATCTTTCTCGATTTGAAGGCTCTGTAGACTATATTCCGTACCTTAATTTCGTTGAAGCCCGTCTTTTTCATCAAAGTGGGGACGTCAACGCCTTTCTTGTACCTGTTGATGATCTTGAGCACCTGATCAGTCGCGGTCAGGGCAGCCACTTTCTTTCTTGCAGGAGCCTTTTTTCCCACTTTCTTCTTGGCTACTTTCTTTTTAGCCGCTTTGGCTTTCACAGCAGCTTTGCTGACCGTTCTTTTCGCAGCTATTTTCTTCTTCGCTGTTGCTTTCTTCTTCGGTGCAGCTTTTTTTGCTACGGTTTTCTTGGCAGTCTTTTTCTTCTTAGCTACGGTCTTTTTCTTCGCGGGAGCCTTCTTTGCGGCTGCCTTCTTTTTGACCGCCTTCTTCTTTGCTGCAGGTTTCTTGGTTGCCTTTTTCGTTGTTGCCATGATCACTTTCCTCCTGTTTGTTTTGTTAATGATCGACCCTTTCGTTGAGTTCCTTACCGCACTTGAAGAACGGCAGTTTCTTTGGAGCTACGGAAACAGCCTCCTTCGTTTTTGGGTTTCGGCCAATGTAGGCCTTGTATTCTTTCACGAAGATGCTGCAGAATCCTCTAATCTCAACTCTGTCCCCGTTCGCGAGCGCCTCTGCCATTTGGTCGAAAAACAGTTCAACAGCCTTCTTCGCTTGTGCTTTGCTAAGACCAACCTCTTTCGCCAAAGCTTCGATGAGATCTCTCTTGTTCACGTCAATCCTCCCATTTTTTCATTATATCAAACACATACAAAAATCGGGCCAAAAAGTAAAGAAATTTAAAATGGTTAGGTGGTGGGTATTGGCGAGACGGTGTTTAGCTGCTAAGCTGGAAATCGGTTCTCAAAATAATTTTCACAGCCCCGCAGTCAAAATCTGGTACGAGTAAAGTGTTCAGAAGGACATCGAAATGCTTTGTGGGTGGGCTCCAGCACCGATCTATAGCAGAAACATATAGTTTTGGAGTAACGAGCTGACATACAATATATGGAGGTTACTATTTCAACTAGCGGCATCAGAGGGCGAGCTAGAGCTGTTCTAATTTCTTCTGGACGTATTCTTCTAGATACTTATTTGGCATTGCCAGCTTTACTCCAAACCCATGCTTGTCAGTCCATACAATTTCTCCCTGTGTCTTTATAGGCTTTGACAGGCCGGGAAAGGGAA
>DAOUZN010000101.1 GCA_030665585.1 Deltaproteobacteria bacterium | reverse complement strand
TCCTTCATCATATTTGCCGGCGGATGAGACATTGTTATAGATCCATATCATCGTGCACATGACGGCAAGCCCAACCCCGATCTCTACGATGAGAATGCCGTGGGATCGCGCGGTAACCGGGTCGCAATGGAGTACGGGCGCGAGAGCACTGTAATCTAGGAAATTGAGTCCTAACAAGAGACAAAGGGCCCCTGTACCCGCATAGATAATCACACCGACAGCACAAAGAAGAGCATCCAGCTTTTCGCGCATCCGTCGAACAGACGTTCTCAAATCCTGCGAGATAGCCAGCAGGATGATACTGGCTCCGAGAATCACACCGCCCTGGAACCCTCCGCCGGGGCTGTGGTGTCCATGCGCAATCACGTACAGGCCAAAGAGCTGGATAAAGGGGATCAGGAACCGGCAAACCGTCTTGATGATCAGATCGGGCGGTGTCCACGTGGCGTCGATCCTTTCAAAGTCGGCAGACGGCGGTATCTTGCCCCCTTCTTTGACGCGTACGGTGACGCCGCTCAGCACATGGCGATAAAGCCTTTCCCCAGGCTCTTCCCGCACAAAGATGCGCAGCAGGATAAAACAGGTCAGCCCTGCCGTAAAAATCACCGCAGTTTCATACATGGTGTCGTATCCACGATAGTCGGCAAGGACCGCGGTCACGATGTTGGGCACGGAGGTCTCTTCCATGGTCCTTTCAATGAAGTGAGGAGAAAGATGCGTGCTGGCAGGAGAGGCCGGGTCTGCCCACGGTGGGAAGTCGACCGTGGCACAAATCAACAGCACACCTGTTGAAAGCGCGATGATGAGTCCTATGATCTTCAATCTTTTGTCCTCCTCGAGGTGCGAAAAACAGCCGCAACAAAAAAGACCGTACTCACACCCGCCCCTACCGAAGCCTCGGTAAAGGCCACATCCACGGCCCCCATAATGGACCAGAGCAGGCACATCATGAAACTATAAGCCCCGAACAGGATAGCCGCTCCCAAGAGGTCCTTGACCGTGATGGCCCCGATTCCTGCTATGACGACCAAGGTGAGAATGGCCAAATCCAGCTGCCAGATCATGGGCTATCTCCTTTCCTCCCCTTTGGTCCAGGGGGCAAGGCCGGCCCTGACCCCCGCATCCACAATAGCGTGGGTGGCCGTGGGGCTGGCCAGAAACACAAAGACCAAGATCAACATAATCTTGAGGCTGGTCAGCAAGGTGCCCAGAGAAAAATGGTGCAGGTTAAACAGGGCGAGGCCGATCATGGCCAAAAGGGCGCCCAGGGTGTCGAGTTTGCCGGCCGGATGGAGCCTGGAATAAAAATCAGGAAAGCGAAGTATCCCTACGGCGCCGCCTGTAAAGAAAAATAGCCCGGCAAACAAAAGCAAGCATACAATAATATCCATGTCTCAGAATCCCCCGAGCTGGTCGCATGGGCCTGTCAAAGGCTTTAGCCAGCCATGTGTCCATGTAATGAAAATCCCCGGCGTGACTTTACCGATACGGCGGTTCATCGTACAATCCCTTACGCTTTTGGAAATACCTTGAAGCGGCCAGCACCGCGAGGAAGTTTAGCATGGCGTAAGCCAGCGCAATGTCCACGAACATATCCACCCTATGAAAGATAAGGCCGATCAAGATAAGCAACACCGTGGTCTTGCTCCCTATGGCATTGACGCCGATCATACGGTCCACGACCGTGGGCCCAAATACAGGGCGGTACAGGGAAAGGAGCATCAAAAAAGCCAAATAAAGACCAGAATACAAAAAGACGTTATCCATCAGACCTCACCGAATGCCTTGGCAATGTTTGCTTCCATCGCGCCAGGCAAGGGATCGCCGGACGCCTTGTCGATGGCATGGACCTTAAAATCCCCATCAAGCGACACATAAACCGTAATGGTGCCGGGGGTTAACGTGATTGAATTGGCAAAGGTCACCAGAGCTAAGTCGCTTTTTAGCTTGCTTCGAAACTTAACAATCCTTGGGTCGATGAGTTCCATCATCCTGGGATGAAAGACCAGGTACGTCACGTGAAGATTGGCCTTGATGATTTCAAGCATCAGCCAGGGGACATATCTTATGAACCGGCCCCACTGACGCAGAAGCCCCGTAATTTTCGGGGAAGCGAACAGCAGGTCAGAGGAAAGGTAGGAAACGATGGCGCAAGAAATGAGCCCGAGGCTCAGATGAAAGGCGTCAAAGCGGCCAGAGAGAATGAGCCAGAGGCCCAACATGATAATAAAGGTGACGATGAAAGGGTAAGCAAAAAGCCTTCTTTGCCGAGCCGCCGGTCCGGGGGGGGTCATATCGCCGCTGCCCGGGGAGGCCTTGTCGTCCAGATTTTCTTGGTCTTGACTTGCCACTTGGTGTTCCCTCCCAGCCTCACCATACGACAGACTACCCTTTGGACGACTCACAATATTTTCAATCCACCAGGGCTCGAGGGTTCGAATGGCTCTAATCGACTTACTCTCTTAATCTCATGCCGCCTCCTTGATTGAGCAAGCGATGTGCCAAGGCAGAGGGTGCCGCCATGTTATTTGTTAACTATTGGATATTACAATATTTCGTCTTTAATTTCCAAGAACCCGGCGGTTCGGAAGGATCGGCACATTTATGCCGATAACGTGACAGTTAGATAGATATTGACATTTTTGTGCCGGTTTAGTATGGGACCATGAAGGCAGGGGCTCAACATCGCCCGGCAGCCGTCACGAGCTTTTTGGGCTGCCTCCATGTTGAGAAAAAGAGGAAGGGAGGCCTTCTGATGGGCCCTCACAAGATTGCGCTACACGGCCGAATCGAGCCTGATCTTTTTCCGGAGTTCGTCGTGGCGAGCCAGCACATGCGCTCGGTCATGAGAACCGTCCAGCAGATTGCCGGCTTTGATGCCAATGTCCTGATCTACGGGGAGTCTGGAACCGGCAAGGAGCTCTTGGCACGCATCGTGCACCAAAAGAGCAACCGCAGGGATAAGCCTTTCGTGCCTGTCAACTGCGGCACCCTCTCTGGAGAGCTCTTCGAAAGCAAGCTCTTCGGCCACGAGAAAGGGGCATTCACCGGGGCCATTAGGCAGACCAGGGGCCGGTTTGAACAGGCCCACCACGGAACCCTGTTTCTTGATGAAGTTTCCGAGATTTCCCCGGCCAACCAGGTGAACTTCCTTCGGGTGCTCGAGGATGGATGTTTCCGGAGAATCGGCGGTGAGACCCCTACGACCGTCGATGTACGGGTTATTGCGGCTACCAACAAGGATCTTGCCGCGGAAGTCAAAGCCGGGCGCTTTAGGAAAGACCTCTACTACCGCCTTGAGGTCATCCCTATTAGCCTTCTGCCTTTAAGGGAGCGGAGGGAAGCGATTCCTTATCTTGTAAGTGATTTCTTGGAGCGATTTGCCAAGATCTATCAAAAGGACGGAGTCAGCGTCTCCGACAACGCCATGCAATTGCTCATGTCCCATGAGTGGCCTGGCAACGTCAGACAACTCAAGAATCTGATTGAGCGGATGTTTCTGATGGCCTCTGGACCGATCGTCAATCTGGACGATTTTCCAGAGGATTTTGTGGGAAGAAAGCCTGATTCGCGAGGCATGCCGGCCCCGGCCTGCCCCGAGGCAGGGCCCATGTCTTACCATTCGGTCGTGCCGGGGGGCGTTGAGCCTTTGCGACAGGCACGCCAAAGGTTGGAAAAGACCCTTATCTTACGGGCTTTGGAGATAACCGATGGGCAGAGAGCCAGAGCGGCCGGGCTACTTAAGATCAAACCCCGCACCCTTCGGCAAAAAATGAGCGACTATGGTATCAAGTATCGCAGAACGAGAAAGAGAGCTTCAGCAAGGTCTGGCCTCTGACCCATGGGGACACCTGCCGTAAGGAGGATGGAAGATGAAGCCCAGGCTCTTGCTTGTTGATGATGAAGAAATGTATCTGGAATACCTCTCCAAGCGTTTGATAAACCAACAGTATGACGTGACAAAATCCTTGAGCGGTGAAGAGGCTCTTGAAAGGATAAGGGATTTCGATTTCGATGTCGTCATCCTCGACGTGCTCCTGCCGGGCATGGACGGTATCGAGACCCTTCGCGAAATTAACAAGCTAAGACCCCTGACCGAGGTCATCATGTTAACCGGTCATGCCTCCTTGGAGACAGGCATAGAAGGGATGAGGCTGGGTGCCTTTGACTATCTGAGGAAACCCTGTGATACAGAAGAGCTGATCGCAAAGATCAATCAGGCATACGAGAGAAAGGCCGAACAGGAAGAGCGCATCCGTCTCACCATGGAACGTTACAACGTTGGGGAACAAAGGGATTGAGGTCTGTGGGTGGAGCTGATATATACCATGTGGTCTTTCCCACTGCTTGTGGGTCAACGACTGCTCATGCTCTCATGAAATCGGAATTTGGATGGTAAAGGTGGTTCCGACGCCCACCTCGCTGTCAAGGGTAATTTTTCCTCCCAGATTTCCAACAATGTTCCGGCAGATGGGAAGTCCGAGCCCTGTCCCCTTGCCCGGGGGTTTGGTCGTATAAAAAAGATCAAATATCTCTTCCCGAGCTTCCTTGGGAATTCCCCCACCATTATCCGTGATACGGATCTCAACCTGTGAGTCAGCCTTCGTTGTTCCTATCTCAATACGCCCCTGGTTTCCCTGTTTCTCCAGCACGGCATGGATGGCGTTGGTGATGAAATTGACAAGGACCTGCTCTAACAATTTTGGGTCTGAGTTCACAGAGAGAGGCTCTTCAGCAAAATTCAGGTGGATTTTGATCGGGGTGTGTTTCAGTTCAGGCTTGAGAAAATCGATGGTCTCCTTGATTAAGGTATGGATATCGAAGTCGGTTTTGCTTGGAGCCGAATCCCGTACGAAGTCAAGGAGTTTGTGAGTAACGTTGCGACAGCGCCTCGTCTGGGCGCTGATCTTCTTTATCACGTCCTCTAATTCCTGCCGATCCTCAGGGCTCAGGCCCTTGGCGTCTTTGATGACCATCCCGGCCCAACCCGATGCCTCAGTAATGACGGCCATGGGATTGTTCAGCTCATGGGCCACACCTGCGGCAACCCGGCCCATTTCTGCCAGCCTGTCCACCTGGATGAGATCGTCCTGGAGCTTTTTCCATTGTGTAATATCCCGACAGACGCCTATAGTACCGACCCTTTGGCCGTCTCTGTTGGTCAGGCTCATTAGGGACGCGTGACAGTGAACCCTTTTTCCTTCCTTGTTGCGGAAATAGATATCCGGCGCCATGGAACAGCCGCGTTCCTCGCAGGTGGCCATGACATGGTGAAACCCTTCCTGATCTTCGGCAAGGTCCTCAATGGATCTGCCTATCACTTCTTCGACGGAATAGCCGAGCGCCTTTTCGGCCCCTTTGCTAAAAGAAATGACAATGCCGGTGACCTCCGTGGCGAAGATCATGTCGGTGGAGTTCTGTAATATGCTGTGAAGATACCCCCTGGTTTGATGTAACTCTATTTTATGGCTGGCCAACTCCCGAGTGAGCCTCTTGAGTTCGGCCTTCAGTGTGCTATTCGAGTCCATAAATCTTGCGCAAATCCGCGATGGCCTTTCTCATCCCGTGGGCACCCAGTCCTGACTTGTGGATTTGATCCAGTTGCTCCCGGAACTTGGCATCCTGGACTTCCGTTTTCTTCTTGTGGGCCTCTCTAATAGCAGCGACAAGGTCGTCGTGATCTACAGGCTTAAGGAGATATTGAAAGGCATCCTCCTGGCCGCTTTCTAGTGCCGATTCTATGGACCCATGCCCCGTCAAAACAATGCACTGCAAGAAGGGCTGGATTTGCCTGAGTCTCTTTTGGGTTTCCACCCCGTCTATCCCCGGCATCTTGAGGTCCACTACCGCCACATCATAGTGCTCTTCCTTGGCCACCTCGATAGCCTGTTCCCCGGAAAAAGTAGCCTTCACGGTGAACCCCAGTTTCAAAAGGCGTTTGGATAGGTATTCAAGCAGGGTCTCTTCATCGTCTACCAAAAGAACTCGGATGTTTGGCTGGTCGGTCATCATGTCCTCCTCGGGGTTTAGTCTTTACAGGCTTTTGGTGAACAAGAGGGTTCGCAGGCAAAGGGCCCTTCAGCCTCTTTCGTGTTTGTTGCGTATCACTTCCCCCCCCCATTGTCAAGCAAATTACCAACAAAAAACAACTGGCTGAACGTTCTTCTATGCTTGCTAAATCAAATGGTTAGCCCTTGATGCCCTCTCCATACTCACTGAAGGTCCTGCGGTCCACCCGCCTCGGGTTGCGTAGCCGCCAGGACCTCTTTAAACAGATCCTCCTTGAAGAGAATCCCCACCACCTCTCCGCCTTCCACCACAGGGAGCCAATCGATTCTCACGGAATTCATGAGATGAACCGCTTCCATAAGCGTGCCCCGCTGGTGAATGACACGGGTTACCGGTGACATGATTTCTGCAGTGGGCCTTTCTAATATAGCCTCGCATTCCTCGCGGAACTGGCCCTGCCAGAAGATCGGGAGCTCTTCCATGGATTTTGTAGACGGTTCCATGTGCCCGAGGACATCATCCACGGAAATCATGCCCAATACCTCTTCCTTGTTGTCCACCTCGTCCACGACCAGTAAGAAGGGGCAACACAGGCCATGACGTTTCTCGTCCAGCCTCTTGACCGCTTCGGCCAACCTTGTCTGGGGGGATATCCGCTCCAGGGTGCTCAGGTCAAGCATCAAGTCCTGTATCCGTTTCTCAGGCATCCTGTGTGATCCCCCCTGCGTTCTTTTCAAGAGACACGCTGCCGCCTCTCTCTGCAAACTGATACCTCTTGGAGCCTCTTTTAAGCAAGTCATGTGCCAGTCAGTACAGACCCTCCAGGTGCCTGCTAACAAGTTTTTTTTACAGGACTTATGGGCAGATTGTCAAACCAATGAGACGTGAGATATAATCGGCAAATATATGCCGTTAGCCTGACAAGCCAATCATGATGGACATTTTTCTTGCCGTTTTGTTGTGGTGATACTGACGTAGCTGAGGGTTCGTGGGTTCCCTTCATTGGGCGGCTTTTTTTTGCTTTTACCTCTGAACTAACATTTTGTCATCTCTGGATTTTTTTCTATACCTGAAGCCCTACGTATACTATGGGGTATATTGTCACCCAAAAAGTGTCTTTCTTAGGCCCCGGGTTCATGGGCGATTGTCCCGGGAAGTATCTCATAAAACTGATGAAAGGAGGC
>DAOUZN010000085.1 GCA_030665585.1 Deltaproteobacteria bacterium | reverse complement strand
TTCCTGATGAGGGCTGCCGGGCTCTATCCCCTGACGTCCATCCCGGTGATCATCGCCACGAGAAACGTCAGAAAAAAAGTCCGATCACGGTTCAAGTTAGATGTAGACGACCTTCCAGTCGAGGGATCTCTCCGGACCTTCACCCCTGCTGAGGGCGTTTTTCTCCGGGAGACAGGGGTTAGGGAACTCATCGAGGCGTCTCGAAAAAACGCCCTGGGCGTTGCCAGGCCGAATCAGACCCAGGAACGAGAACTCGTCGCCTCTTTTGCTCCCATTTTCATCCAGGACGCGGCTGCTCCCTATGATCGATTTGGGCGAGTCGTGTGGCAGGGAAACCGCTTAGCGATTGAACCAGAAAACCCGACGGTTTATTGGTACATCTCTTACGCGTTCCTTGAAACGGCATCGATCCTTCAAATCAACTATGTCATCTGGTATGCTGAACGCGCTGGCGAGAACTCTCCTTGGATGGAACGGGGGCATTTAGACGGATTGACCGTGCGGGTCTCTTTGGATACCCAGGGCAAGCCCCTCATGGTCGATGTGATGAACAACTGCGGATGCTACCACTTCTTCTCACCCCAAACGGAGAGGGTGCATCGAGTCGTTTCCAAGCGCTTTAGGCTTGACCCGTTTGTGCCTCAATGGCTCCCCACGATTCCTCCTGAAAAGCGTCTTGGGCTCCGGGTGAATTCAGGGTGGCATCAGGTGGAGCGCTTGCTTGCTACGGCCCCTCCTCCAGATGCAGTGCGCTACAAACTGGCACCGTATGAGGCTTTGGAGGCCCTTCCCCGCGAAGACGGCCGGAGCGAAAGCATGTTCAATGCACGGGGGATTGCCAAGGGCTCAGACAGGATTGAGCCTTTGATCCTTTTCTCCATGGGTATCCCGTCTGTCGGAAGCATGCGCCAGCGGGGAAACCATCCTATCGCACTCACGGGTCGTGTCCATTTTGACGACCCCTATCTCTTCGAGGAGAATTTTATCTTCAAGTAAGGGAGAGCAATCACGATGAAGATGGAACACTACATACGAAGGATCGCAGGCAGTTTTGTTTTGATTTCTTTACTGCTGGGTTATGTCCATTCACCCGTATGCTTTGTTATAACCGCCAATACAAGAAGCCGGCCTGATGAGCCTTTTCCTTGGAGTAAAACGCCTTGACGTCTATTAGAATAGGCATGCCGTCGCTGCTTATTTCCCTGATCCCTTCCAGACCAAGCCCTTCAACGTACGGCCGGTGTTTCACGGCGAGTATGACGGCATCATAGGGCTTATGGTCTTCCACGTTATCCATGAGGCCAATATCATATGCCTGCTTGACCTCTTCCTTATACGCATATGGGTCGTGAACACTGACATCCACGTCATATTCTTTTAGTTCATCATAAATATCGATGACCCTTGTATTTCGTATATCGCTGATGTCCTCTTTAAAGGTAAGCCCCAGGATCAATACCTTGCTGCCTTTTACGGCCTTTCCGGCTTTGATCAGCATCTTCACCGCATTTTCTGCAACGTATTTGCCCATGTTGTCATTGATTCTTCGGCCGGCTAAGATAATCTGGGGATGATAACCAATGCTTTCCGCCTTAAAAGTCAAGTAATAAGGGTCAACACCGATGCAATGACCGCCAACGAGGCCGGGCTCAAATCTCAAAAAGTTCCACTTCGTTCCAGCAGCCTCCAAGACGTCTTTGGTCCCTATCCCAAGCTTATTGAAGATGAGAGAAAGCTCGTTCATCAGAGCAATATTTAGATCTCGCTGTGTGTTTTCAATCACCTTTGCGGCTTCAGCCGTTTTAATGTTGGGAGCCAGATGAACACCGGCCGTAATCACATGGCCGTAAATCTCAGCCAGAAAGTTCGCAATTTCCGGCGTGTCACCAGAGACGACCTTTGTTATCTTGTCAATGCTATGTTCCTTATCGCCAGGGTTGATTCTTTCAGGAGAATAACCCACATGAAAATCCTTTTTCCAAGAAAGCCCGCTCACTCTTTCCAGAATCGGCACACAAATATCTTCGGTAACACCTGGGTATACCGTGGATTCATATACAACCACAGCGTCTTTCGCCAGACAGCCTCCAATTATCTCGGTAGCTGTTTCAACAGGCCGCAAGTCAGGAATTCTATGTCCATCAATAGGGGTTGGAACCGTGACGATAATGAGTTTACATCCTGAAATCTTTTCAGGATGATCGGTAAATTCGATATGAGAGTGTTTAAGGGTTTCAGAATCTACTTCATTGGTTCTATCTCTATTTTCCTTTAACTCCTTAATTCTAGTGGCATTAATATCAAACCCAAGAACGTTGTATTCCTTAGCAAGCAGCGCTGCCAAAGGCAGGCCAACATAGCCAAGACCTATGACGCCAATCTTTTCGCTTTTGTCTTGAAAATTCGCCTGATTCAACATGTTGTTTCCCCCAGTGTGTTTTCTCGGGGCATGTATACCATCGTTTTTCTCAATCAACAATTAAAATTAGAACGGTAGGAAGGCAGACCGAGCCCAGCCTTTTTGTGATCTATAAGATCGGCAGCGTGTGCCTCGCGAGATGGAAGGTTTGCTGGATAGCGTCCTCACACTTTCGACCTAGCTTCTCAAACTTGCAGCCGATGCCCCGCTCGGTCACGTTAACGATCTGGGCATTGACTTTGATCAAGTCATCTTCGGCGGGGAGCTTCATCAATAACCTTAGTGCTTGACCGATATGAAATCCCCGTATCAACTCGGATTCGCATTCCACAAACACTCCTCCCAGGCTGATATCCGTGATTCTTTTTTCACCGTGAAAACCCTCTATGATGGCTAGGCAATGGAACTCAACCCGGGGGTCTTTTCTTTTCTCCTCTCTTACCTCCGTGCTCTTTCTCCGGCAGTCCAGCCAGGAGCACGTGTTAAAGCTTTTGTTGACTGTTTTGAATTTTACGCCAATGCCCAGCCGGTCGCTCCTGACGATTTCACCGTTGATCTTGATCGGTTCTTGGTAATTCGGAGGTGAAAAGGTGAGTGTAATCTTCTCTCCAACAGAAAAGGATGTGCGGGGTTTGATAAACAGGCCGCCAGCACTGATGTCTTGAATGAAGCCTTTGAAAACCTGATCCTGAGTGGCGTAATCTACCGGAATAAAGCACGGCGTCCTCGGATGTTCCCTTCGATTTCCGGGTTGGCAGGCCTCCAACTGGCTCAAAAGGGCTCGCTGCTGGTCTTCAGATGTATTGCTGATCAATTCTATGAGCCGAGCGGTGATAGTGGATTTTTCGGATGATTGGACGGAGACGGTCTTATCAAGATCTCCGCGCTCTTTTTTGAATGCTTCTGTGAACTTTTTTAAGATACGCGATGTTGGCTCTTGGGTCTTCATAAACTGGATTCCGGACTGAAACCTTCCGTTGCCATCTGTCCTGAAATGGACCACTTTGCCCTTGACATCCGTGAGTTCATCTTTGAGGCCCAGGGTCAGAGAAACCGTATATTGTGGATCAATGGGAACATGTGTTTCCATCAGGATACCACCCCCACTCACATCCAAAGTCCTTGCCATGCCCTGTCTGACTGTTTCGCTGTTTTCATTCATACAAACATAGGACAGCAGGTTGAGGGCATTGATTCGGGGATGTTCTCTTCTCTCTTTTTTGGACATGTTCTTTTGCTTAGAAAAGTTGAACGCCGGTTCAACAAACATGGGCAGCCTGTTAGCCGCACATGGCGCCTACCTGTTCCTCAATTTCCTGCGCGCAAGCAGCCTTTTCCTGCTCGGGCACATCTATATTGATGGTGTCTGTTGCCAAATCCACATCAATGGTTCCTCCGTGTCTCTCCACAATCGACCGAATGAGGTATAGCGACAAGGCGCGGAGTTTAGCCTTTTCGCTTGTTGCCCATACGTAATCCTCAGCCACACGATCGTCATGAGCCGGGCTGAATGTGCCTGATGTGTTTCTGTGACCTTTAAGCCTCATGATAGGAATCTTTTGAGTCCATAATACTGTAAAGGACCTGTTGGTAGATCCTCGGCGGCAACCGATAGGAAGGATTGGCGTCGCGAATGGCCGGCATGTCGATCAGCGGTTGTTTCTTTAATTTGTGCGGACACTCAGAACAATTCCAATACTTCCAACGCTGTTCAACAGCACGATCCAGACACGCTTCATAGTAAGGGCAAAAGATGTTTCTGTTGCCCCGCTTGTGAAGGGGATTCGAATTCAGTTTCATAGCCACCTCACTCGATATAGGATCCAGTCGCCGCCCGCTCATCGGGACTACCATCAAAAGAGCGGAGCATTTCGGCTATTGTTTTTCGAAGCACAAACCGTGCCGGAATATTTCAAGACAGTTATCTTACATAAATACAAAGAGTTGTATGGCCTTTGCCCCTGTACCCAGAGACACAGGTGGAGAGAGATGTGATCCAGATGCCTCTAATTTGTCAGAATCTTGACGCTTGCGGAAGGGGGTGAAAAAGGCTGGTTTGAAGACCCTCCGAGACCCGTAAAATTGCCACTTCTAAGTGGCTCCGTGAGGCCGGTCAACAACAGCATTGTCTACTTGACAGGAGGACTATAGGCTGTCCCCAAGTTTCCTAATGGAGCCACGCAGCAAGATTGGATCTGAGGTGAAGGAAAGCCGGGCCGCTTATGGCAAGCGGGTGAAGAGGAAGAAGAGATGACTTAGGCAATCTTGGGCTGTGGTTTTATGCATGTTCTGCACGAACGTCCCCAAAGTTTTCCCTTTCATTGTGGATACAAGACGTACATCCTATCTGTCTCTCATCCTACGATTTCTCACCAATGATGTCCTGGACCCAACTTAACGCAGCAGAGACAGTGGGGAATCCAACGGTGCTCGTAAGGAGAACGATGGCGTGGTATATTTCTTCTGGCTCGCCGCCGGCTTCAATGGCCCTTCTTGCATGACTGTGAACAGCACCTTCAGAGCGGCAGGCCACGGCTCCGGCTAGCTGCACCAGATGGGCCGTCTTTTCATCTAATGGTCCTTCCCGCCTCACGACCTTGCCAAGCTCCTGAACGGCATTAAGGAATTCCCCGTGCTTCTGTCCAAGTACGGTGTACCATCTGGGTCGTTTTTCCTCTGACATGGGATTCTCCCTCCTTTCAAAAAATTGGAACGTCAATTAGGCGAAAAGCCCAATTGGTAGTTGTCGGCAAGCAGGGGCCAGCAAACACGATGAACCAGCTTCTTGTAATACCAGAATATGATGCATATATTTTCAAGTATCTATCCTTGACTGGCCGCTGAATGCCGATCCCCGGCCCGTCCCTAATGGAGCATTGGCTCAACCAGGGTCTTATTCTGGGGCCTTGCTCGGCCCATCACACCGGCCTACTGCATCAATGAGGTTTTTCATGTGTGTTTTTTCGGCCTGCGCGATGGACAGAAAAATGTCTCGGGCCTCTTTGCTTTCCGTCTGTTCAGCCATTGTCCGGTACAGATCAAAGGCCGAATTTTCCACATGCAGGGCTAATTCTATGAGGTGCAGACAGGTGTTGCCTTCGATAGTTGAGGCGCGCTGGAGAATATCAATCAAGTTCTCGCCACCTTCAAGGATTTCTCCTTTCAGGTCTTCGAAAACCGTTTCAAATCCGGGCGGATCCTCTTGGGTGGCTTTCCAGTAGCGATAAACAGCCTTGGCGTGGGCGATCTCCGCCGCAGACAGCAGCCCAAACGTCTTTGAAAATGGCTCTGAACCAAATTCGTCTGCGACATAGTTGTAGAATCGCAGTGCGCCCTTTTCCAGATTCATGGCGATTAGCAGGCGTTCAGAAAGGTCTTCTGGCTTGTCAAAAACCTGTACCCTGGGATAATCGGGCACCGTTTTATCATCCCAGGCCATGATTCCGCCGTCCAGGTTGTATATGGCCTTCGTGGACACATCTTCTTCTACAGCAAGCGTTGCTGCTGCGCCGGAACGCCCGCCGCTATGACAGTAAAAAATCAAATCCTTGTCAGAGGGCAAGCTGGAAAGGTCTGCCGCCAGCTCCTTGATTGGAATGAGTTTTGCCCCCGGAATATGCCCCCGGACATACTCTTCTGGCTGTCGGACATCGACAATCAGGTAGTCACTTTCCTTGTTCCTTTCTATGTATGCCTTGAGTTCTTCAGGGTTCATTTTAGAATAAGATAATCGAGGTGGGAACGTCTTTGCTGTACTGTTTTACACTCAGCCATGAGCATGTCAAGGCATTTGGGGCTTTTGACCTGCGGCGATCATGCGATGGTTCATGAAGCCATAATCGCCTTCATACCGGTGGGGAGAAAAATCGGTATGTATCTTAATCCGCCTGAAGCCAGCATCCTCTAGCAGCGCATTAACGGTTTGAGCATCATAAAGACGGATGCCGTAAGTGCAGTCGCGGATCAAACCCTTTTCCTTGCTCAAAACCACTTCGCGGGCGTAAAGGGTGTCTCCTTCCAGTCTGCGTTGACGGCACACCACGGTGTCGGTGCCGATCTCATGCCACGCGGTAGGATTAAACGAATCCTTGACTGCTGTGCCATCGGTCACGTCAACCAAGAGCCAGCCGTCCGACCGGAGGACACGCTTGGCCTCGGCCAGGATTTCCCGGTCAGCCTTCGGTTCTAAGATGTAACCCAGGGAATTCCCCATGATGAGCACATGGTCAAAGCTGTCAGACGAGACCCCCGTACTTCTGGCGTCAGCCCGGATACACGCCATAGGATAATTGCACTCAGCGGCGCTTCTCCTGGCATGATCAATCAGAAACTCGGAATAATCCAGCAGCGTACACCCTGTGAACCCCCGGGCGCACAGTTCGAGGCTGTGGCGACCATGGCCGCCGCAGAGGTCCAAAATCTTGTGGCCGGCGCTCATGGGCAGGAGTTCGCAGACAAGGTCCACTTCACGGTGCGTGATCTCTTCGTCGCAAACCGAACGGGCATCCGTGAGGAGATAGACCTCGTCGAACATGCTCTGCCACCAGTCAGGGTCTGCCTTCATGCTCATGGTGTCTGCGGGTTGCTCCCGAAACCAAACAGCCCGTCGGAGGCAAAGATGGCCGGGGAACCGCCCCAGGGCTGTGATCGCGCAATTTCGAGTTCTTCTTCCTCGATATGAACAATGTCGTCCAGTTCGCCAGCCAACCACATTTCCTCCAGGGTCAAACAATCAGCCCATATGGCAGCACAATATTTTTCAAGGGACTCGAGTTGAAGCGTCGTAATCACCCTGGGCCTCAAGGCGATTTTGATGGGTCCGAGCAGGTAAGTAAAGTTGTATCCCATAGCCATTTTTTTTTGCATGTCAACAACTGAGAGGACATCTCCGTATGCCATATCCACAATGGCTTCATTGATACGATCCACTGCCTCGCGCACGCTCATGGCCGAGCGAAGTACGGCCAAGGGCTGAACCCCGCCGCCACTGCCTACGTTGGTGGGCACCCCACCATACCGGCCCAAGAAACCGAAAAGCCCTTCGGGCCCCAAGAGGCAGCGAAAATCTGTCTGGCAGCGCTCCAGGCCGATCTCCCCCTTTTCTGTATCTAATGTGGGAATATCCTCGGACCACACGTCGAGGGGAATCTTTTCCTGGACAATGTAATTCCCTTCCTTCAGGGCCAGCTGAACAGCCTCATCCGCATCCTGGTTCACCTGCCCAACCCGCACGCCTTTTCCCGAATAACCTCTTTCAGGTTTGAGTACCAGGTTGTCCCAGTGAGAACGGGTCCATTCGATCAGATCAGCGATCTCTTGGTTCCTGGGTCCGTCCGTGCGGCGCGGATAGAACTGTCGTGTCCAGGGAGTCCGTTCCACAATGTCCGTGTGAAATCGACTGCTGTTAGGTCCCGTGATGACTTCATACATGCTCTTGACGTTAATGGGTTCCGTGCCCCGTGGGTTGATCACCCGGTTTTCTCGCACTGCCTGTATGAGCGGCGTCAAGTTGTGCTTGCGGTGCAGGGCCAACAGCACGTCCGTGTTGAAATCCATGAAAATGACTGAAACGGGCCGGCCCTGCCAACACACCCGGCTGCTCTTCAGCACCAGTTCGTGGGGCGCCATCAACGCTCCGGAAATCCCATCAATGGTGTTGAGACGTTCGGCCAGGTTCCTGTTTTCTGTGACGCTTTCTAAGGTCTCTTCCTCGGCCACCACGGCAATCAGCCCTGGGTTGCCGCCCTCACGAGCCCCATGGGCTTGAACCAGCATCTCCACAAAGCCATTGACCGGAAACAAGAACGGGTGGTCAAAATCCAGGTCCACTTGCATGGGGCGAATTTCATTGAGCTTCAGCCATACCGCCTTGCCGATGATCTGGGTAATGCGCTGATAGTCCCACCCGCCCGGGCTGCCGAGATTCCATTCTGAATGATAGCCAACAAACTCTTTCAATGTTTTCTCCCCATTCGGGACCCATACACAATCAATTTGCATCGGACAGCGCCATACACTGGAGCGCCCAGGGCATGTTAGAATATCTAACCTATAGCACATGAAGCATCATTTTTGAACGGACTTTGAACCGCAAAAGCGAGCGCATTCCCCGTAGCTTGGTGCGGGGTTAGCGAGCGTATCCAAAAAAAGTGAAGCCTCTCCCGCCCTAAAGGGCGGGGCTTCCCGGTAAGGAAGAAAATCAGTTCTTTTATAGCTCCCCTCGGCCCCGTCCTAAAGGACGGGGCTTGCGGGAAGCAAGCC
>DAOUZN010000172.1 GCA_030665585.1 Deltaproteobacteria bacterium | reverse complement strand
GGCGGACGATTATGCCATGCTCAGAGAGGTGCTCACACGACGGTACAAGGAAGGAGATGGGAAGCAACCGCTGCCGGACCTACTCATAGTGGATGGGGGAAAGGGGCAACTCAACATGGCCGTGTCCGTGCTCAAGGGTTTAAGGCAGGACGGTTCCTTTGAGCTGATCGGCATTGCCAAAAAGGACCCGGAGCGCGGTGAGACCGAAGACAAGATATACAAACCAGGGCGCAAGAATCCGGTCAACCTCAAGAAGGATCCCAAGGTGCTTCTATTTCTCCAAAGGGTCCGGGACGAAGCCCACCGTTATGTGATTACCTACCACCGCAAACGCCGGATGATGACCTACCGGCGATCAGTCCTGGAAGGCATCCCTGGAATCGGAACCAAGCGCCGGGCGCAGCTGCTCAAGCATTTTCGAAGCCTGAAACGGATCAAAGATGCCCCCCTTGAAGAACTCTGCGCTGTCTCGGGCATGACCCGGCAA
Organism: Deltaproteobacteria bacterium; assembly: GCA_030665585.1. Lineage (GTDB taxonomy): Bacteria > Desulfobacterota > Desulfobacteria > Desulfobacterales. Next base: position 2,121 of record DAOUZN010000172.1, on the reverse strand, counting down.
GCCGCCCAAACCCTTTTCGAGACCTTGAGACGGCCAGCAATGAATGACCACAAGCAGAAGCGGTGATACGGGGAAGGCACCTGAAAGGGGCCTTAGTGAGGAACGGTTGTGGGTCAGGAATAAGAGAGCGTTGTTTCCGCAAAGGGGTGGGGAAAAGGTCTCAGAAAGCCCCCAGTTGACAAGGCCCGATCTTGATTTCCAGGGCATCACACGCAGTGCTGATCTTCATCTTGTGGATTCCGAGTGTCTTGGCAATCTCCCAGGCACGCTTGCACGGTAACCGATCATTGATGAGGGCCTCTCGGATCGTTTTTTCAAGTGCCGGGCTCACGGATTTTGCACCCTTCACAATGCTTTTCCTGGGTCCATATCCGAACAAACCGAGCTGACATTTCACCAACCGGAGCTCCATGAGATCTGCTGTTCGGCCAACGTCCATAGGCGTCACACCAAGGTGCTGTGCCACGTCAAAGGCCACGGCGCATGGCAGCTCTTGCTCAACGGCACTTTTCAAAAGCGCATCTTGAATCACTGGATCCACCACCGCCCCCGGTGCATGCTTTCTGCCATAGTGTCCGGCATCCCCATGGGTCATAGCGATCCTGTTTGATCGATTTTCACGGCTTTCCTGTCGCGTTCAACGGGCCCTGATGGGCATGACAAGCGATAGGTTGAACTGGCCGGGGATATTGGTAATTTTTGTTCTGATCTTGTTTTTCTTCAACAACAAATTGCCATAGTACAGGAGTGTGTCCATGCAGCAGACGGAATCGCTCTTGAAGAAATAACTTTCAAGGGGGTCACTGTGAAAGATAATGTCTAAGTACTTACGTTGACGAATAAAACCATTGTGGGAGATCTTGGCGATGACGTGTCTCTTGTTGGCTACGGTCTCACACTTGATCGTTCTGTCAGAGACGTTCTTAAGACAGGCCCTGGACAGCAACAGAAAGATGAGAAATATCATGATGAATTCTTGTTCACAGGCCTCCATCATGGGCGGTACTGATGGGGATTCAAACCTGATGCTGTCACCGCCAAGCCCTCCACACATCTTCAGGATGCTTATCGCTCTCTCAAGGCTCTGGTTGAGGTCAAAGGGACTGATCCCCGAGGGTGGAAGGTCACAGGTGTTTTCCAGCACGTACTTAAACTGCTCAGAGAGATTTTGAACAAGCCTTTCTACCTTTTGAATTTCTCCCAGATAATAAGCCGTCTCCTGGGTATTTGCTGCCCGCGATTTTTCCCTTTCCAAGGTGACCTTGTGTCGGAGGAGGTCCAGACGAGCCAGCAAACACGTCAAGGGATCACAGGTTTCTTTGACCACATCCTTAAGGAGAAAACCCCTGGCAGCCGCTCTTAGTATGTGCTCAAGATGATACAGGTTTTCTTTCCTTTTTTCAGGATATACGCCGAGAGGCTCTCCGGGTTTTACGACCATCAGAAGTGAGGTGACTTTGTCGTCCAAATCGGCTATGGGCTTGATGATGGTGCTGAAGGCGCCAGGGGAGAAAAGGTCGGGTTGCTTGTCAGGGCGGCCATTATAGTGGCAGTAGCCACTTCCAAATTCTTCACCTGTTTTGGCGCAGGCCTGGAGTTCCTCCCAAAGTCTTTTTCCATTGACCCTGGTTTCTACCAGGCCTGTGGCCTTTCGCAGATCCATGCCACTAAAAAAACTCGTCTGCTTGTGGGCTCGGTCAGGTGTTTCGTCGTCGTGAATATCGGCGATTTGCAAATCAGTAGTCAGGTGAATCACGCGGCCGGCCACAGCGCGCTGAAGCGTGCTGACCATCTGTTCAAGCTCGTGCTTTCTACCTTTCAGGACACAAGATTCGGTCATGTCCTCAATATAGATGTCCCTTGATGTTGACCAGGGTGGTTTTGGAGCGACCCGAATTCTCCAAAAAATGGGGCGCCTGTCTTTGGGTTGCATACGACACAACTCAGCCGCAGAAGATGAAAGTGAAAGGCCACTATTTTGAGCTTCCATCAAAAGATTCGACAGACGGTGTCGATCGTCGACATGGACGAAGTCAGAAAAGGGATGCCCCTGCACGTCCTCCTTGGAATACGCCAGCAGGCTCAGGAAGCGTTCGTCGCATTGGATGATTTTTCCCTCTG
>DAOUZN010000120.1 GCA_030665585.1 Deltaproteobacteria bacterium | reverse complement strand
GGTCGTGTCAAATCTCAATATCTTGTGGTTTTTCCACTGGCGTAAGCTGGACAAAAAGCAAGTCTCGTGCCACCTCCATTGGCACATCCCAAATCCAAACAGGCTCCCACGGCTTGCACTGTGAATCCAGGGGGATAGAATACGATTGGGGAAACGTCCATCCCGGATCACCATCTGTTGGCTAAGAGCATTTGAAGCGATGAGCGTGTGGAGACGTGGCAAATGTTGCCCATATGAAGAAATCAGAATTTTTGTCCCCCCTGTGTCAATCCTTCATCCGTGTGGGGAAAATGACACGACGAGACGAAAAGAAGCCTTGGACCGTGGCACAGTACATGCATCCTACAACCCGGTGTCTGGACAACCGCTCACATGTTCACACAGAGAGGCGTCCAACCCAGGTTAGCGTGGGTCTAAAGAAAGGCCGTAATTTCCGGAATGGGTCATGCGGGCCGTTATCTCAACCACCTTGAGTATCTGACGGACCGATGTTATGATATTTTGTATGGATTACCTGTCGCCCCCGCCTATGAAAGGAGAACTGATGATGGAGCAAGAGAGCGAACGATTGAAGAATCTTACCCTTGAGGAGAAGATGGAACGCAGCGAGGAAGTCATAAGAGAGGCGATCACGAGGTTTTCACGGGACGGACTTTTCTTGGCGTGGACAGGGGGCAAGGATAGTACCGCCCTGCTGTGGCTTTGCCGCAAAGTGTGCCGAGAGCTGGGGCAACCCATGCCTCGGGCCATGTTTATCGATGAAGGTCACGTGTTCGAAGAGATCCTGGATCTCGTAAACCGAGTGAAGGTCGAATGGAATGTGGAGCTTTGTGTGGTGAAGAATACAGATGTGAGCGACAAGGCAAGAAAAGTGGGGGACCTCATTCGGGTGGCCGATCTTAACGAAAGGAATCAAAAGGAAGTTGAAAAGCTTGGCTTTAACGAAGACGCCTTTCCTTTCGAGCCTGAATCGTTTGTGGGCAATCACCTTATGAAAACCGTGGCCATGAATCTGTTCATGGAAGAACATGGCGTCAAAGCCCTCGCTACAGCGATTCGCTGGGATGAACAAGAAGCACGGATTGAGGAGGACTATTTCAGCCCAAGGACAGATCCGGATCACACCAGAGTCCATCCGATTTTGCATTTTAAGGAACGGGATATCTGGAATACGATCCATCATTATCATATCCCCTTTTGCTCCCTCTACTACCAGGGTTATCGCTCTTTGGGCGCCAAGGGGTCCACCACAAAGACCTCCGACATCCCGGCCTGGGAACAAGACCTGGAAAACACCACCGAACGCGCAGGCCGGGGCCAGGACAAGGAACAAGTCATGGCACAGTTACGGTCTTTGGGATATATGTGACCAGACTTCAGGATCATTGAGACAGATTGAATCGTGTGGATCCACGTCAGACTCCCCACTTCCAACCCGGGGGGTTAACAGAATCAGCACATCGAGATGTATCTATCTCATTATAACCTGGTTGAAAAACCATTTCAGATAACGGCAGACCCAAGGTTCCTTTGGCTGGGAGAAAAGCATCAAGAAGCCCTGGCAACGCTGAAGTATGGGGTACTGGACAACAGAGGCTTCCTCTTGCTTACCGGCGACGTGGGCACAGGCAAAACCACGCTCATTAATGCTCTCTTGAGGGACCTGGACAAGGATATTGTTGTTGCAACGGTTGTTGACCCGAGCTTAGAGAAGCTGGAGTTTCTTAATTTTCTGGCAAATGCCTTCAACATCAACAAGAAGTTTCCCACCAAAGTCGATTTTCTCATTTACTTTACAAAGTTCTTGCGCGCTGCCTACCTGGATAACAAGAAAGTATTGCTCATCATCGACGAAGCGCAAAGACTCTCAAAAGAAGTCCTTGAAGAAATCCGGCTCCTATCCAATATTGAGAAGGATCATACAAAACTCTTGAGCATATTCTTTGTGGGGCAAAATGAATTCAACGACACATTGATGGAAAAAGAAGTGCGGGCCCTGAGGCAAAGAATTACGATCAGATATCACATTGAACCCCTGACACTAAATGAAACACGGGAATACATCAGATACCGTTTGAAGGTGGCTGGTAGCGGAAGGGAAATCTTTGACAGAAAGGCGATCGGCAAAATATACGCTCACTCCCGCGGATACCCGCGTCTTATCAATGTGATCTGTGATAACGCCCTGCTAACTGGCTATGTGCGGGATGCCAAAGCGATTAATCGGGCGATTATCAAGGAGTGCGCCCGAGAACTCAGTGTGCTGGATGAAACAACCCGTGGTGATCTTCAGGACGTTGCGCTCGTCAGGGCACAGGGCGGGAAACCCGTTAGAAGAACAGCAGTCTATGCATCCACATTGCTGGTGATCCTCTTTTTCGGATACCTGTTGATCCTGGCCCGATTCAACGGGCAGGTGAACCACCTTAAGCGCTATTATGGCCAGATATTGAGCGGGCTTCACACATTAACGTCAAACCAACGCGCCGAAAAGACAACTTCGCCCGGATCGGGAGAGGATGCAAGCTCTCGTCATGTCTCCGAACCAGAGGCCCGTCATGAATCCGTCCCCCTTCGGCCGAAGCATATTGACCCTCAAGAACACAATGTCAGTGCCCGCAGGCCCCTGGCCTACAACGCCAGCGTGGATAGCTCAGAGGCCCAGCAGATCGATGGTGTCGTTCCTCAAGAACGCCACGTCCGTGTCCCGGCAGAGGAAAAGGAAGAACCCTTGCTTTCTCTAGAGAACAAGCTCATTATCCCTTTTGATTATAATACGAATGAACTTCCCGAGAAGGCCTACAGCATGCTTGATAGAATCGCCAGGGTCATGTTACAAAACCCTGACATGGAGGTTATTGTTCGGGGGTATACCGACATATTGGGCGCTTATCAGTACAACAAGAAACTTTCTGAATTGCGGGCCAATACCGTGCAGAGTTACTTCGTGGCAAGAGGAATTAGTCCGATGAAAATACGGACAACAGGGTTCGGTGAAGAAAATCCCGTGGAATCGAATGCCACTGAAGTGGGACGAAGTGCGAATCGCCGGGTGGAGATTGAACTGCAGCCTATGGGCCGTGAGTGACGAAATCTTCAAACCAGCCGGACATTACCCTTCTGGCAAACAGTTGGGAAGGAGGACGTAAGTGGGTCTCTTGGACAAACTTAAGAAGAAAGACCAACCCCAGGTGGCCGTTGTAGGTCTGGACGGCGTGCCTTACCCCTTGCTGGAAGACTTGAGGGATGGAGGCCATATCCCCAACATGACATCGATCTTCGCCGATGGATACTTCGGCCAGATGAGTGTTTGTATCCCGGAAATTTCGTCCGTGTCATGGTCGTCTTTCATGACCGGTACCCAGTCCGGAGAACATGGTATTTTTGGGTTTATGGACCTGGAACCCGGTACTTACAAGATGTATTTTCCCAATTATGCCCATCTCAAGGCAGCCACGTTGTGGGACGACCTGGCTGCCCGCGGCAAAAAGTCCGTGGTGATCAATATGCCGGCCACCTATCCCGCCCGCCAAATCAGCGGCGCTCTTATATCCGGGTTCGTTGCCATAGATATCAACAAGGCCGTATATCCACAGGCCCTTATCCCGCGCTTAAATGAAATGGGCTACCGTATCGACGTGGACACCATGAAGGCCCGGCAGGACCACGACCTCTTGTTCCAAGACCTCGATGCTACCCTTGAAAGTCGCAGACGAGCGGTCGATTTACTCTGGGAGGAAATCGACTGGGACGTCTTCATCGTGGTTGTCACAGGCACGGACCGCTTGATGCACTTTCTTTGGAACGCCTTGAAACAACCGGAACATCCCTATCACAGCGCCTGCCTCGATTACTTTGAAAAGGTCGATGGATTTGTCGGCCACGTATACGATCGCTTTCTAGCTCTAAATCGTTCCAAAGCAGAAAAAAACCAATTTTACATGCTGTCCGACCACGGTTTCACAGGGGTCGAAACAGAGGTCTACCTGAACCGCTGGCTGCAAGAAAATGGGTACTTGAAATTCCAGAAAGAACAACCTGAGACCATCATGGATATTGGCCCTGGGTCAACGGCTTTTGCCATGGATCCCTCCCGGATTTACGTCAATCTCAGGGGAAAATATCCTCTCGGAACCGTAGACCCGGCAGACTGCGAGCGGGTGCGCCAGGAGCTGAAGGAAGGCCTCGAACAGCTGGCTTTCCACAATGGCAGAAAAATCACGAAGCGGGTATATTTCAAAGAAGAGCTGTATCACGGCCCCCATGCCGATCGGGCTCCTGATCTGATCGCGCTCTCCCATCACGGCTATGACCTCAAGGCAAAGGTGAAAAGCGATGAGGTCTTTGGACGCTCAAATCTTGTGGGCATGCACACCCAGGATGAGGCTTTTTTCTTTAGCAGCAGCGGCAGGAAGTGCAACTCGATCTTTGACGCAAAGAATATTATCTTAGAGTCCTTTTCTTAGGAAGAGGGTTGACGACATTTTTGGAATGGAGGTTCAGATGAGTTTTTTCCGCGGCCGTTTCTCCCAGAGCCTTTTTCCCGTGCTCTTGGTGTTTACGTTCCTCGCCTGCAGCAGCAACCCGGCTGAGAAACGAGCGAAGCACATGAAGCGGGGAGAGGCCTACTTTGAAAAAGAGGAATTCAAGAAAGCCATTATTGAGTATAAGAACGCGATACAGGCCGAGCCAAAATTCGCCCGAGGGCACTATCAGCTCGCCCTGGCTTATCTGAAAACAGGCCAGCCAAAGCAGGCGTTTCCTGAATTGTCCAAAACAGTGGATCTCGATCCGGAAAACCTGGATGCTCAGCTCAAGTTGGGCCAGTTTTATCTTCTTGCCAGACAAACTGGGGAGGCGGCCGAAAAGGCGCTTCTGGTCTTACAGAAAGAGCCGGAAAATGTGGATGCCTTGTTCTTGCAGATGGGGGTGCTCCTGCAGGAAGGCAAATCACAAGAGGCCACAGACGTCCTCCAAAAGGTAACCGCCATAGACGACAAAAATATCAGGGCCTACATCTCGCTGGCTCGTATCGCGGGCAGTCAAAAACAGTTTACCGAAGCCGAGGCGTACCTGACAAAGGCCGTAGAGGCCAGCCCAGAGGATCCTGATCCCAGGCTCGAGCTGGCGAGGTTTTATGAGCAGCGCGGTGAATTCGAGGAGGCGCAGACCATGCTGGAGGAGGCCATTGCCCGAAACCAGACCAATGTCGCCCTGCTTGGCCAACTGGGCAACTTCTATGTACGCCGCGGCAACCTCGAAGCCGCTGAGGACAGCTATCTCAAAATGGCCGCGCAGGCCCCGGACCGCGTGGGTCCGAAGATGACTCTGGGCGCCTTTTATGCGTCTCAGAAAAACTGGCAGGAGGCCTTGCAGTGGATGCAACAGGCGCAGAAACTGCGACCCAAAGACGTCGAGATTCAGAATGCCATTGCATCTCTTTACATGGACATGGGCAAGCCAGAGAAAACAAGAGCGCTCGTTGATGAAGTCCTGGAAAAAGATGGCGGCAACCTGCGGGCTCGCTTGTTAAAAGCCCGCCTGCTTCTCACAGACAGACAATGGCCAAAGGCAGCCGACATCCTTGAAGCCGTGATTCGTGATTACCCCCGCCACGCAGGCGCATACTATGACCTTGGGCTCGTTTACGTGGCTCAAAAAGAACAGAAAAAGGCAAAGGGGGCACTGCTGAAAGCCGTGGAATACAACCCTGGAAACCTGAACGCCCGAATCTTGCTTGCAGAGAGTTATCTTGCTGAGAGGGCCCCCGACTTGGCTCTTGAGCAGCTGAAGGTGGTTCTTACCGGACAACCCAAGGACTACCGCGCTCATATCCTTAAAGGAACCGCTTACCTGTTGAAGCGAGACCTGAAAGCGGCCAAGGATGCCTTCTCGCATGCCATAGAATTACGTCCTGAGGACCCCGCGGCTTACTACCGGTTGGCCATCGTGTCCCGCCGGGAGGGCCGGTATGGGGAAACCATGAA
>DAOUZN010000166.1 GCA_030665585.1 Deltaproteobacteria bacterium | reverse complement strand
AATTGCGAGGAAAACGAACCAGATTCCATGCTATCTATGTCTATATACTCGTCATATGTCTTTACAGTGCTGAGGAATGGGCTCAACACGATGGTATGCGCATTGTCGGCCTTGGTTCCAATATGTATGACAGCAGGTTCTACGTATCCCTTTTTAGTAAAGCGGACAATCACATTGTCCATACTTTCCTTGCCTGAGCCTTGGAGTTGAACATCCAGAATACGTATATTGCCGGGGAGAGTGAATACCTTCCGCCCGCCTTGCACTTTTTTCTCTGTTGTTGAGTCTTTCTTTGGACTCAGTCCTTCCCACCAATATTCGTTCGATTCTATATCGAAGTGAAGCTGGTAGTCCTTTTGTTCTTGAACTGCCTGGACCCTGTATTCTCTTATTCTTCCGATCAACCGACGGGTGGCTGTTTTTAGATCATCAGACAAAAAAGAATCCTGAATTCGTGGGACAGCCAGCGCAAGCATAATACCAATCAAAAAGACAACTACGGTCAGCTCAATGAGTGTGTATGCTGCATCATTGTCCTTGATTCTGAAAAGAAATCTGCGTTCCTGGATCAGAGCCCCCGTGCGCTCCGTGCAAGGCATCCGGACGGACACTATTCTTCCAGTTCCCAGCTGTTAATGTCCGCATCGTCACCTTCACCCTCGGGTTGTCCGTCCTTGCCATAAGAACTCAGGTCAAAGCCGTATTCGTCGTTGACGCCAGGCGATAGGTAAACAAAGTCGTTACCCCACGGGTCTTTAGGCACCTTCCCCTTTTCCAAATAGCCCCCTCGGCGATAGCGAGAGCCTAAATTTTCTAGGTCACCCTCGGACGGGGGGGTCACCAAGGCTTCAAGCCCCTGCTCTATGGTCGGGTAAGAACCCGTATCGAGCTTGTATAGTTTTAGGGCCGTTTCGATGCTTTCCAGCTGGATCCTGGCCTTCATGCGGCGTGCCTCTTCCGGCCTGCCCATGATCCTTGGGATGATGAGTCCGGCCAAAATGCCCAGGATAACAATAACCACCATGAGCTCAATCAGCGTAAAGCCCTGGTCGTGATCACGTTTTCGTCTCTTCATAACGCCTCCTCAGTCGGACCGGGGTACACAGAATGTCGGAGCAGGGTTTTACCGTATCATTTGGTTCATTTCAAAAATGGGAAGTAATATGGATATAACAATAAACCCAACCGCAAGACCCATGACCAGGATCATGACTGGTTCCAACATGGACGTCATGGCCATGATCTGAGATTCCACATCGCTTTCGTAGGAATCCGCAATCTTGTTCAGCATCGCTTCCAACTCCCCGCTCTGTTCGCCCACGGATATCATCTGCACGGCAATGGAGGGAAACCAGGGGCTTCGTCCAAGGGGAACGGCCAGGCTCTTTCCTGCTTCGATCTCTTCGCTGGCGTTATCGATGTCGCGGGCAATGAGGATGTTGTTAACGATATTCCTCACGATGTCAAGGGCAGATAGAAGCGGGACGCCGCTTTCGAGCAGAGTTCCGAGGGTCCGGGCAAATCGGGCCAGGGCCATCTTTTGGTTGATGCTTCCAAACACAGGCGTCGTGAGCTTAATCTTGTCCCAGATGTAGTGACCTTTCGATGTCTTTATGAACTGTTTGACCCCGATGACAACGCCAACCCCAGCCAGCGCCATTGCCCACCAGAAGGACTTAAGGAGACCGCTCGCGGCGATCAGGATGATGGTAGGCAAGGGCAACGTGTGATGCATCTCAGTAAAAATCTGTGTAATGTTCGGTACGACAAAGGTAATCAAGAAAAAGAGGACGAGGCTTCCGATGAAAAACATGAAGACCGGATAGGCCAAAGCGGCCTGGAAACGCCCCCTGAGCGCATGTTGACGTTCGCCATATTCTGCCAGGCGACCCAGCACCACGTCAAGGGATCCCGAAGCCTCACCGGCTCGGACCATGTTGACATAAATGTTTGAAAATAGCCGGGGATGTTGAGACAGAGAAAATGCGAGGCTATTGCCCTCGTTGACGGATTCCTTGATCTGGGCCACGATTTTTTTCAACAGCTGATTCGTCATCTGGGACCCTAAGGCGTCCAGGGCAGCCACCAAGGGAACGCCGGCTGCCAACAAGATAGACAGCTGCCTCGTCATGACAGAGACTTCGCCGGGCTTCACCCTCTTGAAAAAACCCGAGACAGACACAGGACCGGAAGGAACGCCTGTGGGCATGGAAACAGAGGCAGCCTCTTTCACCTGCACCGGAAACATCCCCGAGCCTCTGAGCTTCTGGCGAGCGGCCAGAGCGCTATCAGCATCAACGATGCCGTTCATGCTCTTGCCTGACGTGTCAAGGGCTGTGTACTCGTAAACAGGCATAATCTCCTCTTAGGTTCCTGCCTCTGGTGGCGTCATCTTGGTATTCTACCGAGGAAGGGACTTCATTCTTTCCATAATAATAAATGATTTTAACAATGTCAGCATCCTATGTCAATTCTGTGTGTTCGCCGTCGTAAGAAGACAACGCCTGAACACCGGGCTCATGGATTGCGTTTGTCGGCGGTAGCGGGGGAAAGCTTCTGGAAGGGGCCCATTGCGGGCACCTCTCATGAGGTCATGGAGCGGAGCGGTCCACTTTCAAATACACCAAATATTCCTGATTACCCTTGGGGCCGAGAATAGGGGAGGGGATGATTCCTGCCTGGCGGAGTCCAAGGACGCTGAATGCCCTGGTAAGATCTTTGATGACTTGTTGACGCAAGGCGGGATCACGGACCACACCCCCCTTTCCTACCAATCCTTTCCCCACCTCAAACTGGGGCTTGATCAGGCAAATTATCCGGCCCGGCCGCCTCACGAATTTTAGAACAGCAGGCATCACAATCCTGAGCGAAATAAACGACACGTCAATACAGGCCAGGTCCACCGGCTCGCCCACGGCTCCTGTGTCAAGATAGCGGATGTTTGTCCGCTCTATCACCTTGACGCGGGGATCGGACCGCAATCTCCAGTGGAGTTGGCCGTAACCCACATCCACGGCAGTGACGTGGCTTGCACCGTGCTGGACGAGACAATCCGTAAACCCCCCGGTTGAAGCACCCACATCCAGACAACGCAAGCCCGTGACATCAATGTCAAACGTCTGTAGGGCCGCCTCCAGTTTGAGGCCGCCGCGGCTGACATACGGGATCTCTTTGCCTGTGACACGGATGGATGCATCGTGAGGCACCAGGCT
>DAOUZN010000099.1 GCA_030665585.1 Deltaproteobacteria bacterium | reverse complement strand
TTGTTGCCGTCAACGATCCCCTGGTTTTTCAACCCCTTGACGACTTGCGCCTGGCCTTGGGTTGGAATGGGACTCAAACGGTGCTTGCGCCTCACGCGGCCATCCTGTCGGTCATCAATGTGGCCTATGAGATGAGCAGTGGTTCTGCTGAACAGGTCATTGAGGGCATGCATGGGGAGGAAGACAGTGACCTGATCATGTCCGAGATTGAGGCAACCGGGGATCTTCTGGATGAAACAAGCGACGCACCCATTATCCGACTGGTCAACCTGATGCTTTCTCAGGCGGTGAAGGCCCGTGCCAGTGACATCCATATCGAACCATATCAAAATCACCTCAAGATTCGCTACCGTATAGACGGCATTCTGTATGACAAGCTCTCCCCGCCGAAACACATTCAGTCAACGCTGGTATCCCGCGTGAAGATCATGGCGAAGCTCAACATTGCGGAAAAAAGGCTTCCCCAGGATGGGCGGCTCGACATCAGGATCGCTGACAAGAATGTGGATATCCGCGTCTCTACCATTCCCACAGCCTTTGGGGAGCGGGTCGTCCTCCGATTACTTGACAAATCAAGCGTGCTGCTGAAGCTTTCCGACCTGGGTATGCTTGAAGACAAGCTGCAAGCCTTTGACAAGCTCATTAGGACCCCCCATGGCATCATCCTGGTGACAGGACCCACGGGAAGCGGGAAAACGACCACCCTTTATGCGGCCCTGAGCACGATCAACAGCCCGGAGATCAACATCATCACCGTGGAAGATCCTGTTGAATACCAGATGGACGGTATTGCCCAGATTCAGGTCAATCCCAAGATCGACCTCACGTTTGCCAAGGGGTTGCGCTCTATTGTTCGTCAGGACCCGGACGTGATTCTTGTGGGCGAGATTCGGGACCTGGAAACAGCAGAAATCGCCATCCAGTCCGCCCTGACCGGCCATCTGGTTTTCTCCACCCTTCACACGAACGATGCGGCCAGTGCGGTGACCCGCCTTATTGACATGGGGATAGAACAGTTTCTGGTGACCTCTTCAGTCATTGCTATCTTGGCCCAGCGATTGGTGCGCGTCATTTGCGACGAGTGCAAAGAGGCATACACGCCCGACAATGAATCCCTGCAAAGCATCGGCATATCTCCTGAAAGACTAGATGGGAAGCAAATGTACCGTGGCAAAGGTTGCCCTGCGTGTCTTCACACGGGCTACAAGGGGAGGAAGGGCATCTTTGAATTCATGCTCCTGGATGATGCCGTCAAGAATGTCATTTTGAAGACCTCAGACGCCAATGCCATCAAACGCACTGCCGTGGAAAGAGGAATGATTACTATTCGGCAGGATGGCGCACAAAAGGTCTTAGATGGGATTACGACAATCGAGGAGATCTTTCGAGTCACCCAGCAATAGCAGCCGGGCGGTGTGACAAATCGGCTCACCCGTGGCCAAAAGCCTTCATCCAAGACACAACGAGGACGCCTAAGGCAATAAGAAGGCAACAAGCCTGACAGGCCTTTGGTGCCGGCGTTCTAAGAAAAACCGCGTGAAAGGCCCCCAGGATCATCCCTGCCACGAACCCAAACAGGTGAGCCGTCAAATCAACATGCTCTCCGGAACTGAGCATGCCGAGCAGGGCGACACCGCCTGCCAAGGGAAGCCACGCCCTCATTCGGTGGCCACGCAGCCTAAACTTCTTGAAAAACTGGTGCGCTGCAAGGATTCCTATGGCTCCAAAGACGGCTGTGGATGCCCCGACCGAAAGATGCCCCGCCCTGAACAAAAAAGCATTGACGAGATTGCCGATGATGCCGGTTGCAAGGATCATAAGCCAGCCAACGCCCCAGCCCATCATGGTACACACCGCGGTGCCGAATAAAGCGATGCCAACCATGTTGCCTGCCAAGTGCAATGCGTTGGCATGAATCATCAGTGACGTGACAGCCCTGTACCATTGCCCATGCACAACGTGAAAAGCTGATGATCCGTAGGCCTTGACAAAAACTTGGTGCCCATGGCCGACGGTGGCAGCGACATGGCATGCCAGCAATAGGCCAGAGACCCAGAGTCCCGTAAAAGTCTTAGGATACTTGTGGCTGAGAAGTTCATCCGTTGGCTGGAGATCTTGTTCTTCATCAAGGTATTGTTGGATGGTGTTCAGGGCCTTTTCGTAGTCCACATCATGGACCCATATATCCCACCCGCGCTTCCCTTTTGTGACACGGTGCGAAATGCCGGATGAAGACAGGACCAGCCCGTATGCATTTGCCTGATCTGCTGAGAGGTCCTTGAACAGTCCAACCATTTGGGTCGTGTCCGTTTCCGAGAATGCTTTGGCTTCGTTTTCAGGATAGCACGTTTTCTTTCCCTCTCCAACTTCGGCGGACCAGACGATTCATGAACAGGTCAGAAAACCGCTTTTTCCGATTTTTACGAAGCCATCAATATTGAGAGACTCGTAAAAAGTGTTTTGCGAACGACATTGAACGTTTTGGGAGAAAGGCACTTGAGATATTCAGCGTTAAAAAATGGTAACTGTTTGAGGGCGTTAGCCCGAGTTTTAGCATTTTAGCTGAATATCTCAAGGGCCCCCAAAATGTTCACGGAGTGAGTAAAATTGACTTTTTACGAAACCATCATCAATATTGGGGTTGATTTTTTTCCCTCCAAAATGTAGAGATATTTTTTTGTGAATAGATGAGTCTTTCGGGAAGAAAACACAGGATTGGAGATGGATGTCTATGGAGGAATCCGTTAAAGGGTTGAGAAACATTGCGCTGGTTGGCCATGGTGGTGCGGGCAAGACCTCCGTGGCGGAAGCCCTCCTGTTTACCGGGGGTGTGACCACGCGCTTGGGCCGTGTGGATGATGGAAACAGCGTCATGGATTTTGAGCCGGAAGAAGTGCGGCGGAAGGTTAGCATCAGCTCGGCCTTTCATCAGTATTCATGGAAAAGCCATCGGGTGAACATCATCGATACCCCTGGAGATGCCAATTTTTTTTCAGATACCAGATCGTGCCTTCAAGGAGCCGATGGCGCCGTCGTCGTCATTGAAGCCATTGATGGCGTGAAAGTGCAGACCGAACAGGCCTGGGACCTGGCGGACCAGTTCGAGATGGCCAGATTGGTCTTTATCAATAAAATGGATCGTGAGCGGGCTGATTTTTTCGGAACCTTCAAGGAGATAGCCGAGGCCTTCAAACCAAAACCGGTGTTTGTACAGATTCCTATAGGTGCGGAAGAGAACTTTCAGGGCGTCATCGATCTGGTCACCCAAAAGGCCCATTTCTACGGGAAAGATGGAAAATCGAGCACCGGAGAGGTTCCCCCGGAATTGCAGGACCAAGTCGCCTCTGAACGGGAGGCCTTGGTGGAAAACATTGCGGAAGCTGACGATGCGCTATTGGAAAAATACTTAGATGGGCAACCGCTGACCGAGGAAGAACTTGTGCAGGGGCTTCGCGCCGGCGCCCTGGCCCGGACCTTTGTCCCGGTCCTATGTGGTTCAGCGACCAAGAATATGGGGGTGGATCTCTTGATGGATTGTATTAACGTGTGTTTGCCATCACCCCTGGAACGTGGGGCAAGGACCGGCACGGACCCTGACACAGGGGAAACAACGGAACGCAGACCTGACCCGGAGGAAGCGTTCTCAGCTCTGGTTTTCAAGACCGTGGCTGACCCCTATGCGGGCAGACTGAGTATTTTCAGGATTTTTTCCGGAACCCTTGTGCCGGACAGCTCGTTTTATAATGCATCCAGGCAGACCAAGGAACGATGCGGACAACTCCTTCAGATCGCAGGCAGGGAACAGACCGCTACAACCAAGGCGGGGCCGGGCGATATTGTCGCCGTTGCCAAGCTCAAGGAGACCACCACAGGGGATACGCTGTGTGATGATGCCAAGAAGATACGGTACCATAGCCTTGACCCCTTGCCCACCCTCATCGCTTATGCCATGGAGCCCAAGTCCAAAGGGGACGAGGACAAGATATTGACGTCTCTTTCCAAGCTGCTGGAGGAAGACCCCACTCTAAAGCTGGACCGAGATGCCCAAACCAAGCAGATCCTCATCTCGGGCATGGGTCAAATCCACATCGAGACCATGGCAGAGAAACTCAAGCGCAAGTTCGGGGTTGAGGTGAATCTGAACATCCCAAGGATTCCTTACAAAGAGACGATCAGGCAGGGGGTCAAAGGCGTTGTTTATCGTCACAAGAAACAGTCAGGGGGCCGAGGGCAGTTTGCTGAAGTCCATTTCGATATCACGCCCCTTGAAGAGGGAAAGGGTTTTGAATTTGAGCAGGCCCTTGCAGGTATGAACGTGCCGCGAAATTTTGTGCCTGCGGTAGAAAAGGGGATCGTCGAGGCCATGTCGTCCGGTGTTCTGGCAGGTTACCCGGTTGTGGATGTAAAGGTGCGGTTTTATGATGGCAAGTCCCATGAAGTGGACTCTTCTGAAATGGCCTTCAAGATTGCCGCATCCATGTGTTTTAAGCAGGGGTTAAGAGAGGCAAAACCCACCATGCTCGAGCCCATCATGAACCTGACCGTGACGGTGAGGGAGGAATACATGGGCGACGTGATCGGAGATCTGAATGGCAGGCGGGGCAAGGTTGTGGGCATGGAATCCACGGGTAAGAAGCAAGTCATCCAAGCCCAGATACCCATGGCCGAGATCTTGAGATATGCCCCGGATCTCACGTCTATGACCGGCGGCAGGGGCTCCTTTACCTCCGAGTTCGACCATTATGCAGAAGTGCCGGCCCACATCATTGAAAAGGTAGTAGCCCAGGAGAAAAAAGAATAGGCGGGGAAACCCTCTCAGAATGTCGTCGGGCGCTTATGGATTGCACCGTTTGCAAGGGGCATAGCCTGCCCAGAATGCGTCGTACTTTGTCCTAAAGACGATGCGGTTTTTGGAAGATATCATCTTTCCAAAGGGACAATCGGGGTGGTGAAAACGTTTGGAACGGCTGTTTCCCGCGTAGTATCCCCGTTGGTCTGGGAATCCTTTCCATAGCCCTACCCTTTTTGCCATGGCCTCTCGCTGAAGCCGGAGTAACAGCTGAGCGTATTTGGCATTTGGCGTGCGAAACAGGTAGTAAGCATGGCCGGATTTTACCAGTTCAGCGTTAACAAATGTCCCGTCTTCGAGGAAGACATAGGCCAGCAGGCGACCATATTGGTCCTTTCTTTCTCGGTCTAACTCCAGCCGAACCTTCTTCTGGTATACCAGCTTGGCGTTAAAGGCTCTGGCCTCGGACCCAAACCTTTCTGCGGGTCTATCTTCATGGGCTATCTCGGGGGCGTTGATCCCAATGTAGCGCACCCGCGTGCCATCCGAAAGGACCACGGTATCGCCGTCGTCCACCCACGGCACCTGACGCCACTGCGAAGCCATCGTGCCTTCATCAAGCCATAGGAGGGCTAAGAAAAAGCCCATGCCTGTCATACAAACAAATTTCCGAATGATGTGAACTTTATGCATTGATTATGTCTTCCTCCCTCCCCTACCCTTGACCCCCTTCAGGAAACAAACTATATATTTCATAAGGCCTCGGCCCTTTGAAAAACAGGGATATGGTTCAATTGAGGTTCAAGGGAGACGCGAGACCGGCGTTTCCAAGATCTGAGGTGTTCCTATATTTCAAATCAGGACCACAATCAAGGAATCCACGCAAGAGATAAGAAGATGCATGAAGATGATATAGACGATGATGATATGGATGATGACGAAGATGAGGACGATCTTCCTGAGTTCAGTCTGGAAGAGCTGACCCAGTTAGGTGATGCGGACGAAACAGGATCAAGTCGTTTAATCCTCATAGAGGAGAGGATCATACCAAGCTTGGCAGAGATCGTAGCTATTGCCAATAAGGATAACAGGCCCATCAGTATTGAAGAATGTGAGCTGGGCAAAGCGCAGATTGATTCAGCCAACATTGATTTGTCCATTGATGAATCGGTTTTTGCAGATGAAGTCCACTTCGGAAACGGGATCTTTCTGGGAAAGCTCACCTTTTGTGATGTAACTTTTAACAAGAAAGCGGACTTTGGCAGGGCTGTTTTCAGGGAAAACGTGCATTTTGAAGACTGTACGTTTCATGACCCGGTTCACTTTAACGGGGCCATATTTGAAAAGGGAGCCGCCTTCACCTTCTGTGATTTTCAGGAAGGAGCCGCCTTTGACAGCGGGTCATTTAGGGGCGAGGTCGATCTTAGTGAGTCAATCTTCCGGAAAAAGGTCACGTTCAACGATACTGTTTTCAAGAAGGTGATAGATCTGCATAACGTCCAGTTTAAGGGAGGCCTTGAGACGACTGGTTCAAACCTCTCAGATATGAAAAAAGAGGCTCGGGTTCAAAAAAAGGGGCCCCAGAAAGCATACCAGAAAAAGGTGAAACACAAGAAGACGGAATTCAATCCGTGGCGTGAACTGGACAGGGTATCCAAGAAAACCATGAGCCGCAGAGACATGCCCAGAGGGGTTTTCAGATTCCTGCCTGATAAGGATACAGAAGAAAAATAATAGGTTATGGATTCAGTGAATAGTATCATCGGTTGTCGGGAAACCCCCTTCTTTGGACCCCAAATTGGCAATTGTGCCTGAAATTGTGCCCGTGGAGATTGTATCCAGTTGTTTTTGAAGATATTTTTCCTGTCGCCAAGCTGCATCTTGTAGGTCTTTCTCGCTCACAATGTTGTAACGCTCAAATATCCTTCTGTCTTTGTGACCGCTAATTCTCATGGCCACGGTTTCGGGAGTACCAGACCGGACCATGTTTCTCACAGCGGTTCGTCTGAAGTCGTGAAATAGCCTTTTGCCAATACCAGCCTCTTCACACGCTGTGGCCCAAGCCCTATCAATGCGACTGATTTTGTCTGTCCCAAACCTATTGGGAAAGACATAGGGTATGGGAGGCTTTGGCCCCCTGTGGGCTTTCAATTGTTTCCGAAAGACCTCCTTCAACTCATCATCCAAGTACACGGTACGAGCAGCATCGTTCTTGGTCTCCCCTGCTTCCAGTCTCACAATACCATTTATCATGTCCACACGGTCCCAGGTTAACTCAATGATTTCCCCGTAACGCCAACCCATTTTATAGGCAAAGGTGACAAGGCCTTTAAGGTACTCGGGTAGGTTATCCCTGAGCGCCACGAACTCCCAGTACTCAAAGAATCCCTTCCGCACATTGTTCTCTCTGAGTCTTGGAATATAGGGAATCTGAGCAACCTTTGGAGGAGTCTGCTGTGCTCCAAGGGTCAGCATCCGTTTCAGCGCTGAGAGCTGGCGGTTAATTGTTCCATTAGCCGTCCCCTCACTAAGACGTTTTTCAATGTAGGCGTTTATCTTTGGAGTAGTGATATCAACCACCCTCATGCCCTCAAAGACCTCCTTTAAATGATTGACGTTTATCTCTGCCCACATTAGAGATTTCCTTTGGTTAATTCGATAATC
>DAOUZN010000048.1 GCA_030665585.1 Deltaproteobacteria bacterium | reverse complement strand
AGGCCGTGGAGGAGGAAACGTTTCGGGGGGACCTCTACTACAGGCTGAATGTCTTTCCTATCTACATGCCCCCCTTGAGAGAGCGCAAGACGGATATCTTGCTCTTGGCCGACCACTTCTTGGAAAAATACGCCAAAGAGAATCACAAGGACATCCGCCGCTTTTCCACACCAGCCATCGACATGCTGATACAGTACCACTGGCCGGGCAATGTGCGGGAACTTGAAAACTGCGTAGAAAGGGCCGTGCTCCTGTGCGACGAGGGCGTTGTCCACAGCTACCACCTGCCCCCTACCGTCCAGACGGCAGAAGAGTCCGATACCCTGCCGGGAAGGTCCCTTGAGGATGCCCTGGCGAATCTGGAAAGGGAAGTGATTATCGATGCGTTGAAAGCCACCCGGGGCAATATGGCAAAGGGGGCTCAGATTCTGAGAACGACTGAGCGGAAGTTTGCCTATAAGGCCAAGAAACACGGCGTTGACTATCGTCTCTATCGGTAAATGCCCTCCTTACATCTTTGATCCAAGGGCTACCGCCTCCTGGTTTTTGCACCGGAGGCCTACGGCCTCTGCCCATTAGGGACTTGACAGGCCTTTTGTACCTGGCTATAATAGCTAGTGTCCATCCATAAATGGCCCTTTTTCCGATGAGCGGCGTTCTCCGCGGGTTTTCGGCTGCGACGTACATAATGTACGCCTCGCCGTAAACCCTTGTGCGGCCTTGCTCATCAAAAAAGTTGCTCATTTCTGAATTGGACACTGTGCAGTGCCCTCTTCGGTTCGTGGATGGGCACTGCTATATATTGAAAATGACCAGCACAGCATGTTCGAAGGAGGTATTTGGTGATAAGGGCGAACGTGACAGAGGTAAAAAATCGGCTGAGCTACTATCTAAGGCTTGTTAAGGGCGGGGAGGAAATTGAAATTGTTTACAGGAAAACACCCTTGGCCCGAATCGTGGGGCTAGGAAAGCGACGTTACACTGAGAAAGGAGCTTCGTGGGTGAAGGAGATGTACGATCTGGGGATCGTTACGCTGCCCAAGAAGACACAGGTTTCTTCAAGTTTTTTGAGTATGGACCAGGTCATTCTATCTGAAGGCGATGCGAGTGGGGTTCTGGAGGCCCTCTTGGAAGAAAGGGATAAAGGCCCGTGAGATTCTGGGACTCGTCAGCGATTGTTCCCTTTTTGGTCTCTGAAAAAGAGACTCGTCAGTGCGTCAAGGCCCTTCACTCTGATCGGGAGGTTATGGTCTGGACAATGAGCAAGGTTGAGGTTTTTAGTGCCTTATGCCGACGAGTTCGGGAGGGTTCCTTAAGAGAAGTCGTTTTTGCCTCGGCAAAGGAAAGAATGAATGAATTTTTTGACATGGCTTTTGAGATTATTTCTGTTCCCAAGGTCAAAGATAGAGCCCTTCGTCTCTTGCAAGTGCATCCGTTAAGGGCGGCAGATGCCATGCAACTTGCTTCGGTTTTGGTAGCGACCCAGGAAGACCCTTCAAAGGTGCCGATAATGAGTTTTGACAATAGACTCATTCAGGCAGCCAGGCGTGAAGGCTTTGCCGTTAATCCAGATTGAAGGAGTTAGGAAGGTTAAGAAGGATGGAAGAGACCGCAAAGATTCTCATAGATGGTACAACCTTTGAACTACCCATCGTCACGGGCTCGGAAGGCGAAAAGGCTATTGACATTAGCAGGTTACTCCGGGAAACCGGCCTTGTCACATTAGATCCCGGCTTTGTCAATACAGCCAACTGCCAGAGCGCCGTCACCTTTGTGGATGGCGAGAAAGGCATTCTACGATACAGGGGCATTCCAGTGGAGCAGCTTGCCGAACATTCCACCTTTGTCGAAACCGCATACCTTTTGATAAACGGTGAATTGCCCACCCAAGAACAGCTGAACGGCTTCTCTGTGCTGTTGAATGACCACTCCCTTGTCCATGAGGATATGCGGGCTTTTTTTGAGCACTTCCCCAGATGGGCCCATCCCATGGGCATCCTTTCCTCTATGGTGAACGCCTTGCGGGCCTTCTATCCCGAAATCCCCACGAGAACAGAGGAGGAGGAGATCAATATCACGGTGACCAGGCTCCTGTCCAAGGTGAGGACCATGGCGGCCATGTCTTATAAGATCTTCAGGGGGCACAAGACCGTCTACCCGAGACATGATCTCACCTACCCGGAAAATTTTCTAAACATGATGTTTGATTCACCCGTCCGGCCTTATGTCATCGATGAAGAGGTGGTCAGGGCCTTGAACGTCTTCTGGATTCTCCATGCCGACCATGAGCAGAACTGTTCTACGGCGGCGGTCCGACTGGTGGGTAGCGCAAAGGTCAACCTTTATGCGGCTATTTCAGCCGGCATATGCGCCCTTTGGGGGCCTTTACATGGCGGTGCAAACCAGGCCGTGGTGGAAATGCTCGGTCAGATCCATGAAAGCGGCGGTGATCTGGCCCCCTTCTTGGCCCGGGCCAGGGACAAAAAAGACCCGTTTCGGCTCATGGGGTTTGGCCATCGCGTCTATAAAACCTATGATCCAAGGGGCCGGATCATGAAGCAGGTGTGTGACAAGGTCCTGGGAAAAGTCACACGGGAAGACCCCCTGTTGGAGATTGCCCAGAGATTGGAAGAGGTGGCCTTGAAGGACCCCTATTTTATTGATCATCACCTTTATCCGAACATCGATTTTTACAGCGGCATTTTGCTTCGGGCCATGGGGATTCCGGTTAACATGTTCACCGTCATGTTTGCCATTGGCCGCTTGCCAGGCTGGATCAGCCAGTGGAAGGAAAGCACCGATGACCCCAATTGGAAACTCCAGCGGCCTCGCCAGATCTATGTTGGGCCAAATGAAAGAGCTTATGTGCCCGTACGAAAGCGGGGCTAAATCGCTAGTCTGGCGCTGTCAATCCTTCAATAGCCCGTCCGATTGAGCTGCAATTATGTATTAAAATTGTCTTTTTTGCCTGGAACACAAAAACGTTGTTTCTGGGGAGATCGCCCGACAAAAACGTTTCTTATTGTGCATGCTGGGGCGGGTGGGCGGTTATAACTATCTAATATCATTATATAATTAATTGTGGCCCCGTACTTGCAGAAAGTCCGCTGAAAGGCTTTTGGTGAAACAAGGCCAGAATCGAAGGGAGGACGAAACAATGATTTGTGAGACGGAACAGGACGTATTGAACATCGTCAAAGACGCAGATGTGAGCTTCATCCAGTTTTGGTTCACGGATGTCTTGGGGATTTTGAAGAGTTTTGCCGTCACCCCATCTGAATTGGAAGAAGGCTTGACCGAGGGCATGGGTTTTGATGGCTCTTCGATCCAAGGGTTTGCCCGAATCGAAGAAAGTGACATGATCGCCAAACCAGACCCAACCACCTTTCAGTTCTTGCCGTGGAGACCCAGCGACAAACCTGTGGTCAGGATGTTTTGCGACATCTTACAGCCTGATGGCACCCATTATGAGGGTGACCCTAGGTATGTGCTAAAACGCATTTTGAAGAAAGCGGCAGACAAAGGATATACCTTTTACGCGGGGCCGGAGCTTGAATATTTCTACTTTGAAAACAATGAGAACCCAAAATTCATTGACAAGGGTGGGTATTTTGACGCGCGGCCTTTGGACATGGGGGGTGATCTAAGAAGAGAGACCATCTTTGCCCTTCAGGATATGGGGGTTCAGATAGAATACAGCCATCATGAGGTTGCCCCGAGCCAGCATGAGATTGACATGCGTTATGACGAGGGCCTAAAAATGGCGGATAAGACCATGACGCTCAGAATCGTGGTCAAGGAGATTGCCAGGCAGCACGGATTCTATGCTACCTTCATGCCCAAGCCGGTTTTTGGGGAAAATGGAAGCGGCATGCACACGCACCAGTCCCTGTTTGAAGGAGACAGAAATGCATTCTTTGATGCCAACGATCGTTACCACCTGTCGGCCGCCGGCAAATCCTACATTGCAGGGATCTTGCGACATGCCCGTGAAATGGCGGCTGTGACCAACCAGTGGGTCAACTCCTACAAACGGCTGGTCCCTGGTTACGAAGCACCGGTTTATGTTTCGTGGGCCAGGCGAAACCGATCTGCCATGGTGCGGGTGCCCATGTATAAGCCGGGCAAGGAGATGGCGACGCGCATTGAGTTTCGCTCTCCTGACCCTGCTTGCAACCCCTATCTGGCCTTTGCAGTCATGCTGGCGGCCGGATTAAAGGGCATTGAAGAAAACTATGCCCTTCCAAACCCAGTCGAAGAGGATATCTACGAGATGGAGGGGGCAGCGCGAGAGCAGGCCGGTATTGACTCATTGCCGGGAAACCTGTTTGAAGCGATTCAAGCGGTGGAAGAAAGCGCGTTGGTGCGCGAGACCTTGGGGGATCACATTTTTAACAAGTTCGTGGAGAACAAGAAGATCGAGTGGGATTGCTACCGGACCCATGTGAGCCAATTCGAGATTGAAAAATATCTTCCCATCATGTAAAAGACTTGAAAAAAGTGCGAATTGCCAAGTAAAAGCAAGGGTGTCGTTCTGACACAAGGTAGCCTTGCTTTTTTTATTGTGATGCCCATGAAGATTGCTTTAGCCCAGATTAATCCCACCATCGGGGATTTTGGACGCAACACGGAAAAGATGATGGGGTTCATAGATAAGGCCAAGGGCCTTTCCTCTGACCTTGTCGTGTTTTCAGAACTGGTGATTTCCGGGTATCCGCCACGGGATCTTCTGGAGAGGCGCGACTTTGTGACTCATAACCTGGACTATCTCCGCAGACTCGTAGCCTCGGTGGCAGGGATTGGAGTGATATGCGGATTTGTGGGTGAAAATCCGGATGAGGAGGGAAATCCCCTGTATAACTCAGCAGTCCTTTTTGATGGAGGCGAGATCCTCCATCGATCTGACAAGCGTTTGCTGCCGGATTATGACGTCTTTGATGAAAGACGGTACTTTGAACCAGGCACGCAATGGTCGCCTTTCTCGTACAAGGGTTCCATGATAGGGCTGACCATCTGTGAGGATATTTGGAACGACAGCGATTTCTTTCCACGGACTTTTTCGCGTAGAATTTATCCTCTCGATCCGGTGGCCGGCATGATTAAAGAAGGGGCTGACATCATCATCAATCTATCAGCCTCTCCCTTCCATGCCGGGAAGATAGAACTGAAACAGGACATGCTCGCAAATATTGCGAAAAAGTACGGGGTCCCCGTCCTGTATGTCAATCAGGTGGGCGGCAATGACAGCGTGCTTTTTGATGGCGGCAGCATGGCTTTTGATTCTTCTGGTGAGATGGCGGCTCGTGCCCAGGACTTCGAAGAAGACATGGTCCTTTTTGACACGGACAGCCAGCAAGGTGACCTCCACCCCATGAGTGAAACAGAACCAGAGTCCATTTTGAAGGCCCTGGTGATGGGTACAAAAGATTATGTCCATAAGTGTGGATTTGATAGGGCCGTAGTGGGGTTAAGCGGGGGCATTGATTCTGCCCTTACTGCCTGTATTGCCGTGCGTGCCTTGGGGAAGGAAAACGTCATGGCCGTTTTCATGCCATCAGAGTATACTTCTCAGGCAAACTTTGAGGATACGACACTGCTGGCCCGGAACCTCGGGACTGAACTTACCCGTGTGCCGATTTCAGGAATATTCCAGAAATTTCTACAGGACCTGCCCGCAATCTTCAAAGACGTGGCCACGGAAGTCACCGGACAGAACATCCAGGCGCGTATCCGAGGGACGCTCCTCATGGCCTTTTGCAACAAGCTTGGGGCTCTTCTTCTTTCTACGGGCAACAAATCTGAGCTGGCGGTGGGCTATTGCACATTATATGGCGACATGAGCGGGGGGCTGGCCGTGATATCGGATGTCCCGAAGGCCATGGTCTACGAACTCGCCCGGCTCATCAACAGGGGGCAGAAAATCATTCCCGCACGAATTCTCCAAAAATCCCCTTCTGCAGAACTAAAACCTGGTCAGGTGGACCAAGATGATCTTCCTCCCTATGAACTTGTAGACGGGATCTCAAAGGCATATATTGAGGAGAACAAGGGGCCGGACGAGATCGTGGCTATGGGCTTTGACCCCGCGGTCGTGAAGGAGATCATTTGCCGCATTGATCGCACGGAATACAAACGACATCAGGCCCCCCCTGGGCTAAAGGTCACCACAAAGTCTTTCGGCTACGGGAGACGTTATCCTATCGCCCAGAAGTATCTACCCACATATGAGTGAGAGCCGTGTCCTCTCATCCAACCTATGCCCCAGGAATGGCCAAAGCGCCAGCCTAATGCCCTGCCACCGTTATCCTTAGAGGGAATTCCGGTAAACACCGC
Organism: Deltaproteobacteria bacterium; assembly: GCA_030665585.1. GTDB lineage: Bacteria > Desulfobacterota > Desulfobacteria > Desulfobacterales. The sequence continues at coordinate 6,134 of DAOUZN010000048.1, read as the reverse complement.
CAAAAAAGCTTGACAGGAGATCCCGTTTCGGCTTTCCGGGCTTTTCTTGAATCTTTGAGCTGTAGCTCCTCTCCCAAGCCCTGAAGTCAGTTGAGACACAAATGTCGGAAAGGCAAAAAAATTCCGACAAAAATGTTTTTGTTGTAGGGCGTACAAACTTGCTATCTCTAAATAACGTACTGCAATTGAAGAATATATGTGGTTGGCACGGGTCTTGCCCACAGATAAATATGAAGACCAAACAAAGGATTCATCACGTTGCCGCCTCAGATACCTTGGGGAGACAATAAGAAGGGAACGAAATGTGCCGTCTAATTGCGATAACGAGCGAAACGCCTCTTTCTCCGATGGTAGCCATCGGCGCCCTGGATGCCATGAACGAGGGCCACGATGGTTCGGGGGTTGGTCTCTTTTTGAGTGATTTGGGAGGTCATTTTGGAGAGCTGAACGGGGAGCCGATCCTGTCTGGTATCTTCACCAACGCCGGGATGAAGCGCCTTGATGGATTCATGATGGAGGTTGGGTTCTTGACCAAATATAAGCTCTCTATCAAAGTTCCCAAGACGCCTCCCCCAGGCGTGCCCAAAAGAGACATGTACCTGATCAGAGCGTACGAATATCCAGAGACCTGGGAGGGATTGAGCGAAAGAGAAATTCACGAACGCCTCATGAACATCCGGCTTCAACTCCGGCACATGGGAGAAGAAAAGCAAGACATGATTGTCTTCAGCTTCTGGCCGGATGTCATCATGATCAAGGAAATTGGCGAACCTCTGGCTGTGGCAGAACATCTCCAACTGGAGCGTCCGGAACTCCAGGCCCGCGTCATGATCGCTCAAGGGCGACAGAATACAAACTACGCCATCAATCTCTATGCATGCCACCCCTTCTTCATTCAAGGCGTGGCAACAACGACGAACGGAGAGAATACGGCCTTTGTGCCCATCAGGGAATTTCTCATGTCTCGCGGATTTCCCGGATACATAGGTTACCAATCAGACTCAGAGGTCTTTACTCACATACTTCATTTTATGCTGAATCGCCTGGGGCTGCCGATTGAAGCCTACAAGCACGTCATCACGCCCTTGAGTGGTGAAGACCTGGAGAACCACCCCAACGGGCGCTTCTTGAAGCATTTGAAACATGTCTGTCGCAGGCTCATCATTGACGGGCCAAACTGTGTGATGGGGTGCCTCCCCGACAAGACCCTTTTTCTAGTACAGGACCGAAAGAAACTTCGGCCAGGCGTGGTCGGAGGCCAACCCGGCTTCTATGCAATTGCATCGGAGATGTGCGGCCTGGATGTAGCCATTCCTGATCGAGACAAGAGCAAGGACTTCCAACCCATGTACCTGGACACTGCAATTATTCGCCCCGACCGCCAGGAGGTAACAACATGTCGTCAGACGGACGAATTACCCCTTCCACATTGAGTGTGAAGGATCTGCCGTGGCAGATACACTGGAACAAGGGCAAATGCACGCTCTGTGGGCATTGTACGGCTATATGTCCCGTCCATGCCATTGAACTAGGTGTTTTCCGCAAGCGTGCGGTGCAGACTTCCATAGGGCTTAACGAAGCGCCATCACACGTCTATCAAGTGTATCATGGCATTCGACAGAAGACAGACCCGGCTTATGCCTGTGTGGGATGCGCCATGTGCAGTCTTGTCTGTCCCAACGATTGCATTCTGCCGTACAGAAGCGACGAAGCAGACAAACTTAGGTACCATGTGAATCGCGGCGGGCAACCCAGACGGCGCGGAGGCCGCAGAAATGTCCCAGGGGGCATTCTGGATCAAATCAAGTTCATCCGTATCTCCATGCTGACAGACCCTGCTCTGGATGCGGGAAGGCACGAGTTTGAGCTTCGCACCCTTCTGGGGCGAGTTTTGCCTCCTGAAGAAGATTTGAAACTCCTTCATGAAGAGAGCTGGACTCCCCCGGTTCGGGAGATTTATCCGTTGATGCTTGGAGCCATGTCCTTTGGGGCCCTTTCGCCCACGATGTGGGAGGGGCTGCAAATGGGGGTAGCCTACCTGAATGAGGAGCTCGGCATGCCCGTTCGCATGTGTACCGGGGAAGGGGGCTGTCCACCTCGGCTGTTGCGGTCGCGGTTCTTGAAGTACGTTATTTTGCAGATAGCCAGCGGCTATTTTGGGTGGGACGAAATCATCCGGGCCATACCTGAAATGAAAGAAGATCCTTGTGCGATTGAAATCAAATATGGTCAGGGAGCCAAGCCCGGCGACGGCGGATTGCTCATGTGGTATAAGGTCAATGAGCTTATTGCAGCCGTCCGGGGCGTGCCAACAGGTGTCAGCCTCCCCAGCCCCCCCACGCATCAAACCAAGTATTCCATCGAGGAATCGGTGGCCAAGATGATCCAGTCCATGTCCATGGCCTGGGACTTCCGGGTACCTGTCTATCCGAAGATTTCAGGAACCACCACAGCCCTGGCTGTCCTCAACAACCTGACCCGCAACCCGTACGCAGCAGCCTTGGCCATAGACGGAGAAGATGGGGGCACAGGGGCGGCTTACAATGTGTCCATGAACCATATGGGCCATCCCATAGCCGGCAACATCCGTGACTGCTATCTGAATCTGGTCAAGCTGGGCATGCAGAACGAGATCCCCCTTTTTGCCGGGGGTGGGGTGGGCAAGAACGGCAACCTGGCTGCGAACGCAGCAGCACTCATTATGTTAGGGGCAAGTGGCGTCCAGATTGGTAAGTACATCATGCAGGCGGCCGCTGGTTGTCTTGGTTCCGAATCTGATCGTTGCAATATCTGCAACATCGGGCTCTGCCCTAAAGGGATTACGTCTCAGGATCCCCGCCTCTATCGCCGCCTGGATCCAGAGCAGGTAGCGGAGCGCGTCGTGGATGCTTTCCTGGCCTTTGACACCGAGCTCAAGAAAATCATGGCACCTCTGGGACGTTCGACATCGTTGCCTATAGGCATGTCCGATGCCATTGGGATTAACGACCAAGCCGCAGCTGAACGGCTTGACATCAAATATGTGGTATGAGCGCTGATAGTTTATGGCCCGTAAGCCTTAGGCCTGGTTGATACATCCTCTCTATGGGCTATCAGCTATAAGCTATGACCTATTAAGGGGATTAGAGACGCAGACATGGAAAGCCAACAAGCACATTGGATTCCGGGCATGGAGGAAGGCCGCCGCGTGGAATCTCGGGTCCTTGAAGAACGCATCCAGCAAGCCGTGGGGGCGGGGCATCGCTTCTTGAAAGTAAAGGCCTACGGCCAACACGGCGTCGGAGGCCGGCTCTGGCGGGCTGGAGGTGAACCCCTGCGCGTAGAGATTCATGGCTCCTCTGGGCAGCGCGTTGGTTCCATGGGATTTCCTAACACACACATTGAGGTCATGGGTCCGGCTTCCGATGATGTGGGATGGCTGAATGCAGGGGCAGAAATCATTGTCCACGGGCATGCCACCAATGGGATAGCCAATGCCATGGCCCAGGGAAAGATTCATATTGGAGGCAATGTAGGTGCCCGGGCCATGACCATGACCAAGCATAACCCACGTTTTGATCCTCCGGAATTGTGGGTGTTGGGCTCTGTAGGGGATTACTTTGCTGAGTTTATGGCAGGGGGCATAGCCGTTGTCTGCGGTCATGAACCACAAGATCCATGGAATGTCTTGGGCTACCGCCCTGGTGTGGGCATGGTGGGCGGAAGGATATTCTTCCGGGGGCCTCACAAGGGATTCAGCCAGGTGGATGCTAAACTGGTCCCACTTGGTGATGAAGATTGGGAATGGTTGGCCAAAAACCTCCGGATTTTTCTCGAGAAAATCCATCGTTCACATATTTTAGGAGAGCTTTCAAACCGGGAGCAATGGCAACTTCTGGTGGCCAGGAGTCCTTTGGAGAAAGCCTCCAAACCGAGGCAGTCCATGCGTGGCTTCTCCCAGGAGGTGTGGGAAAAGGAGTTAGGCCCCGGGGGATTGATCGGGGATCTCACAGACCTGGACCGAAGTCCCATTCCCGTCATTACCACGGGAGAACTGCGCCGCTTTGTCCCGGTCTGGGAAAACCGGAAGTTCACCCCCCCTTGTGAAGCCAGTTGCCCTACCGGCATGCCGGTCCACGAGCGTTGGCGTCTGATTCGTGAAGGTCGCGTGGATGAGGCCGTGGACATGGCGCTTGCTTACACCCCTTTTCCTGCCACCGTGTGCGGTTACCTCTGCCCCAATCTGTGCATGCAGGGGTGCAGCCGACACGCCGTGAACATGGCGCCGGTTGATGTCAAGCAGTTGGGTAAGGCGAGCGTTGATGCAAAGTCGCCGGATTTGCCCCCCTTGACAGGCAAGCGGATAGGTATCATCGGCGGAGGGCCTGCAGGCATCTCCGTGGCCTGGCAACTTCGTCAACAAGGCCATGAGCCCGTGATTTTTGATATGGAAGAGACCTTGGGAGGTAAGATCGCGTCCGCCATTCCCAAGACCCGGGTACCACAAGAGGTCGTAATGGCCGAACTCGATCGTGTTCGCAAAGCCCTGCCCCATGTCCATCTTCAGCAGCGTCTGACGGCTGAGGATCTTGAACGGTTGAAAGGGGACTACGATTTTGTGGTCATTGCGGTAGGGGCGCAGAAACCTCGCATCCTGCCTATTCCGGGAAAGGAGAGAATGGTCCCGGCCATTGATTTTCTCCGGCAAAGCAAGCAAGACCAGGCAAACGTGGGAAAGCGTGTGGTGATTATCGGGGCAGGCAATGTGGGCTGCGACGTGGCCACAGAGGCGCATCGTATGGGAGCGGGAGAGATCACACTGATTGATTACAGAAAACCGGCGGCGTTCGGCAAAGAGAAAGAAGCGGCTGAGGCTGCTGGGGCGATATTTCGATGGCCTTGCTCGGCCAGGGCGATCACCGGCCAAGGCGTGGAGCTCACCACAGGAGAAGTGATACCGGCAGACACGGTCATCATAGCCGCTGGCCATCAGCCGGATGTGGGCTTTCTCCCGGGGACCGTAGCCACTGAGGGGGGCTTCATTGTGGTGAATGATATCTGTCAGACGACGGATCCGCAGATCTTTGCCATTGGAGACGCGGTCAAGGTGGGTCTTCTCACGGATGTCATCGGCGCGGGTCGCAAGGCAGCACAGGCTATCACGGATATGTTGGCGGGCAAGCGGCCTAGCGGAGACACCCGGCAGATGATCGATTATTCGCGGGTGAAGCTCGAATATTTCGACCCGCGGTTGATGCGTTTTGATGACGTTCAAGCATGCGCCGGCCAATGCGTTTCTTGTGGAGCCTGTAGGGATTGTGGGGTTTGCATCACCATCTGTCCGCAAGGGGCCATCTCCAAACAGGAAAATGGCAACGAGGACTTTGAGATGGTAGTGGATCCAGACAGGTGCATTGGATGCGGATTCTGCGCGGGGGCATGCCCTTGCGGGATCTGGGATCTTGTAGAGAACACCCCCCTGGCGTGATGTTTATAGGAAGTCCGGTGGGTCAACCACCGGTCAATGGAGATTTTTCTAGGATGAACCCATGCTCTCAGCCTCTTAATCCAGATTTCCAAGTCCTTCAATAACCGACACACATTCAATATTTTCATCCAATATGAGCCAAATTCGCACCAGTTTTACACCAAAGTTGCCCCAAGTGCCTTGGCCCCTACCCCATCACATGAATAGATTTCGAAACAAGATTTCAGACTTTCCAAACACGGTTTTTCGCATGCGATAAATCACTTGCTGCGACGGCTCTCGGATGGAACGGGGGACGATTGCTGGAATCACGGGGTAAGCTTGAAAGCTATTTGCGGAAAACCCATCATATCAGAATGATACCACAAACTTCCTCAGGTCTCTGAAACTGTAGATTGATAGCAATCAGTGTTCCCAGGATTCTGACGTACGGGGCCCCAGAAGGATGATATCTTTACTGTTTCCAGAATGGACAGTCATAGCAGGTATACGTGTTTTGGAGACTCTGCCTTCCAGCAAAGATACATGACAGGTATCGACAGACGCACAGGTTTTCGCCGATTCAGAAATTTCAGGTTGGGATAAGGACGACGTTATGGTTCGTTGTCGACAGATACGGGCTTCTTGCCGATGTACCCTACCTGAAATTGTAGTGCTTCTTGACAGG
>DAOUZN010000122.1 GCA_030665585.1 Deltaproteobacteria bacterium | reverse complement strand
TCTGCGATCTGGCCGATGGAAATGTCCACCACGACGCCCTTCAGTCCGAGCCACTGAGGAACCACCGTGATAAAGATATAGGCATAGATGGAGTAAAACAATACCTGAAAAACCGAATTAAAGGCCACCAGCCCGGCGCAGTATTCTGTATCACCCGCAGCCATATCGTTCCAGACAATAACCATGGCGATACAACGGGCCAGGCCGATCATGATCAGTCCCACCATGTATTCATGATGGTCGGAAAGGAAGAGAGTGGCCAGGGCAAACATCAGAATCGGACCGATGACCCAGTTTTGAATGAGCGAAAGGACCAGGACCTTCAGGTTACGAAAGACCGGACCCATTTCCTCATACTTGACCTTGGCCAGGGGCGGGTACATCATGAGGATCAGGCCAATGGCAATCGGGATGTTGGTCGTTCCCACCTGGAAATAGTTGATCACTTGTCGAATGCCGGGGTAGAGATAACCACCGCCTACCCCCACAAACATGGCCAGAAAGATCCACAGTGTCAAAAAGCGATCCAGAAAGGACAGACGCTTGCCTGTTGCCTCGGACATGACTTTCCTCCTTGCTGAAAAGGTTTGGCTTATTTCAAACGTCAGTTCACAAAGAAAGGGTTAAGAATAAAATACATGGCCAGCATTGCGATAACAGCACCCGCTCCTTTTCGGAACAAATTGCCCGCGCCCTGCCACCCGCTGCTTTCAAGCACCCCCCTGACAGCAGCCCCCGAACTGCCGGCCACGACGATAGGCAGGCAATGACCGGTGGCAAACAGCAGGATTAACAGAATTCCGGTAGCCACCTTTTGCTGAATCGTGATGATCGCCAGAATAGGAGCGATAAAACCAAAGGTGCAGGAACCCGACAGCACGCCGTAGCCCAGGCCTAGGGCGAAAGCGCCGAAAATCCCTCTCAGATTAAGTCTATATAGTAGACTCCCTGACATCGAACATTTCTCCACGCCCAACATCCCTAAAGCAACCCAGAGGAGCACAATGCCTACGAGGATTTGCCAGTAATTTCCCACGTCCCCCAACATTCGGCCCAGCACGGCGCAAATAATGCCAATCAGCGCTACAGTAATAAACAGTCCGAAGCTAAAGGCCACGGAATAGTAACCAGCCTCTCTTGGCCTTAACACCTTCCGCTGACCACCCACATAAGCCACAATCAGAGGTATGGACGCCATATGGCAGGGGCTAAAGATCACGCTGATGCTCCCCCATATCAAGCACCCAACGGCTGCGATCCAAGGTCCGCCCGTGATCCACTCATTGACCGTAAGAAACAAGGCTTCAAGCACCCGCATCCTCCTAATCAACACCCATTTTCTTTAGCTGGTTGCTGATTTGCTTCTCGCTCATGAACCCTATATGTCTGTAAGCTTCTTTGCCCTTCTTGTCGAAAAATATCTGAGTCGGAATTGCTCGAATCCCGTATTTTACGGCCTCCTCTCTATTTTCCAAGACGTCTATGAAAACGATCGAGGCCTTGCCCTTGTAATCCTTTTTCACCTTTTCAATAATGGGCGCCATCATCTTGCAGGGAATGCATTTGTGGGCTCCAAGATCCAGCATGGTAACCATGCCCTTGGTAGGGACTATAGGAATCTCGCCTTGGACCCTTTCGGCCCGTGCCACAGAAGCGCCCGCTAAAAGGACGAATATTGTTGCCCACATTATCCACTTTCTCATAGAAACCTCAGTTAACTGTGAGTACTGTCGTAATAGCAGATTCCTAACCACTCACCCGTCCGGGAAAAACTGCGTTAGGTATTGCTTTAGCCTTTCGATCTCTTGCCCGCCGATGAAAGGACAATCCTCGGCCCTTTTGACTCCTTCGGCCACATGGGTCGCCAACACCATACACGTGGGCTGGCCGCACTCGCGGCAATTGGTCATCGGCAAAAGTTTGAGAATCTCCAGAACCTTGGGTTTCGGAGTTCCTTGATAGCTTGGCGTGATCTCTTTTCGCTTTTTCCAGCCCTCATTAATCTCTCTTTCAGCCATTCAAGGATCTTGTCTGCTTCTTCTTCATCTTGAAGGGCATTGATCGCGATTTGCCTTGGTTGAACGGTGATGAGCCGGCCATAGACTTTGAAGGTCACCGCCGGAGGGTCTTTCAGGTATTCAAATCCTCCAAGCACGGCGTTGAGATACGGCAGCACCTCGCTGATGTCATGATCCAGATGCGCAATACAGTGCAACGACTCGAATTTCGGGTTACATTCGGGCCTGAAAATTCCTTTCGTATAGGTTCTGAGTAACATTCTCCACATCCCTTACCTACATAAACAACTTCCAGAGCAGCTTCACGGCAACTGCTAGTAAGACCACTGCAAACATCTGCTTGATCCAGCGAGCCTTCATTTTTTCTTTCATGACCTTTGCACCGATTTGAGAACCGATAATGACCGCTATGGTTGTAGCCACCATAAGCGGCCAGTGAAGCTATTGCTTGATCCAATTCAGCACCTCCTCTTTCTTCGGCACCTTTCCCACGCATCTCACCTCACCATCAATCACCACCGCCGGGGTGCCGAAGATCCCGTATTTGGCGATTTCCAGCATGTCAGAGACCTTTTCAACGTGCGCATCGGCCGCAGATTCTTCCACCGCCTCACGCACTACCTTCTCCGCGTGCTTGCATTTCGGGCAACCCGGGCCCAATACCTTGATTTCCATCTTGGCCTCCTTGCTTGTCGTAACGTTATGCAAATTCACTCAGCCACTCTCTGATCTTTGCCTTGCTTGGAACCGTGCCCACGGACACGATCTTGGCGTTTATCACAAGGGCAGGGGTCCCCATCACACCGTAGCTCGCAATTTCCTTAATGTCCCTCACGTGCTCTACGGCTCCCGCTAGCTTCATCTCGGCCATGACCTCCATCACTTCTCTCTCCAGGCTGTCGCACCGGGCGCATCCAGGCCCAAGGATTTTAATCTCCAGCCCCTCGGAGGTCTCTTCTTCGTACGGCCTTCCGAGAAATTTGTTGAACTCCCGCAGAAGGCCTTGTCCATAAGCCTCCTTGGCGTGGTCCGGAATGTAGTTCCGCCTGGAGACTCTCCTTACAAGCTCTGTCCGGATCTCATCATCTCGCCTCTCGGCATATTCCTGTGCCATCTCTTCCATGACTTGTTTCAGGCCGATCAAGCCGACTGATTGCTGATTGATTCTGATCTGTGTCACATCGCCCTGGAACATTAGACAACCACGTTAAAGAGATAACCCACCAGCAAGATCCCACACCCGACCACGCAGATAAACGCGCCGATAAGTGGAGGTTTCAGGACTTTTCGCAGGATCACCATTTCAGGCAAGGAAAGGGCGATCACGCTCATCATAAAGGCCAGCACGGTGCCAAGGGCGGCCCCCTTACCAAGAAGGGCCTCCACTACCGGGATGATGCCGGCGGCATTGGAATACATGGGGACCCCCATGACAACAGCCAGAGGCACAGACCACCAGACCTCTTTGCCCATAACAGAGGCCATGAAGCTCTCAGGCACATAACCGTGTATGGCGGCACCCACCGCAATGCCCAGCATGACATAAATCCAGACCCGACCAACAATCTCCTTCACTGCATCCCAGCCATAAACAATCCGGTCATGCCACGTGAGCTCTTCCTCCTGAACCTGACCGGCCCCACCGTTCAACCCCCCGACCCAGTCTTCAATATGTTGTTCCATGTGCAGGCGGCCTATCACCCAGCCGGAAATGATCGCGATCGTAAGACCTGTGCCCATGTAGAGGGCCGCCACCTCCCATCCAAGGAGTCCGTACAGCAGGCCCAGCGCGATTTCATTGACCATGGGGGCAGAGATGAGGAAGGAAAACGTCACCCCCAAGGGCACCCCCGCGGTGACAAATCCGATGAATAGAGGCACGGCCGAGCAGGAACAGAAGGGCGTGACAATGCCGAGAAAGGCAGCCAAAACGTTGCCTACAAACTCCGTTTTCCCGGATAAGATGTCCCTGGTCTTCTCCGGTGTAAAAAAGCTGCGGACAACTCCCACGCCGAATATGACCAGGACGAGGAGCATCATCACCTTAGGGGTATCATAGAAAAAGAATTCCAGGGCTGAAGCGAGGTGGGTTTCCTGTTCAATTTGCAGGAGCGAGTACGTGACGAATGAAGAAAAAAGGCCCAGCTTGCCGTAGGTAAACCACCACACATACAACGCGAGGGCGCCGAGGCTTGAGTAAACCAACATCGCCCTTGTAGAGCCCGACCGCCTTTTTCTGTCTACTGCGACACACGCACATGAACCATTGTCGATCCGTTTCACTGTTCCTCCTTTATCAGGATGCCTTACAATCCGGCGAGCGCCTGTTCGTCAACAGGCACTTGATCATTCCTAGAGTCAATAGCGGTATGCCTATTTAGCTATAAATAAAGGACAAAAAAATATCATTTCCTGCAAATGTCTTCTCGTCGAATTGCGTCAATTTGTCCCACAATTTCAGAAACTTCTTGATCGCCCTCAAGCCAGTGTCTTAGGGCGCCTAGAAGGCTTGACGCATAGGGGCTTGAGCTTCCATCTGCTAGTTGGTAGTTGACCCACATGCCGTCTTTATACGAAGTCACCAGGCCGGCATCCTCAAGAATCTTCAGGTGCTTAGACACACTGGGCTGGGCTATCTGGAGGGCAGCCTGCATCTCGCACACGCACATCACCTTGCGCTGTAACATCTTGATGATCTTCACCCGATTGGGATCGGAAAGGGCCTTCATGACCCTGACAAAATGCTTCACTGGAGTCTCCTAAAGTATATTCTATTTTGATAATATACTGGCTCGCCTTATGTCTGTCAAGAACTTTCTCCCTCTTTTCATGAGTTGAGACTCAGATCTGATCATGATAAAGACCTGAAGTACCAGACTCCATTGTCTACGCTTTTTCAGAACCAAGGCCCCAAGGGTTCACAGATAAGCAATTTGCATTGTATGTTAGTTCCCAACTTGTGAAATTCGTGCTTTTTGGCAGAAAACTTAAAAGCTAATCACGAAAACACGAAGGACTGAAAGCACGAAAGAGAAAAATAGCCAGACTTTCGTGTCTTCGTGCTTTCGTGGTAAATCTTGTTTCGCCTTCTTGGTTTCGGCTTGTCCGGGTTAGGATAGAGATGAGACGGTACCGGAGTTACTCGCTATTTTTTCTTGTTCTTTTACTCTCAGGATGTGCCGCCCTTTGTCCGCCTGAAACCCCCCTTTTTCCTGAAAGGCCGGTAGCGTGCCAGGACTTTCTAGACACCTTGGACAAAAAGGTACACGAGGCCGGTGTGAAGGATCATGCCAGTTTTTCCGTGCCGGGTTTCCCCTACCTTCGATCGAATCGCTTTCTGTCTGCTTTGAAGAAGACACTGAAGAGTGATGCGCAACGAGCATATTGGCTTCAATGGATGCAGCAATTAGACCTTGCGGCCAGAGACAAAGAGATCCGCAACCTGCCCGACAAGGCCATCCTGGCTCTGAATGCACAAGAAGCCGGGCCACCGGATCGGGAACTATTATACCGCCGCGTGCGGTCGTGCTCCTGTGAACTGTTGAGCCATGATCAAACCTGCCTTGATTTCTATCAAACCCTTGATCCGTTGGTTGAGATCCCGGACCGATATTCCTTCCTGATGAGGGCTGCCGGGCTCTATCCCCTGACGTCCATCCCGGTGATCATCGCCACGAGAAACGTCAGAAAAAAAGTCCGATCACGGTTCAAGTTAGATGTAGACGACCTTCCAGTCGAGGGATCTCTCCGGACCTTC
>DAOUZN010000076.1 GCA_030665585.1 Deltaproteobacteria bacterium | reverse complement strand
GCGCTCCGGGGCGCAAACACATCTCTCCATCGAGCCCCTCTTCCTCCCCTCATCCCTCTCGCCATAAGCGTTCAAGTTTCTTGACATATGTCCGAAAACATCTTATAATATTAGCACTCCATGGATGAGACTGCTAATCTACATCAGGGTGTTGGTTTTGTACGGCCGGCGCCTTTTTTTTACAGTCCACCCCGGAAATATGACTTTTAACCTGAGGAGGTTTCAAATATGGGTCTTCCGGTCGTAGCGGAATCCATCGACAGCTACCTTGCAGAGGTATCCCGATTTCCCGTGCTCTCTCCCGTGGACGAGCTGAAGGTCGCCAGGCGTTTCTATCGCGACAAGGGGGTCGAGGACGCTCACACGCTTGTGACCGGCAATCTCAGGTACGTGGTGAAGATCGCCTTCGAGTACCGGAGCTACGGCTGCCGCATAGCCGACCTCATCCAGGAAGGCAACATCGGGCTCATGCAAGCGGTTCGGAAGTTTGACCCTTATAAGGGGGTTCGATTTTCTTATTACGCCTCCTTCTGGATCAAGGCTTACATCCTCAAATTCATCATGGACAATTGGCGATTGGTGAAGATCGGCACCACACAGGCCCAACGAAAACTTTTCTTCAGGCTGAAAAAGGAAAAGCAGAAACTCATATCCGAGGGATTTGATCCTAAACCAAAGTTGCTTTCAGAACGGCTCGGAGTCACTGAGCGGGAAGTGACGGATATGGACCAACGCCTGGATGGGTGGGAGATCTCCCTGGATGCGCCGATCAAGGAAGGCTCTGACAATGAGCGGAGTGGCTTTGTTGCTTCAGAGGCCGTATCTGCTGAGACTCAGGTCGCCAAGAAAGAAATGGGGGCTATCCTTCATCGAAAACTCGCCTCCTTCAAGAAGAACCTGAACCAGCGAGAAGTAGATATCCTTGAAAACCGCGTTTTTTCAGACACGCCTGTAACACTCCAGAAAATAGGGAAACGATACGGTATTTCAAGGGAGCGTGTCCGCCAGGTTGAGCATAACATGATCAAGCGTATGAAGTCGTACTTCGAGCGTGAGATACCTGACTTTGACTCGTTCCTGGAAGGGTTGAGTGAAGACTGAGCTCGTGTCCACACAGAAACGTTTCAGGAAACAAACGAACCGCCTTTAAACGGCAAAAGCGAGCGCTAACCCTGTCTTGATTTATGCGGACTGCAGGCATCTTCTATGAAGAGGTTAGGTGAAAGAAGAGGAGACACACTAACGATGTTTCGACACATTTCGCGGGCCCTCATATTCGTCGGTATCACGCTCAGCCTGTGGGCTTGTGGTGTTCACCCGACAATCGCTCCCATATCGGGCCCACCCCCAGAGGGTGAGGCCACAGAGAGTGGACCCTACTATTACTATACGCGATCGCGCCTCATGAGGGGTCGGGGAGAAGTCGGTAGCGCTATTGAATTGCTCAGAAAAGCGGCTGCGAAGGATCCGGATTCAATACTCTTGAAGAGGGAACTTGCCCAACTCTACCTTCGTCACAATGACCAGCATGCGGCGCTGGCCATTGTGCAGCAGCTCGTTGAAAAGGATCCAAAGCATGTGCCCTCTTTGGTGATGTTGGGCAGCATTTACAGCGCCCTGAATCAGCATGCTGAGGCCATTGAGACCTATGAAAGGGCCCTGGTTAGTGATCCAGACTCTGAGCAGGTCTATCTCTTGTTAGGCATGGAATATGTGAAGGGCAAGGAGCTCCACAAGGCGAGGGCTGTATATGAAGACCTCACTGAAATCAATCCCACGTCTTTTGCAGGGCATTTTCATTTGGGAACGGTCTGTGTCGCCCTGAAGTGCTACGATGCGGCAGAGGCGGCATTTCTAAAATGCCTTGAACTCAAGCCGGACTACGAACAGACACGCTTTGAGCTAATCAATGTGTACGAAGCCACTGGAAGACACGACAAAGCGGTCGAGACCTATAAAGAGATTCTTGGCAATCATCCGGACAACATCAAAGCAGCCGTCGGCCTTGGCCATTTTTATCTGAAGACGGGCCGCTCTGACGAGGCCAGGGAGGTATTCGACGAGCTCAAGCTGAGGAGCGGATTCAACCCACTGGTTATTAAGCAGATCGCCCTCATCTACCTGGACCAGAAAAAATACCAGGAGGCGGCTGAGGCCTTACAGACACTTTTAGAAGACGGCCCAGACAAACCAGAGCTCCACTACTTCCACGGCATGGCTCTCGAGGGGCTTCAGAAAACAGATGAGGCGATCGCTGCCTATGAGAAGGTGTCTGAGGGGTCTCCCTACTATCAAAGCGCCATTGTTCACCTCAGCTTTCTTTACCAGGAAAGGGGTCTTGGAGACAAGGCCGTGGAGCTGATGAACCAGGCCATTGAAAGGGCCCCCGACGAAGCCGAGCTCTATTTGTTTCTGGGGGCACTCTATGAAGACATGGAGGCCTATGACAAGGCCGTTGAGACCCTGAAGCACGGACTCGATTTACAGCCTGGGGATGTAAGGCTTCATTTTCGACTCGGCGTGATCTACGACAAGGCCGGAAACAAGGATGCGTGCATCCAGGAGATGAGGGCCGTCATAAAGGCAGAGCCTCGGCATGCCGAGGCTCTGAACTACCTTGGGTACACGTATGCCGACCTTGGTACAAATCTGGACGAAGCAGAGGAACTCATCAAAAGGGCCATGACTCAGAAGCCGAACGACGGTTACATTACTGATAGCCTGGGATGGGTTTACTATAAGCAGGGGCGCTATAAAGAGGCCGTCGAATACCTTGAAGAAGCCGTCAAACTGGTTCCTGACGATGCCACCATCCTGGAACATCTGGGCGATGCTTATACAAGAGTAAACGATCCAAAAAAGGCGCTTGATTATTACAATAAGGCCCTGGAGAACAAGAAAAAGGATAAAGAGCCCCTTGAACAAAAGATAGAATCTGTTGAAAAAAAACTCGGCCAGGATGCCTAGGCACACCTCCTTTATTCTCGCTGCTTTTGTGCTCCCATTGTACGCTTGTGCATGTGCCCCCACACCGAGGGCGACCCTTGGAGCGGGAGCCCCCGATCCCGCCTGCTTGTTAGCCTCTCTGAAGGAACACAAGAAGGAGATCACGAGCTTTCGAGGCATCGGGAAGCTGACTTTGACGGTCAAAGGCGCAAGGCAGACAACCCGTATCGTTTGGATTGGCTCTCAACCGGGGAACCTGCGGGTTGAGACATTGGGGCCATGGGGACAGCCCAACCTCACATTTTTGATCAAGGGGTCCACGTTTTATCTTTATGCCCACCGAGAGAATCGCTGTCTTAAAGGAAAAGCCACGGCTCGAAACCTGTCGCGTCTTGTATCCGTGCCTGTGCGCCCGGAGGACCTTTTTGTTCTCTTCTCAGGTCAGGTGCCTGTTCTGCCATTTCGTCATGCCAGAATACGGCGCTCGGAACAGGAAAGCCGATGGTGCCTCGCCCTTTACAAGCGATGGGGAGGGCTGGTTGAACGCCTGTGGATCACAGATGGCGGAAAAACCGTCGAGGGGGTTGAGGTGTTTGACGGCCGGGGCAATCTTCACTACACGGCTGCGTTCAAGCAAGTACAAGAGGTGGAGGGGCTTGGGATCCCCCAAGAGATCATCATTTCAAACAAACAAGGACCTGTGTTGTCGCTCCAGGTGGAGAGGTTCTGGACCGACGTGCATATTCCTGAGGGGGCTTATACCCCCCAGCTTTCTTGTGGCTCAGGTGGGGGATCTTGATCCCTCAGAAGTATGTCTACCATGAGATTTGCTGCTGATCGGATGCTTGGAAAGCTTGCTAAGTGGCTCCGCTTCCTTGGCTATGACACCACCTATTGCAATGATCTTTCCGACGATGAATTCCTTGCCCAGGTCGATGAAGAACGGATCCTTCTTACAAGGAATACGCGGCTCAAACGTCACGTGGCACAAGGCAAACTCGTTTTCATAAAGGACAATGATCCAAAAATACAACTGCAAGAGCTCGTGTGCGGGCTCGGTCTTAGACCCGAGCCAGACCGTTTTTTTACCCGTTGCGCCATCTGTAATGAGGTCCTTGAGCCGACCGAGGGGGCAGATGTGTATGGAAGGGTACCAGATTATATATGGACAGCTCACGACAGATTTTTTAGATGTAGAGGTTGTGGAAAGCTATACTGGGAGGGGAGTCACTTGGAACGAAACCGAAAAGAAATCAAGAGGCTTCTAGGAAAGAAGGAGGGGGCATGAACGTGGCGGAAGAAGGTGCTTCGGGAACCACATGCGATCCCAAGACTTGCGGTTCTGGCCACACGACTGCGAAGCTCATGTCCGTCCCTTTCTTGGGAACCGTTCCTTGTTATCAGGATGTCGTTAAGGCATGCGACGAGGGTCGGCCGGTCATGAGCCGTCAAGGAGATTCGGATTTTCACAGGGCATTTGAGGCGGTTGTGGACAAGATCGTTGAAGAATCGTAGCGATTTATTTTCCATGAAGCGGAAACGGTTTTCTTGCGTTATGGTAAATAACCAATAAGGAGCGATGCATCTTGAAGCTGTCTGTTGTCATTCCTGTTTATAATGAAATCTCCACCATTCAAGAGATTTTGAACCGTGTGCGATCAGCGCCCCAGGACAAAGAGATCATCGTGGTTGACGATGGGTCTACAGATGGAACCAGAGAATGGCTGGAAAAACTGACCGCAGAAGATGTGAAGGTCCTTTTTCATTCGGAAAACAAGGGGAAAGGCGCCGCCCTGAGGACGGGTTTTGAACAAGCCACAGGAGATATCGTGATCATCCAGGACGCAGATCTGGAATATGACCCCAGAGACTACGATTGCCTCATCGGACCCATCCTGGACGGCCGCGCCGATGTGGTCTTCGGGTCCAGATTCTTGGGTGGTCCACACCGCGTGCTCTTTTTCTGGCACTACGTGGGGAACAAGGTCTTGACCATCCTGTCGAATATGTTTACCAATCTGAATCTTACAGACATGGAGACGGGTTACAAGGTCTTCCGAGCATCCCTTCTTAAAGAAATCATGATCAGGTCTAGTCGTTTCGGATTTGAGCCGGAGATCACCGCCAAATTTGCCAAGCTGAAATGCCGGATATACGAAGTGCCCATATCTTACAGCGGAAGGGTTTATGAGGAGGGCAAGAAAATCACGTGGAGGGACGGCTTGGCGGCCCTGTTTCATGTCATTCGATTCAAATTTTTTGATTGAGGGGAATGCGCTCGCTTTTGCGGTTCAATCAAAGAACGTTTTTTGGGTAACACCCTGAAACCAGAGACGCCTTTGCATAACAAAAGAATAGCCCTTGGAAGCCGACTGCGACGTTGCAAGAATGTGATTACCCTGGGAGTTCGGACCAACCTATCGGGCTATGAGGACTGGCAGCTGGAACTCATTCGCAAGTCTGACGTCATCTATTATCCAACAGCCTTCTACGCCGACATCTTTGACACCATGGGAAAGCGGACCTTTCCAAACTATCACGCCTATAAATATGCTCAGGACAAGATTAAACAGACGGCACTTTTTAACCTTCTGAAAATTCCTCATCCGAGAACCCGTGTTTTTTACGGAAACCATCAAAAGACAACTATATTGGACCATTTTCAATTTCCCTTTGTGGCCAAGATTCCAAGAGGATCCGCGCTTGGCAGGGGGGTCTACCTCATTCGCAGTGACACTGATCTCGCCCGGTATAATCAGTTGACTCGGGCTGCCTACATTCAGGAATATCTGAACATTGACCGGGACCTTAGGGTTGTCGTGATCCGTGGCAGAGCCGTCCATGCCTACTGGCGCATCGCTCGACCAGGGGAATTTCGGACCAACCTATCACAAGGGGCCACGATTAGTTTTGACAATATTCCAGAGGAAGGCGTCGCCCTTGCCGTGAACACCGCCCGACTTTGCCAGCTGGACGATGTCGGCCTCGATATCTGTTTTTGCCGTGGGCGTTACTGGGTCCTGGAGGCAAATATGAAGTACGGAAGAGAGGGCTTCAGACAAGCAGGCATTGACTATGACCAGCTCATGCACGAAATGATTGAAAATGGGGAGATCTAATTCAATCGATTTGCAAAAGCTAAGGGAATCCTTAAATGCTCGGGAAGAGCACCTCCTGTCGCCTCTGGCTGCCCGGAGTCAGGATGCCATCCGGCGGCATCCTGAGACACGCATTGACCTCGGCCATCGCCAGAACTACGCGGTGGATTCGGATCGTATCCTTCATTCGTCGGCCTATGCGCGCTATATTGATAAGACTCAGGTTTTTTATCTGGTCGACAACGACCATATTACCCACAGGGTCCTTCATGTTCAACTGGTCTCAAAGATATCACGGACCATCGGACGGTTTCTCCGCCTGAATGAAGATCTTATTGAAGCGATTGCGCTAGGCCACGACATCGGGCATTGTCCCTTTGGGCACGATGGTGAAGCGTACCTGTCCGAATTGTGTCAGGCCCACGGGATCGGACCCTTTCAACACAATCTTCAAAGTGTCAGATTTCTGGAAAAAATTGAGCGGAAGGGCAGGGGGTTGAATTTAACCCTTCAGGTGCTGGACGGCATCCTCTGTCATGATGGCGAGATTCATGCCAAAGCCCTCTATCCGCAGGCTGAAAAGAGCTTTCACATTTTGGACAAAGAGATCGCCAACAAGGCTGCTGATCCGGATTTACCTGTCACACCCATGACCTTGGAAGGATGCGTCGTGCGCATGGCCGACACCATCAGCTACATCGGACGAGATATTGAAGACGCGATCCGCCTCAATCTCATCCAACGGGATGACCTGCCGAGAGATTCTGTGGAGCGATTAGGAGACACCAACGGAACGATCGTGTACAACCTAGTCACTGACGTGATCCAGCACAGCTTCGAAAAGCCTGCCATTTCTTTTAGCCAGGAGGCATCCGAGGCCCTGAAGAAACTTCGAGAATTCAACCTAGAGCGAATTTATCTTAATCAGACAATAAAACCAGCTTCCGGGAAGATTGAGAGCCTTTTTAAACTGTTATTTGAGGGTTATGTCAAAGATATTAAGCAAGGCCGTGAAGCCTGTATCATTTTCACGCAATACCTGGATGACATGTCCGATCAATACAGGAACCATACCAGCCCCGCCGAGATCGTCCGTGATTTTGTTGCCGGCATGACGGATGAGTACTTCTTGCGACAGTGTCCGGACAAGCTTCAACCTCAAAGGATTAGCGGCCGTTTCTGAACTCAGGTCCTTGGAGTCCCACGCATGTGCGGAGTTCCAAGAACCATGGGAATCACCCCAACCCAAACGACAGCGACATGCAACCACACCAGGTATACGAACACCTGGAGATTTTAGCCGGACAGTTGGAAATCACCGTACGATATGAGAATCTGCGGGATTCCGACGCGCCGGCAAGAAGCGGCCTGTGTAAGGTGAAAGGCCGACATCTTTATATCATGGACACCTCTACGAGTCTTTGTGAAAGGATCAGGCTATTAAGTCAGTGCCTGGGCGAGATGGATTTGGACGGGGTATTCGTTCTGCCCGCCATAAGAAAGGTCCTTGAAGGGGCTCAGGGGGGGTGTGGCGAGTCAATGGAACAAAAGTTTACATAATATATATTATCAGACGTTATTTATCTTCTTTGTCGTTGTCTTCCTTGACACCTCTCTTCGCACCGGCAACGCGCTGAACCCCACTCTTGATGGCTCGTTTGACCATCTTCTCTGCTTTAGCTCCCGTGGTGCGTCCGTCTGACACCAGATCAACGCTGCCCATGAGTTTTCCCAGCACGCCGTAACGCTTCTCAATAAGGTGCTTTCCAATAATGCCTACGGCGGTGCCGATCTTGCCTCCGATGCCGAGCTCTTGTTCTCTGGTCACGGTCTCCCTGTCAAGGGCATCGGAAACCCGATTCACCTGTTCGCCCAAGGTCTTACCGAGCTTCTTTCCTATGTCTCCACCCTTGTCACTAGCATTTTTTGACAAGGTGTGTGCGACGCGAGCGCCGGCGCGTTCCCCTAAGGACTCGAGCTCTTTTTTTACTTGTTTTTTCAAGTGATTTCGGACCATTGAACCTGTTTGAAACGGCTTCAGCACAAAGGGATAGGAAATTGAATTTCTTAGTAATATAGCACACATTGGCAGCTTCCGCCAAGGGAAAAAGAGATTGTAGGCCATATGAACGTATGGTATGAACCGCAGAAGCGAGGGCATTCCCCCTGCGGGGTTAGCGACTCAGCCTAAAATTGGCAGAGTTCCTTCCGGTCGAAGATTCCCTGCCCCGATTTATCGGGACTGCGGGGATGTTCAATCCTTCATGGATAGGAGAGAGGCCATGGTGCCAGAAAGGCGTATTTACACGGTAAGCGAGCTTACCGGAAATATTAAGAAGCTTGTTGAAGAAACTTATCCATTTGTCTGGATTGCAGGTGAAATCTCGAACTTCCGGACACCCACTTCCGGCCATTTTTACTTTACCTTAAAGGACCCCGGGGCGCAGATCAACGCCGTCATGTTTCGTTCCCAGAACCGGAATCTAAAATTTGAGCCAGAAGATGGCATGGCCGTCATTGCCATGGGACGGCTCAATGTGTATGAGCTTAGGGGGGTCTACCAGATTATCCTGGAGTATATGGAACCCGAGGGCGTGGGTATTGTGCAACTGGCCTTTGAACAGCTCAAGGCCAAGCTGGCAGCCGAAGGGCTGTTCGATGAAAGATACAAGGCCAGCCTTCCATTCCTTCCGCAGAAGATCGCCGTAGTCACTTCTCCCACGGGGGCCGTGATCCGGGACATCATGAAGGTGATCAACCGCAGGTTTCCAAATATCGCACTGGAGATCGCGCCCGTAAAGGTACAGGGAGAAGGCGCTGCAGAGGAAATCGCCGAGGCCCTTGGACTGTTGAATGAGCGGGATGATGCTGACATCATCGTGGTGGCGCGAGGCGGCGGTTCCCTGGAAGATCTGCAGGCCTTTAATTCAGAAATCGTGGCGCGCGCCATTTTTTCTTCTCATCTCCCTGTGGTTTCAGCCGTTGGACATGAAACCGATTTTACCATCGCCGACTTTACGGCTGATGTTCGTGCCCCAACCCCTTCGGCAGCGGCTGAGGTGATTGTACCGGTCAAAGATGAGCTCTTGAGGCGCATAGAGCTGCTCAGGGGTGCTTTGAAGCGCGCCATGGTTCAAAGGGTTCGCCTTTTGGTGGAACAGACCGTTCAGCTTTCAAGGCGCCTTATCCATCCCGGCAAGCAGGTTGCCGACTATCGGTTAAGGCTGGACGACGTGTGGAGCAGGATATCGCGGGGGTTCTTAAGGCACTTAGCGGACAGGAGGGACCGCCTGAGCGTGGTGGGGCGGAGACTGGGCCGATGCAGTCCCCGAGTCATGGCGAGAGATCTTAATATTCTACTTAAACATCGTCGTAAAACCCTTTTATCTGCCATACAATTTTGTTTGGAGTCAAAGAGGAACAGTTTCTGCACGGCTGCGGCCAGACTAGATGCCTTAAGCCCATTAGCGATCTTGGAGCGGGGCTACAGCGTGACCCGGGCCTTGCCGGGCTATGCCCTTGTGAAAGATGTTCAGCAGGTGAATGTGGGTCAGAACGTGGAGGTGACGGTCTCAAGGGGTGCAATGATCTGCCGCATAGAGAGGAAAAGAAAGGATGGCCAAGCTAACATTTGAGAATGCCATGAAGCGCTTGGAAGGCATCGTTGAGGCGTTGGAACGTGGAGACCTGGCCCTGGATGACGCCTTGAAGAAGTTTCAGGAGGGGATCAAGCTATCAACGTTCTGCTCAAACAAGTTGGATGAAACCGAGAGAAAAGTCGCCCTGCTTCTTAAGGACGAAGAAGGAAACATCCGAGAAGAACCCTTCCAAGAAGAACGCTAAACGTCTCAAAGCTGAAAGGACACGATCGATAAACGGAGTCCCTCCAGATGTTTGATCTGAAGGCCTACCTGAAAGTAAAGCAGCAAAGGATCAATGCCGCCCTTGAGGAGCTGTGGCACGATCACGAGTCCTCCCCTACCCTCTTG
>DAOUZN010000021.1 GCA_030665585.1 Deltaproteobacteria bacterium | reverse complement strand
TAGCCTTTTTCGGCAAACAGGGCTTCGGCTTGATTGAGAATCCGTTCTTTGGTGCCGTCGTTTTTATCTTCTTGTTTCATGATCTGATATCGCCTTTCTAATAAACGATTGTATTAAACGATCGTTTTAATGTCAAGAGATTTTCATTGAAAGAATTTTTCCCAGTGATACAAAGACAACCCAATGATTGCGATTATTGATTACAAGGCCGGCAACCTGAAGAGTGTGGAGCGAGCCCTAAAGGAGTTGGGATTCCCGTGCCGGATCACTCAGCGCACAGATGAGATCTTAAACTCTGAACGGATCGTCTTCCCAGGTGTGGGGGCAGCCGGAAAGGCCATGGCCGACTTGAGGCAACTTGGTTTGGATAAGGCGTTGAAAGCAGCCTTCGAGGCCAACAAACCGATCCTCGGTATATGTCTGGGGGCTCAGATCATTCTGGAAAGGAGCGAAGAGAACGCAGCCCAGTGCTTAGGGATCATCCAGGGTGAGGTCAAGCTGTTTCCTCGGCCTCTTTTGTCTGCGCAAAAGGAACGCCTAAAAATCCCCCACATGGGGTGGAACGGTGTCCACTTGCGAAAAAAACATCCGGTCGTGAAAGGGATTACACCATCTGATGAGTTCTATTTTGTGCATGCTTACTATCCTCGGCCTAGCTCGGATAAATGTGTCATTGGAACCACGGACCATGGTATAGTGTTCCCTTCTGTGATTGGTCACAGGAACCTGATCGCCATGCAGTTTCACCCAGAGAAAAGCGGCGCGGCAGGGCTCAGAATTCTGAAGAATTTTTGCACCTGGGATGGTCGCCATGCTGAGTAAGAGGATTATACCCTGTCTGGATGTGAGGGACGGCAAGACAACCAAGGGCATCAAGTTTAAAGGAAATGTGGATGTTGGTGATCCTGTAGAGATGGCCAGGTTTTACTATGAACAGGGGGCCGATGAAATCGTCTTTTACGACATCACGGCCTCAAGCGACAGGCGCGATATTATGATTGATGTGGTGCATCGCGTGGCCGAAGAAATCTTTATTCCCTTCTCGGTGGGCGGAGGGATGAGGACCCTGGAGGACATGCGCCGTGTGCTCTTGGCCGGGGCGGAGAAGGTGAGTGTGAACACCGCTGCGGTCCAGAATCCGGGTATCATTGCTGATGGGGCGCAGGCCTTCGGGAGCCAGTGCATTGTCCTTGGCATGGACGTCAAGAAGGTAGAGCAATCTGAAACGATTCCGTCAGGCTACGAGATGGTTATTCATGGTGGCAGGACGTATATGGGCATCGACGCCTTGGCTTGGGCCAAGGAGGCGGAAAACCTCGGGGCTGGAGAGATATGTCTAAATTCCATTGACGCAGATGGTTCTCAGAAGGGCTATGAAATAGCCTTGACTTCTCTCATATGTGAAAACGTGAATATCCCGGTCATCGCCTCCGGCGGTGCGGGGAACATTGATCATCTCCATGATGTCCTGACAAAGAGCAAGGCCGATGCCGCCCTTGTGGCTTCTATCGTACACTACGGAACATACACGATCAGGCAGATTAAAGACGAGCTCCACACCCGCGGCGTAAAGGTCCGCATGCGTTGGTAGGATGAAAGCGCTACTGGCTTTAGAAGATGGAACGGTATTTCATGGCAACACGTTTGCCGCAGAGGGGGAAGTGTCGGGCGAGGTGGTCTTCAACACCAGCATGACAGGTTACCAGGAGGTGCTGACGGATCCCTCTTACAAGGGTCAGATTGTCACCATGACCTATCCGCTCATCGGCAACTACGGCATCAATGCTGAAGACGTAGAATCAGGAAGGATTCAGGTTGAGGGATTTATCGTTCGGGAGTACGAACCCGTACCCAGCAATTGGCGATCTCGAGAGACCCTGGCCCATTATCTAAACCAGCAAGGCATCATGGGCATAGAAGGCGTAGACACCCGCGCTCTGACGCGTCATATCAGGCTCGCAGGGGCCATGAAGGGGGTCATGTCCACGCGGGATCTTGATCCCCCCTCTTTGACCAAGAAAGCAAGAGCGTCTCAGGGACTTGTGGGTCGGGACCTGGTCCAGGAGGTGACCTGTCCAGAGCCGTATCAGTGGCCCCATGAGACAGGCTCACGTTTGAACGTCGTGGCCCTTGATTGCGGGATAAAGTTCAACATAGTCCGGAGCCTCGCCAAAAGAGGATGCGACGTGACGATTGTGCCGGCGCATACCCCTGCGGAGGCGATCAGGGCCATGAACCCTGACGGCCTGCTCCTTTCCAATGGTCCTGGGGATCCTGAGCCCGTCACCTATGCCGTGGATACCATCAAGCGCCTCATGCCAGACTGTCCGATCCTTGGTATTTGCCTAGGCCATCAGCTCTTGGGCCTTGCCTTTGGGGGTAGGACGTATAAGCTGGCATTTGGTCACCATGGGGCAAACCATCCGGTGAAGAACCTCTTGACGGGCCAGGTGGAAATCACTTCGCAAAACCACGGTTTTTGTGTGGACATCGACTCGATCCAGGATCCGGCGATTGAGATCACCCACATCAACCTGAACGACCAGACCGTGGAAGGAATGAGGCATCGCACGTTGCCCATTTTCTCGGTACAGTATCATCCTGAGGCCTCACCCGGTCCCCACGACGCCGGCTATCTCTTTGATCAGTTTATTCGCCTCATGGATCGGGGCGGGGAGACGCACCCGTGATCCTGATTATTGATTTTGGTTCCCAGTATAACCAGCTCATTGCCAGACGGGTTCGTGAGCAGCATGTCTACTGTCAGATTGAACCGCCACAGATCAGCCTTGCCGAGATGAGGGCCTTAGCCCCGGAAGGGATCATCCTGTCCGGCGGCCCGGCAAGTATCTACGAAAAGGGCAGTCCCAGGGTCGATCCGGCCATCTTTGACCTAGGGGTTCCGGTCCTTGGCATCTGTTACGGGATGCACTCCATGGTGAATGCCTTGGGGGGAAAGGTAAAAAGGGCCGAAAAGAGAGAATACGGGTTTGCCGGCCTCCGTACAAGAGACGCCACCGGCATTTTCCATGGTATCGAAGAAGAGACCAAATGCTGGATGAGCCATGGAGATATGGTTGAAAGGCTTCCCAAAGGTTTCAGGGTCACTGCATCGACTGCCAACACCAGGGTTGCGGCCACCGCAAATCCCAGAAAAAGGTTTTATGGCCTGCAGTTTCACCCGGAAGTCGTCCATACGCCCAAGGGCAAGAGGATGCTCAATAACTTCCTCTTCCGAATCTGCGGGGGCAAGAAGACCTGGACCATGAAATCTTTCATCAGGGAGTCTGTCCGGGACATCAGGTCGACGGTGGACGACAAGAAGGTGATTCTGGGTTTGAGCGGCGGTGTGGATTCCTCGGTGACAGCCCTTCTCCTCCATCGGGCCATTGGTAACCAATTGACCTGTATCTTTGTGGATAACGGCCTTTTGCGCCAGGACGAGGCCCCGCAGGTTAAGAGGCTTTTCAAGAAACACTTCAAGGTGAATGTCAGATTTGTCAACGCCAGAAGGCAGTTTCTGGAAGGCTTAAAGGGTGTGGTCGACCCTGAAAAAAAGCGAAAGATCATTGGTCGCACGTTCATAGAGGCCTTTGAAAAGGAGGCCGGCAAGTTCAAGGAGGCCGCATTCTTAGGCCAGGGAACCTTGTATCCGGACATTATTGAGTCCCGGTCGGCTTTTGGGGGCCCTAGCGCGGTGATCAAATCGCATCACAACGTCGGGGGGCTGCCGAAGAAGATGAAACTCAAACTCATTGAGCCCCTGAAACACCTTTTCAAGGATGAAGTCCGCATCCTTGGAAAAGAGCTGGGACTCCCCGAGGACCTGGTCTGGAGACAACCTTTCCCTGGTCCGGGCCTGGCAATTCGCGTTATCAGTGATGTCACCCAGGCCAGGCTGGCTATCTTGCGGAAGGCAGATGTCATTCTCCTTGAAGAAATCAGGGCCAAGGGCCTTTACAGGAAGCTATGGCAGTCCTTTGCAGTGCTCCTGCCCTTGAAAAGCGTGGGTATCATGGGAGACCAGAGGACCTATGAGCACATTGTGGCCATACGGGCGGTCACCAGCACCGACGCCATGACCGCAGACTGGGCGAGGCTCCCTCACGCCTTCCTGGGAAGGATATCCAATCGTATTATCAACGAAGTCAGGGGTGTCAATCGGGTCGTCTACGACATTAGTTCCAAACCACCCAGTACCATTGAGTGGGAGTAACTAACGCAAGCATGCCCAAGCGAACCGACATATCCAAGATCATGATCATCGGATCTGGCCCGATCATTATCAGCCAAGCCTGCGAGTTTGACTACTCCGGGACCCAGGCGTGCAAGGCCTTAAAGGAAGAGGGCTATGAGGTGGTGCTGATCAACAGCAATCCCGCCACCATTATGACCGATCCTGAGATGGCTCACCATACTTACATCGAGCCGATCACACCTGAGATGGTCGCCAGGGTGATTGAAAAGGAAAGGCCCCATGCCCTTCTTCCGACCCTGGGCGGACAAACCGGTCTGAACACGGCCGTCCGGGTGGCGGATATGGGCGTCCTGGAACGTTTTAAGGTGGAGATGATCGGGGCGACAACCGAGGTCATTAAGAAGGCTGAAGACCGGGACCTGTTTCGAGGGGCCATGGCGGGAATTGGACTGCGCGTGCCCGAAAGCGGGATTGCCCGAAGCGTGGACAGCGCCAGGGAAATTGCAGCCGGGATCGGCTATCCCGTGATCGTCCGGCCCAGCTTCACGCTAGGCGGTACCGGCGGCGGCGTGGCCTACAATTCCGAGGACCTTGAAAAGTGGGCGGCCTGGGGGCTGGATGCCAGCTTGATCCATCAGATCATGCTGGAGGAATCGGTGATCGGCTGGAAGGAATTTGAGCTTGAGGTCATGCGGGACTGGAAAGACAATGTAGTGATCATCTGTTCTATCGAAAACCTGGATCCCATGGGCATCCATACAGGGGACAGTGTCACCGTGGCCCCGGCCCAGACTTTGAGTGACAGGGAATATCAGAGGATGCGGGACGCCTCCATCGCAGTCATCCGGGAAATCGGCGTGGAGACAGGGGGATCCAACATTCAGTTCGCGGTCAATCCGCACGATGGAAAGATGGTCGTCATAGAGATGAACCCAAGGGTCTCGAGGAGCTCCGCCCTGGCCTCCAAAGCCACCGGCTTTCCCATTGCCAAGATCGCCGCCAAGCTGGCCGTGGGTTACACCCTGGACGAGCTTCCAAACGACATCACCGGGGAGACCGTGGCTTGCTTTGAACCGACCATTGATTACTGCGTCGTCAAGATTCCTCGATGGACCTTTGAGAAGTTTCCGGATGCGGAAGATCATCTGACCACATCCATGAAATCCGTGGGCGAGACCATGGCCATCGGCCGAACATTTAAGGAGGCCCTCCAGAAGGGACTTCGTTCCCTGGAAATAGGACGATTTGGTCTGGGGGCCGACGGCAAAGGACGATTGGAACAAGACGGGAGGCTGCCTTCTCACGAGGAGATTAAGGCAAAGCTCATTAACCCCAATTCCGAACGCCTCTTTTATATCCGATACGGCATCAAGGCCGGAATGGATGTGAAAACCATTCACAGGCTCACGGCAATAGACCCCTGGTTCCTGAGCCAAATGGCCCAAATCGTGGCGGTGGAAGAGGAGATCTCGAAGGCCGGCCACCCCTTGAATGACGACCTTGTCAAGAAGGGCAAGACCTACGGGTTTTCAGACGTTCAGTTGGCCCACCTGCTGAAAGAAGCCGATGATGAGATCCGGGCCTTACGCAAAAAACACGGTGTGCAGCCGGTGTACAAATTGGTGGACACCTGCGCAGCTGAGTTTGAGGCCCGAACGCCATACTATTACTCCACCTATGAACCGGAAAATGAGGCTCGCATTTCCACGGGTTCCAAGGTCATGATCCTCGGTGGAGGGCCGAACCGTATCGGACAAGGGATTGAATTTGACTATTGCTGCGTACAGGCCTCCTTCGCCCTGAAAGAAGAGGGTGTTGAAAGCATCATGGTCAACAGCAACCCGGAAACCGTGAGCACCGACTACGACACGTCTGACAAGCTTTACTTTGAACCCCTGACAAAAGAGGACGTGCTGAATATCGTGGAGAGCGAACAGCCCACAGGGGTCATCGTGCAATTTGGCGGTCAAACACCGCTCAATCTTTCAGCGGCCCTGGCCAAGGCCGGGGTGCCCATCCTGGGTACGTCACCCGCAAGCATCGCCCTGGCCGAGGACCGAGAGCTTTTCAAAAACGTGCTTGGGACGCTGGGCTTGAAGCAACCTGAGAATGGAACAGCCATGGGGGTCAGACAAGCTGTGAGCGTGGCGGACGCCATCGGCTATCCCGTCATCGTGCGGCCTTCCTATGTCCTTGGGGGAAGGGCCATGCAGATTGTCTATGACAGACCGTCCCTGGAGTCTTTTACTCGCAAGGCCCGGCTCGCGTCTCCCGATCATCCCATCCTCATCGATAAGTTCCTCGAAGATGCGATTGAAATCGACGTGGATGCTATCTGCGACGGCAAGGCCACCATCATCGGTGGGATTATGGAGCACATCGAAGAAGCGGGCGTCCATTCCGGTGACAGCGCCTGTGTGCTTCCGCCCCAGGACCTGCCACCCTTTCTTGTGAAGGAGATCAAGGCGCATACCCGTGCCCTGGCGAACCGACTCCTCGTGGTTGGGTTGATCAACATCCAGTTTGCCATCAAGGATGAGGAGGTCTTTGTACTGGAAGTCAACCCCAGGGCTTCACGAACCATCCCCTTTGTAAGTAAGGCGACAGGGGTCCCCCTGGCCAAGCTGGCGACCAAGGTCATGTTGGGACGGAGCTTAAGAGATTTGGGACTCACCCATGAGGTTGAACCCGATCACGTTTCGGTCAAGGAAGCGGTGTTTCCCTTTGATCGCTTCCCTGATGTGGATGTGCTCCTAGGCCCTGAGATGAAATCTACGGGGGAGGTGATGGGCATAGACATGGACTTCGGCAGGGCCTTTGCCAAGTCTCAATTGGCGGCTGGCCAGGACCTGCCAATAGAAGGAAGCGTCTTTGTGAGTGTCAAGGATGCGGACAAGGACGGGCTCTATCCCATAGCGCATCTCTTGCATGAAATGGGCTTTGATTTCTTTGCCACCCGGGGCACCAACCGTCACCTGGAAGCTGCCGGCATCCCGAGTCGGCCGGTCAAGAAGATTGCCGAGGGACGTCCCAATGTGATCGATTACATCAAGAACGGGGACATCCAGTTGGTGATCAATACGCCTTCAGGCAAGGAAAGCGCCGGCGGTTCCAAGGCCATCCGTCTTACAGTCCTGCGGTATGGTCTTCCCTATGCCACTACCCTTGCCGGTGCCTGTGCCATGGCCTCGGGCATTGAAGCCATGAAAAAAAGGAGGCTGACGGTTCAATCGTTGCAGGATTTTCACAAGCAAACGGGAAGCACCGGATCAAAAGGCCTTGAAAACGAATATGAGACAAAGACGGCAGTGGCCGCCTTTTCATCCAAGAACGTGGGGTAAGGTATGACACTGTGTCATGGACCCAAAGAGGCATGTGGTGTCTTCGGTGTGTTCGGACATGATGATGCGGCCAAGTTGACGTATTTCGGGCTCTATGCCCTCCAGCACCGCGGACAGGAAAGCGCTGGTATCGTGACGTCTACGGGCAGGTCCGTCGATGAACATAAAGGGATGGGGCTTGTCCACGAGGTCTTCAACGAATCCGTCTTGAACGGGCTCCATGGCCGTTTGGCCGTGGGGCATGTGCGATATTCTACAACCGGGTTGTCTGTCGCAAAAAACGTCCAACCCTTTGTGGTCTCCCATGCGGGCAAGACCCTTGCCATTGGTCACAATGGAAACTTGACGAACGCCAGACGGCTCAGGAGGGATCTGGAGAGAAAGGGTTCTATCTTCCAAACCACGATGGACAGCGAGATCATCGTTCATCTCCTGGCACGGAATTTAGCAGGGGGCATAGAGGAGGCCTTAGTTAAGGCTGTGACACAGATCGAAGGGGCCTATTCCTGCGTCTTAATGACGCAAGACAGACTTGTGGCCTTTCGAGATCCCAACGGATTTAGGCCTCTGTGTCTGGGAATGCTCGACGGGGCCTATGTTGTGGCCTCTGAGACGTGCGCCCTTGATCTGGTGGACGCCCAATATCTAAGGGATGTGGCGCCCGGTGAGATACTCATGATTGGTGAAGGAGGCCTAAAATCGATCAACCCCTTCCCTGAACATAAGCCTACTCTGTGCATCTTTGAATATATCTACTTTGCCAGACCGGACAGCAACATCTTCGGTCACAACGTGTACGCCATTCGAAAGAGGCTGGGCATGAAACTCGCCCGGGAATATCCCCTTGAAGCGGATTTTGCCATGCCTTTTCCCGACTCCGGCAACTATGCGGCTATCGGGTTCTGTCATGAGTCGGGCATCCCTCTGGAGATGGGTGTGATCCGTAACCATTACGTGGGAAGAACTTTTATTGAGCCCGTCCAATCGATGCGGGATTTTGGAGTGAAGATCAAACTCAACCCGGTTCGAGAGATCCTGAATCAGAAACGGGTGGTGATTGTCGAAGACTCGATTATACGGGGGACCACCAGCAAGATGCGCATTAAGACATTGCGGGAAGCCGGGGCCAAGGAGGTGCATATGGTGGTCAGTTGTCCTCCCCACCGTTACCCCTGTTTCTACGGTATTGACTTTCCAACCAAGGGGGAGTTGATTGCCTGTCAACATTCGGTGGAAGAGGTACGCAACTTCATTGGTCTGGATAGCCTCTGTTACCTGAGCCTGCCCGGCATGCTGGAGGCGACGGGGATCCAACAAGACGGTTTCTGCCTGGCCTGCTTTGATGGCAAATATCCCATCCAGCCGGGAGAAGACATTTCCAAAGCATGCCTCGAATATTAAGCGCTGCCGCTTCATTGCGCCTTGCGATCCTTTTTTGATCCCAATGACTACGGCAGTACGACGAAGACGGAGAGCCCTGTGGAAGTAGTCGCCATTATCCCCTGCAGGTACGACTCCAAAAGATTTGAAGGCAAGCCCTTGATGCCGATCGTTGGCAAATCCATGATCCAGTGGGTCTATGAGAGGGCCAAGGAGGCTGAGATCCTGTCCGACGTGGTCGTTGCCACGGATGACGAGAGGATTTTGAGGTGTGTTGAGGGCTTCGGGGGCCGAGTACTGATGACGGCGCACACCCATCGCTCTGGATCGGATCGGGTGGCAGAAGCAGCCGTCAGGCTGGATCTGCAAGACGAAGATATCGTCATCAATATCCAGGGGGATCAGCCGGCCTTTGCTCCTCGGTCTCTTTCAGAGGTCGTCTCTCCGCTGACGAAGGCCCCGGGACTCATGATGAGCACCCTCGTTTACAAGATAAAGGACCCGGCTGAGATCAAGGATCCCAATTGCGTAAAATGTGTCTTTGATAAACAGGGATTTGCCCTTTATTTTTCCCGCTCTCCTATCCCTTTTAACCGGGACGGTCTGCAGCCCGTTGATATGTTCAGGCATCTGGGGATCTATGCGTTTCGAAAACATTTTCTGGATCGTTTCACCTCGCTGCCCCTGGGGAGGCTGGAGGCCATCGAAAAGCTTGAACAACTTCGGGTTCTGGAACACGGCTTCCGAGTCAAGGTTGTGGAGACTGCCTACGATTCGAAGGCCGTAGACACCCCTTCAGATATCCAAAAGCTGGAGGCGGTTCTCGGCAAGGAAAACAAGAAAACATCTTAGGACGTTGATTCCGACACGCTCCGGTTTTGACAGGTTGGGACAAATTATGATTGTTGAAAGAATAAGGACCCTTTTGAGAGCATGGGGTATCACAGGCCTTTACTTTGGCAGAAGTCTGAAAACAGTTCCAGGGGGTTCAGTGGTCCTGTTCCCTTATGATCCTGGCGTCCTGAGCTGCGGGATAACGGGAATTTTGGCCTTCAAGAGGGCCCCTGCCCAAACGAGGGAGTTTCCCCTTCAGGCGCTTGAGCGTCAGTTGGAGAACCTGTCTGAATATACATGGAAGGGGCTTGAAAAAAAGGGGCAGTGGCAAAAGGAGCATTATCTTGGCGGGGACGCGTTTCTGGGAGAGATGAGACGTCTCAGTGAGCAGCTCAAAGGCCAGGGGGTTTTTTGCGACCTGTTTTCTAACAGGGGCTATCAGGAAAAACTGTCCACCCTCTGCACAAAGCTTGAGGCGTTGATTGAGGCCGAGGACAAGGTCCACAGCCGGAAGAAAGGCTACCTGGCAGCAGAGGCGTCTAAAGTGATCGCCTTGCGCATGACCGGATTGAGGGATATCCTGTGGTCCCTGAAGCATGAAGTGTTGGAAAATATTGAAAAGATAGCGTTGCTCGGACGCTTTGGCCAATACGAGGAGAGCCCCCGCGCCGTCAGGCGGTTTAGGGAGATAAACCTTATTTTTAACAACCTTGATCGACTCGAGGTCAGAGGAAGAGACTCTGCCGGGATTTCCCTCCTTTTTGTCATGGGTGACACCACCTTCTCGGATTTTCAAGAAAGGTTGAAAGAGGATTCTCTTCTTGATGAGTTTGAGGCCAGACAGACGGATCAGGTCTTGGTGAATCGGGACATCAGGACCCATAGGCGGCAAGCCGGCGTCTCTCTGGTATTCACGTACAAGATCGCAGCAGAGGTGGGAAGCCTTGGGGACAATGTTCAATACTTGCGACAGCAAGTGCGTGATGATGCCATATTTCAGCACCTCATCAGGTTCCCTCACATGGATCACAGCGTGGTGGCCCATACGCGCTGGGCGTCGGTTGGTGAAATCAGCGAAGCCAACTGCCATCCCGTTGACAATGATCCAGGGGACTCTCGCGGGATTGTTCACGTTTGTCTCAATGGAGATATTGATAACTACCAGGGCTTGCGGCGAGATTTTGAAAGAGAAACCAGTCGACTTATTTCCGATGAGGTGACCACGGACACAAAGATTATTCCACTGCAGATAGAAAAATATCTTGAGACAAACAACACCCTTGAAGAGGCCTTTCGTCTGGCCGTGAACGATTTTGAGGGCTCCCATGCCATCGCCATGCACAGCGACCTGGCGCCCGGAAAGCTTTTTCTGGCACAAAAGGGGAGCGGTCAGGCCATCTTTGTGGGGCTGGCTGACGATCATTATGTCCCGGCTTCTGAGATATATGGATTTGTTGAGGAGACGTCTCGTTATCTCAAAATGGAGGGCGAGAAACCGACGGAAGGGATATCGGGGCAAACCCAGGGGCAAATATTTGTCCTCGACAGCGATTCTGAGGGAGGCCTTGGGGGCATTAAAGCCATCTATTATGACGGCACCCCCGTGGCGTTTTGCGAAGGTGATATCAAAGAAACGGAAATCACCTCAAGAGACATTGATCGGCAGCAGTTCCCTCACTATTTTTTGAAGGAGGTCTCAGAATCGCCTCGTTCTGTGGAGCAGACCATTGAAGGGCGAGTGGCCATTATAGAAAAAGACGGCAAGCCCTGTCCTCAGATTCTCCTGGACCATTCGGTCATACCGGCTCGGCTCGAATCAGCCTTGAGGGAAAACAGAATCCGGAGGGTCTTTTTTATAGGCCAGGGCACGGCAGGCGTCGCAGCGTCAGGGTGTACGGCACTGCTGAGAGACTATTTGAGGGCTGCGAACATCCTTGTGGCCTCCTTCAAGGCCTCTGAGTTTAGCGGATTCATGCTTGATGATACGTTGGAGGATTGTCTGGTTGTTGCCATTACCCAGTCGGGCACGACGACAGACACCAATCGGGCCATTGACATGGCGCGAGAACGAGGGGCATTCACGCTGGCCATTGTCAATAGGCGGGACTCTGACGTCACCTTTAAGGTCCATGGCGTGCTTTACACGAGCAGCGGAAGAGATATTGAAATGGCCGTGGCTTCTACCAAGGCATACTATTGCCAAATTGTGGCAGGCGGTATCTTGGGCCTGAGGTTAGCCCAATTGACTGGAAGCCAGCCGGACGATTTCATTCTGTCAGAGATAGAACACCTTTGGAAACTGCCCTCATCCATGAAAAAAGTGCTGGAAGGACAAAGGGAGATCGCCCAGTCAGCCGAGCAATTTGCCGTGACAAAAACCTACTGGGCCATCGTGGGGAGCGGCCCCAACAAGGTCTCGGCTGATGAGATCAGAATCAAATTGAGCGAGCTTTGCTATAAGAGTATTTCGTCAGACGTCGTGGAAGACAAAAAGCATATCGACCTTTCTTCCGAACCCCTCATCTTTGTTTGTGCCGCAGGCAACCGTGACGATGTAGTCAGTGACATTGTGAAGGATACGGCGATATTTAAGGCCCATGAAGCGGTTCCCATCGTGGTGGCCACGGAAGGTGAGCACCGGTTTGATCCTTATGCCGATGCCGTGATCCATGTGCCTGAGGTAAAGGAGCGCCTTGCGCCTATACTAAACACCCTGGCAGGTCATCTGTGGGGATACTACGCGGCGTTGGCCATTAACGAGGAATCTCGGTATCTCTTCAATTTTCGGCAGGAGGTTCATGAGTATATTGATGCCTCTGTGAATCGGGGTTTGGACGTCTACGAGATTGTACTGGACAAGGCTTTCAGGGAAAAGGTGGCTCAGTTTTATAGGGCTTTCAAGGAAAGAATAAGGCAAGAGCGATACGCCACAGCGATGGCCATCCATGCGGCATCCGATCTCACGCTTTTGCTCAAGTACCTGGCAGGGAGGCTTCCTATCAAGGATTTTGAGTTTGATTTTGGGGCCAAGGGGACGGCACCCAATATGCTGAGGACCTTCTTTGAATGCATGGGAAAAATCATCAACGAAATGGCCCGACCTGTTGATGCCATAAAGCACCAGGCCAAGACCGTCACCGTGGGCACGAGCAGGATCTCGGAGAAGGTGGAGGGTCTCCTTTTTGAAGCCCTAGAGCGCCATGGATTCGGCAAGAGCCAGCTGACCACGAACAATATCGTGGTATTGAGGCGTTTGCAGGAAGTTGTTAGCGAGGTGAAAGGAACGACCCTCTACAGGATAGCCGGCCTGAACATTTTAGGAGAGCCCGTTGAAGATTCAACCATCCACGTCATCAAGAAAGAAGGGAGCTCCGCACGGCTTGTCTCACGGGTCGAGACGGACAACCGACTGCGCGGTTCGAAGCGGATCATTGTGAAGAACGGAAATGTTTTTATCGGCATAGGTAAAAGGGACAACCGAAACATTCTTGCCGTACCGGTCATATCAGACGGTACGAAGATAGACTATCTGTTGCTCTTTAATGTAGGATTTAAGAAAGAGGTAGCGCTTCAAGAGAAGGTGGGTGCCCTGGGTGAAAAGTATCAACACATAAGGCACCTTGTGGAGGAGACAAGCCTGGCCTGGCAGGACGAATATCTTGACCTGCTCGAGATTGAAGCGCTTTTCGGGTTGTCTGCCGAAAAGATCTCGGAGGGCATCGTATATCGATTGGATCATGGAAGCAGGCCATAACTGAAAGCAGGATCCTAGGTACCGGAGGATGGTTTTGATATGCCTTTTCCAACCAAATTTATCTTTGTAACAGGAGGCGTGCTGTCGTCTTTGGGCAAGGGGCTTGCTTCTGCGGCCATTGGAGCGCTTCTGGAGAGTCGAGGACTGACCATCACCCTTCAGAAGCTGGACCCGTACATCAATGTGGACCCCGGCACGATGAACCCTTTTCAACATGGCGAGGTCTTTGTGACGGACGATGGGGCTGAGACCGACCTTGACTTGGGCCATTACGAGCGCTTCACCCATGCCAAGCTGGGGCGTAGCAATAACTTCACCACAGGCAAGATCTATGACTCGGTGATCACAAAGGAGCGGAGGGGAGATTATCTGGGCGGTACGGTTCAGGTCATTCCCCACATCACGGATGAGATCAAGCAGAGTATCATGTCGGTGTCCCAGGATGTGGACGTCGTAATCGTTGAAGTAGGAGGAACGATAGGCGATATTGAAAGCCTCCCTTTTCAAGAGGCTATCAGGCAATTCAAGTCAGACAGGGGCAGAGAGAACGTTCTCTATGTTCACCTGACTTTTGTCCCGTACATCTCTGCGGCCGGTGAGCTCAAGACCAAACCGACGCAGCACAGCGTCAAAGAACTGCGCAGTATCGGCATCCAACCGGACATACTCTTGTGTCGAACCGACCGGTTTTTGTCCAAGGAGCTCAAGTCGAAGATCGCTCTGTTCTGCAATGTCGATGTGGACCAGGTCATCACCGCGAAAGACGTGGAGACCATCTATGAGGTGCCTCTGGTTTTCCATCAAGAAGGCCTGGACGACAAGATCATAGAGTTGCTGAATATCTGGACCCGATCCCCCAGATTGACCGATTGGCAGCAGCTTGTGGAAAAGATAAACCATCCTAAAGACTCGGTCACCATTGCCATTGTAGGAAAATACATTCATCTGCGGGAGTCGTACAAGAGCCTGAACGAGGCCCTCTCACACGGCGGCATTGCCAATGATTGTAAGGTGAACCTGGATTTTGTGGACTCAGAAAGCATTGACGAGTCCAATTGTCGACAGCACCTGGAAGCAGCCGATGGTATTCTGGTACCCGGTGGGTTTGGCGCACGGGGCATTGAGGGCAAGCTCAGAGCGATCCGGTTGGCCCGAGAGGAGAAAATCCCATTTTTCGGCATCTGCCTCGGCATGCAAATGGCTGTGGTGGAATATGCTCGTCACGTGGCCGGAATGCAAGGCGCGCACAGTACCGAATTTGATGACGCCACCCCCTTTCCGGTCATCTATCTGATGACCGAGTGGTTTGACTACCAATCCCAGACGATACAAAAGAGGGACGTGGCCTCGGACAAGGGAGGGACGATGCGATTGGGGACTTACCCGTGTATCCTCGAGGAAGCCTCGTTGGCGCATAGGGCTTACGGACATGAAGAGATCTCAGAAAGGCATCGTCACAGGTATGAACTTAATAATGCGTTCAGAGAAAAGCTGGAGCAGGCCGGTCTTGTCATGAGCGGTATTTCTCCTGACGGGCAGCTGGTTGAAATTGTGGAAGTCCGCGACCACCCCTGGTTCCTGGGGTGTCAATTCCATCCTGAGTTCAAGTCTCGACCGATGGACCCCCACCCTCTGTTTGTGTCCTTCATTAGATCAGCGCTTGACCACAAGAATAGGCGCACCGTGCCAGGATCTTCAAACCAGGACAGCCCCCCGCCTGGGGGTGCAGGTTAGAGGACCACCTCTGGGACTTCCATTTCTCCCTTGTGGAATGCCTCCGAAAAGGCGTTGACGACTCTTGGGTCGAAGTCTGTGCCAGAGCCCTTGACGATAATTTCCTTGGCGTCGAAGGGGGACATGGCCTTGCGATAGGGGCGATCGCTCGTCAGGGAGTCGTACACGTCGGCGACTGCGATGACCCGAGCCTCTAAAGGAATCTTTTCTCCGGAAACCGGGTGGTAGCCGGAGCCGTCGAATCTGTCGTGGTGAGCGAGGATGATAGGAATGATGCGACGCAGTGGCCCCCCTATGGGTTCCAGCATTTCGGCGCCCTTGTCCACGTGTTTTTTGATTCCCTCATACTCTTCCTTGGTCAGGCGGGCTGCCTTGTAAAGAAGTTGCCGGCTGATGTCCAGCTTGCCGATGTCATGAAGTAACGAGGCATCGCGCACGTCTTCGATCTGCTGCGGATTGAATCCGAGATAAGCGGCGATTTTGGCTCCATAGATGGAAACGCGGTACGAGTGGTTCTCGGTGTACT
This sequence comes from Deltaproteobacteria bacterium, assembly GCA_030665585.1. Taxonomy (GTDB): domain Bacteria; phylum Desulfobacterota; class Desulfobacteria; order Desulfobacterales. The sequence goes on along the minus strand of DAOUZN010000021.1, from coordinate 5,180 downwards.
TGTCTTTGGAGACAAATTGCCGCAGGATCATGAGCAGACCATGATAGGTCTGCCGCAACTCTTGCACGCGGGCTTCGTGATGCTCGTGGAGTGTTCCCATGGTATAAGCCGTCACTACCAGGATGCCCGCCCAGGCAGTGAGGTCGTACCACCGACCTTCAACGAACTGGCCTTCCGACATTTGGGCGAACAGGTTTGGGTTGTAATGCGCAAGGAGTCCAACCAGAAATACGCTGGCAAAAGCCGTGAGCGTGGCGTGACGTCGGCCGTAAAAATAAGCAGAGAACAAAGTGGGCAAGGTGTAAAAACCCAGGACCATGCGGTTGGCTGTCACCAGATAATTCATGATGGCGGCAAGGGTCAACAAGGACAAGATCAGCCATAATTCCTTGTTGACTTCCCCCAGGCGGCCTGCCACTGACGACTTGATCCTCATGGCCCAGTCGTATTTGGCCTGCGATGCCTCAGCAGGCTGAGCAGCCAGGTCGGCAGATGGATGGGGCCCTTGGTGCAAAGCTGCTTCTTGGGAAGGGGGATATGTGTCTGCTGTGTCTTCCGTCGCCTGGTCCTTTGTGACAAAAGCAGCCGTGACTCCGAGTTTTTCTAGGCCTGAGACAATCATGCTGCCCGCTTTTGCAGGCACGTTCTTGCTCAGGACCACGGGCGCCTTGCTCACCAATTGTATAACCTTTTCCCGGGAGACATTCTTGAAGACCTTTGCGAGAAAAGCCCCTGCCTCCTCTTCTATTTTGCCACTGGGTACGACCTTGAGAATCAAAGTTCCTGTTTCATGCTCGATCATAGCAGCCCTCCCGGCATTTGAATGGTCAGATCGTGAGATCTGGTCGATAAGCCTGTTTTACATTTCATCCAGTGTGGTCATATGACTAGAAACGATCATCTGTTAAATCGGCAATTTGAATAACATTCTTAAGCGGTTTTTGTCCCAGACGCCCCCGCTCGGACGGCAACGGTCCTTGCAAGATTCGATCACATGCTCGCTGCATCTCCTTGGCCCTTGCCTACGATGTGACTCGCACCTCTTGTCAAAAAGTGGCGCACATCTTCAGGAAAGGTGTTGAGTTTCTTATTCAAGGCCGGAAGGACCGTGTTTTGAACGAGCTCGACGATAGACCTTTCCGGACGATTCAACACGTCCATGTACTCGCCCAGGAAGGCCGTAGACAGGTCATTTTCGTTCTTGCCCCCTAAATAGTCGTGACACAGGTGGGCAATATATAGCGCGGTCACATTTTCCCTGCATTCTTTGGGGATCCTTTCCGGAGGAAGCCATTCAGGATAGTATTGATATTGCAGGCTCTGGCTGACTGCATCAGGGATATTCCATTCTTTTAGGAGCAGCGATCCCACCTTGGGGTGGTCGAGCATATCAATCAGAAGACTCATTTTGGTATGCCGTCTCTTTAACAAGAGAATAACGCTTTTGCCAATGTCGTGCAGCAGGCCTATCGTACTGATGACCACAGCTTTTTTTATATTGCAGAGCTGCGATATCTCAAAACCGATCAAGGATACAACCATGGACTGAAACTGGAGTTCCCGAAACTCAGGGGTTTTTGGCATGGTATTTCGAATACCCATATCCATGACCAATTGATAGACCTGGTTGAAACCAAGGAGCAGAACGGCGTGTTGAAAATCTGACACCTTACTCTGAAAGGCATAATAGGCTGAATTGACCCTTTTCAGTACTGCGCCCACCAAGGAAGGATCCTGCTTGGCCAACTCGGCCACCTTGCGCGTGGATACGTTTTCATCCATCAGCATCACGGCGAGCCTGCTCGCATACATGGGCAAGCGGGGGACACTCTGCAGGAAACTGAGGATCATGTCTGAACGGGCGTATCCATCCGTTCTGGCATGGAGGAAATGGGCGGTGTGAGAAATTAGATATTCATTCGTGTCGGATAGCTCTAACCGTTTTGTGATGAGATCGTTGATCCGTTGTGCCGACAGATCGTTTAAACCCTTGTAAATAGCCAACCGGATTCTTGAGGGTAAGGTGTTGAAGGTGCCTTCATCCAACACCAAGGCGGTCATTGGTTCCAACGTCACGGTGGACACCGTTGCCTGCCGCTGTTCAAAAAAAGGCCCCTCCGGCAGCCAGTCTCCCGGGCCACGTACGGCAACCTGTCTTACGTGACCGTTGAGGCTCTTCAGAATCTGTGCAGAGCCCTCCAGAATCAAATACAGTGTGGTACCCGTATCCCCCTTGCGGATCAGAACATGGCCGGTGTCGAATTTTTTGACACTGGCCGTATTGTACACAGAAACCAGTTCTTTGTCGGTGAGCCCCTGAAAGGCCGGGTGGCGGTGCGGTTTCCGTGGTTGTTCAAAAGGGACATTCATGGCCGATCCTTAAGCAACCCAACCTCGTCGGGTCGGTGCCAACCTCATAAGTTCATATCGTAAGGAAATACGGGGACCATGCATCGGTTTATGCATGGGGTCGGTATTGCAAAATCCATTCCAGACATCTTTCAACGTCTCCGGGCTAACGGCCACCCATGACACGGGCAATGGGTCAGAAGGGTTCACAGGAATACGTGGAAAGGAATTTTTCAAGGTGTCAAGGGGACAGGTCATTTGACCTTCTCCCCTCCTTGTGCTATGTCAAATATGAAAGAGTGAAGGAAGTTTGTTGTTTTTGGATTCGCTCGCTAACCCCGTCCCGCTAAAGCGGGAATGATTCAGATGCGACATGCGTTCCCTTTTGCGGTTCCCATAAAAGCGGCATTCCCGTATGGCTGGAAACGTAGACCACCACAATCGCAAGATCACCTATCTTAGGGTCTCTGTTACAGACCGATGCAATCTTCGCTGCATGTACTGCATGCCGGTGAAAGACCTTAAGCTTCTGAATCATGGCGATATCTTGAGCTATGAAGAGATCCTAAAGGTGCTTCAGGCAGCTGCTGAGATAGGCATTGAGAAAGTGCGTCTCACAGGGGGCGAACCCCTCGTGCGCAGACATTTCATGCATCTCGTCAAGTCTGTGTGTCAGGTGTCCGGCTTCAAAGACGTAAGCATCACGACGAATGGCGTGCATCTGAAGGAAAAGGCCCAGGAACTCTTTGACGCAGGGGTTCATCGTATCAATGTGAGCCTGGACACCCTGAATCCCGTAAAATATGCCAAGATCGCTGGGCGCGATTGCTTTCGTGATGCCTGGGAGGGACTTCAAGAAGCCGAAGCGGTGGGGTTTTCACCCATCAAGGTGAATGTGGTAGCCATCAGGGGTATGAATGATGATGAACTCCTTGAATTTGCCCGGTTGTCTGTTCGAAAGCCCTACCATATTCGGTTCATCGAGTATATGCCCATCGGACATGATAGCCGGTGGAAGGCTGAAAAGTATCTTTCTTCGGACGAGATCAAGTCTGAGCTCGAGACCTTGGGTCCTCTCCAGAAGGTTCTGCGCTCCAGCCTCGACGGCCCGGCCGAGCGGTACCGATTTGAATCAGCCAGGGGAGAAATTGGGTTTATCAGCGGCCTCAGCCATCATTTTTGTCCAGCCTGCAACCGCCTCAGGCTGACAGCCGACGGCAAACTACGGCCTTGCCTCTTTACTGATGATGAGCTGGACATCAAGACGCCTTTGAGAAACGGATGCAGCCGGGAAGATCTGAAAAGACTGTTTCAGGAAGCCATTGTCAGAAAGCCCCGGCAACACCCTGCGAAGATCCGAGGAAAAGGGGCGGGGCGCCGCCCCATGTCGGCCATTGGAGGATAGAACATGTCAATAGAATGCCCCCATTGCCAGGGGGAGTTGCCTTTTCGTGAATGCCCGGAATGCGGTGAAAAGATCCCCCTCTTTGGGAAATTCTGCTGTCACTGCGGGTCAGCTTTGGCGGATCGGGATAGCCCTGACCCAAACATTGGCCCAGGTGCGGCGTCTGACGGGGATAACATCGATTTTTCCAAGCGTGTCTTGTGCATTGATGGCACCTGCATCGGGGTAATTAATGAACAGGGTGTCTGCAGTGAATGCGGAAAGCCATACACGGAGAAAGCAGAGTAAGGGCAGTGTTTTGGATTTTAGGCACTAAAGATGTATGAATTGAAGGTCATCACCCACTTTGCTGCTGCTCATCAACTAAAGGAGTCTAAGGGGCCCTGTGAGCATTTACATGGACACAACTGGAAGATCGAGGTCTGCGTTACCTCTGAGACGTTAGATGACGTCGGCCTAGCCATCGATTTTGGGATCCTCAAAGGGCACGTGAACGGGGTGGTAGGAACCTTGGATCATAAGTTCCTGAACGACCTCGAACCTTTCAAGCACCAGAACCCTTCTTCAGAAAACATCGCAAGGTATGTGGCTGACCAACTCGCCCTGTCGCTGGACGATCAAAAAATCAAGATCAGCCGAGTCACGGCCTGGGAGTCTGAAACGGCCTGCGCAACATACTATGCCTAACGTCGTCTATCCCAGACTGTCCTTAAAAGTTTGCCAGTTGATGAGCATGTCAGCCATACCGTGATAAACCATACGGGTCTGAGGGCTGACGCATCCGAGCCTTTTCATAGCCTCCTTGGCCTGCTTTTCAAGCTGCTCAATACGCTTGTCAGCTTCGCTAATCTCATGATGAATATCTGCCCCGCCCTCAAGCCGCGCCTGAAACCGCTCAGGCCACGTTTTTGCCTCTGCAAGCGCTTCCAGAAGCCGAGGCACGGAATCATCTGTAAGTTCTTCCATCACAAAACAAGTTTCTCAAACGAGCAGCCAGTATGTCAAGAGCAGGCCCTTGGGTCAAAGACGGTAACGGTCTGTTGCTCAAACAGGAATGCCTTGTGTTCTTCCTTGACACATAACCCGGGGTTCTCTATACCCCCACCAGAATCGAGGAAATTTTATCCCTTCACATTTTTCCGTAGAAAGGAGACTAAGCATGGCAAAAGCACAGAAACAAAAGCCCTTGGCCAAAAAGGCGAAAACGGCCGCAAAAAAGAAGGCGGTTAAGAAACCCGCATCAAAGGGAACCACAGTCATGAGCGCGGGAATAAGAAAGGAATACCTCAAGAGCAGAAAGGCATGCAAGGTGACATTCAGGCTACCGAAAATTGCTGCTACTGATGCCAAGAGTGTGTGTATCGTTGGGGACTTTAATAATTGGAATCTATACGCCAATCCCATGAAAAAGCTAAAAAATGGAGGC
>DAOUZN010000051.1 GCA_030665585.1 Deltaproteobacteria bacterium | reverse complement strand
GATGCCACCTGGGCCAGGTTTGTCGCTGCTTCAATCTTCGTGATAGCCTGTGCCACAGACCCCTTGGACGGGTACTTTGCTCGAAGCCGCAGCGAGGTCAGTGTGCTGGGGACTTTTCTTGACCCCTTGGCCGATAAACTGCTCACCATGAGCGCTTTTATCGTTATGGTAAAGTATCAGATCGTGGCTGCGTGGATGGCGATTATTATCGTGGGTAGAGAGGTTACGATCACCGGGCTCAGGGCCATAGTCTCTCAGCAGATAGGTGCCGTTATCCCGGCTAACCGATGGGGGAAAATAAAAACATTGGTGCAAATGGTAGGTGGCAGCATCCTGCTCTTTATGATCCCTTCTGGCGATTACAGTCCCGAAGTAAGCCTCAGGCTACCCCTAATTGCCAATGTCATCACGTCGGTCATATTAGCCGCCACAGTTTGGTCGGGATGGATATATGTTAAGGAATACAAGAACTACTTTGGAAGCTCCTAGCTCTCTTCAAGTCCTCCTTCTTGAGTATAGTAAGCTCGTTGCTCTTCGTATTCTTCGCAGAATATCCACTTTATTTTGGCTTCAAAACCAATAAGATATTTTCATCAAACCATTCAATCTGGTTCGTATCCTGAAACTGCCTCCTAATATTTTCTTGAAATGTTTTCAGGGCTTCATCCAATTCATCTTCTTCGTAGAGAGAAAACGTGGAATAATGTCTTGCTTTGACTTTTTCAACAAGCTGTTCTATGGTAGTGTTTCGTTTATATTTAAACGGCTTAGCAATTTCCAACCTCAATGAATCGACAGATTGAATCCATTGTTCCATTTCATACAGTTCGTACAAGCGGGCTTCTCTTTCCGAAAATGACGGAAAACATTGTCCCCAGATAGTCCTGGCATTTTGGCTTCTCAACCGAGTATAGATAAAAATCGTTCCATTTTCTTTTATCACTTTGTTGGATTTTTCCAGAAAGTTAACAAAATCAAAATGATGAATGGCATTAAAGGTCACAATGCAGTCCATTGAGTCATCTTCCAATGGAATATCATTTGCGTCTGCTTTGATCGTTTTAAAATCGGTGATTCCATGGCTTGTTAGGTAGTCCAAACCTTCTTTCAGCATGTATTCGTTAATGTCGATGCAGGTCAAATGCAGGTTGTTTAGGTGTCGAAAGAGCAGTAAGTCGTAGCGTCCAGCACCACACCCAACATCCGCAGCCTTGACTTCCGGCAGACCCCTCAACGTCTCACCAATTAAGGCAATCGGTTCTATATCGGTTGTTCGTACCCGTCTATAGCGAGAGGCAACTCGCGAAAAATGACTATACATATCTTGAACTGCGTCCATTGTTTTTTCCTTTTCTGGTCAAAAAATGTCTCGTGGTGGAATAAGGAGCTGTAAGAATAGGGAAGCTCGGGTCCAGCTAATGCAAAGGGAATTTTGACAGCAAGGCGAGACAGTCTTGACGAAGTTCCTTTGTTGTGCTGATAGTCCGACACATCTTCTCCCATTTTTTCTGGAGATCCAGATAGTAGTTGAACACATTGTATTGGGGTATTGCATCGGCCCTCATTAAGCGAATGTTATTCAGGAACTCCCTTGCAGATTCCTCCTCATGCGCCTGCTGTGCCAGCATGGTACACGCCCGTTCAACTTTGTCCTCCAGGTCATCACCAAGAAAACTCCCGGGATAAGGCATTAATTCCTCGGCAGAAACGTAATTCATGTCCTCCACGAGGGTTTGCTGGCGAAGCTTAGCCCTTTCGTGGGCGAAGCGGTATATATCCTGTCGAAGTCTCTTCCAGAGGGGGGAGGATTTTGTAGGGGGATCATGTACGACATATAGTTGATTGTCAAAAAAGATAGGGAATCTGAACATCCTGGCATTGATGACATAGTCAATGTCTTCGCCACGTGGAATACGCACATCAAAAGGAATAGTAGTAAAAAGGGGGCGTGTGAGTGCGAGACATCCGCCAAGTACCAAGGGGGTTAGCTTAATGCGCGGTTGTGTCTCTACAAGGTGGCAAACCGCCTCATTCAACAACCGGTCCAAATCCCAAAAGGCCCCCCATGGTTCGGACTTTATGCTCCGGCGATAGGCCTTTTGCGGGTTAACGTAGTAACCACCGACACCACCAACGATCTTCCCATCTACGGTCTTTCCCAGATGTTCCAGTGCCTTGTGCAGAAAAAGAGGATCATCAACATATTCGTCATCATCTACAAAAACGAGTTCTTTGGCGCCCAGAATCTGGGCCACGATCAGCCCGGTATTTCTGATGTTCGCATAGCCATCTACGGACAGGAAATCAAGGGCATCCTGATCACAAAACCCTCGGAAAATTCCTTGCATCGTCGCCACTATCGTATTGGGAACCAGCAGGACCCTTATCCCAGTTTTACCGGTCACCGTGTTGATGATCCCGGCTACCCTTTGGTTGATCTGCTCCTGACTCTCTGGGGAATCAGTGCCAGTAACCACCACGACCTGAAAATCCCTTTTTTTCAGAATCCTCAAACTCGTCAATGCCTTTTCAAGGCCCGAGCCTGCGTGACCAAACTGCTGGTCAAAGGACCTCTGATTCACGGCTTGTGATTCGATGGGGGCTACTTTTGTCCAGTAAGAGGGTATGATAACTAATGTGTTCAAGGTGACGGCGTGCTCATAGCAACAGCCTCCGAAGTAGACCTAATGGACTAGTTTGCAATTGTCATCAATTTCACACGCCATTTTCTTGAGTGCCAAGGCAAACGAATCCTTGTTTTCTGCACTCTGCCTCAGCCTTATCATCAGATCATAATAAAAGCGCCAAGCCTTTATCTGTTTTGCCACCCTGGTCTTAGTGTCTCGATAATATCGCTCTTGGGAAAATGCTATCTTACCTAACCTTCTTACCCCCTCTTTCTGGTAGATAATGTCCTCCCTGTTTCTGCCCCCTCTCCCTGCTACAGATAACACAAAACGTGTGAGGGCTAACAGCCCCGGGAAAGGCTGAATAAATGATGCAGTAAAAAAGTTGAGCGTCTTCCTCACATCTTCAAAATTCCATCCCTTGATTTCACAAAGCGCTCGGGCTAAGTGAGAGAAACTCCATATTCTCTCCAAGTCTTGTATCTTCTTATAAGGTTCTGCTATCTTGATCGACTCCGAAGCAAAGGACTCTTTTTCATGAATCATGTGCAGACCAGGGAAATAGACATACCTAAGGAGCTCCCCGTCGTGTTGGTCAAAAAGAACCGATAGGAGAAAAGCCTGGTCCTCAGCCCGGTGAACATGAGCATCCACAAAAGGGGCATACCTTTCCAGCGCCTCTATCAAGAACCCGGTTGTGCCGCCAGTGACAAAGGTACGCATGTAGGGATATTCATTGAGTATCTTTAGTGCTCTCCACTGAACTTCGGGTGGGAAGGCCTCTCCCCGAGTAACCAGGGACTGCAGTAGCCCTTGATAGAACACGCCGGCTTCCCCTTCCGGAATCCTCTCAGGGCCATCAGGAATGGAAATGTCAGGCAGGAACAGATCATCCTTGTGAATCAGTTCATTCAGATTGGTTAGGCTTCCCGCAAAACAACCCAGATATATCTTACGTTCGTTCTGATCTCGGGCAAGGCCACCCAGTGTCGGGAGCGTAAAGGACTCCAGCCAACACGACCCGGTTTCTCGGTAGAATCGCTCGGCTGGAAAGCTTTGGTCTGTATCAATCTTTATCACAGCTTTGATGTGGGGATTCATGAACTTGGCCAGAGAGCCAAAGGCTTTAAGAAAATTGTAATGTGTCGCATAGCATCCCTCGACACCCAAAAAAGAGAGATAATCTTCTATTTTCTTAACTGGTATTTTCGGAAAATAGCGTTTAGCAGCCGGCACCAAGACGTCCTTGATAAGACGCTTCACATCAGTTTGGGTGTAAAGATACGGCTCCACGATTTTGAGTTCTGGAAGGAGACCACTCTTCACGGCAGTAACATATTGGCATTTTAGCACCTCTCTGGCGATACTGCCTATCTTCATCCCCCCATGAGTAGGACTTACGGAAATATACAAAGGCACCTTGTCTCCCTCTCTTATGTGATCCTGCCGCGCAGCTTTCTCTATCTCAATCTCTGTGCGGAAGGTTTCCTCCAGCCTTCTCAAACAGAGAATAAACTCGCTGGCATCTAGCGCATCCCTGGTGGTCGCCATCTCCATAGGGTGATCAAAGTGCCAGTCAACCGGCAATCCTATGACTGTTTTAAGACCCTTTTCGGCCCATCCTGGAAGTCCCTCTGGAATAAGGGATTCACTTCTTGGTGGTATGACTAGCACATTGGCAGTGAAGAGAACTTCCTTTATAGGGTCGGCGATGAAATTTTCATTATTTGCGATCAATCTTAGCCGATTCTGCCTTTGCATCTCCTTTACAACATGCTCTGCATCAAACTGCAACAGAGTCTTAGCGGCCAACGGGTTGAATATTTCCAATCTGGCCGCTTTCAGCCGATCCAGGTCCCCGGCTCGGATCACATCTTGTAGCACCTTCACCAGCGCATTATCTGACCTGAGCCGTTTTACGAATTCTTCTTGAATGATCTCGTAGAATTTTAGATATGTCTTTTTTTGCTCATCGCACGCGACGTCTGGCATCTGCAAGTAATGCAGGGCTCCTTGAAACAAAGGGTGGTCTTTTCCGCAAAGGCATATAAGCACAGCAGCATTTATTTTGACTAACTCGCTATAAGAGGCTTCAAATTGCTGCGTGAGGTCAATCTTGTCTATAGCGTCCTTGTGGCCCAAAAAAGCAGACCAAAACTTGGCTATCAGGTCCTCCAAATCAGTATCCGACATAGTAGTCCTGGGATGAAGAGAGATGAAACCAAACCAGCAAGGCTTTAGTGATAAAAATGCGCCTTTTCGCAGACGGAGTATAGGAGCGGGGGCTTTGTGGGTCAAGTGGAAACCATCGCCAGATATCGCAGTTCCGAGTAGCGCGGTTGTGAGAGGGTTTGTGAAGGATGCTGGGACGTGGATGTCATGAGGTTTCGCGGAAACTGTGGCTCAGTCTCCGTCCAAGAGACCAGGCTCGGGTGCCATAACAGCTCTATTTACCATTGTTTTCTGCTCAGACAGGTCAAATGACTTGACCACGTAATAATCTGCGCCCACGGCCTTTGGTCATATTTGTACAATCGTCCAGCATGGGGCAAAGGCGTTTGTCACCGCAATAACAAGCTTCAAAATCTTGTGATTCTAGTCTCAATTGTGGGGTTTCGATAGCGACCACGGAATCCGTCAGAATCAGGAGATTTGCTATCCTATCAAAGGCTTTCATGCAGTGTTGGTACGCAGGGCTTCGAGTATCAGGGCCATGTCCTTTGGCAGGGGAGATTCAAAGCCCATCTGCTGACCCGTGCGGGGATGCTCAAAAGTCAGCTTCCAAGCATGGAGCATCTGGCGGCGGACGCCCTTAAGGACCTCCTGCAGCGCCTGCGAAGCAAGCTCCTTCCACCTCTTTTTCCCCCCGTAGGTGGCGTCTCCGACCACAGGATGACCCATGGCCGCACAGTGGACCCGAACTTGGTGGGTTCGTCCAGTCTTCAAATCGACCTCAAGGAGGCTGACACCGGAAAAGGACGCTTTGATCTGCCATCGGGTCTCTGTGGATCGACTCCGGCGGCTCGTGGTGGACATCCTTTTTCGATGGGTGGGATGGCGGCCTATGGGTAAGTCGATGACACCGGCCGATTCCTTCATGGCGCCATAGACCAAGGCCAGGTATCGTTTCTCCACTTGACGCTTCTTAAACTGTTGGCTCAGGCCATGGTGCGCCATGTCATTCTTCGCGACGACCAGGGTCCCGGAGGTGTCTTTATCCAGGCGGTGGACGATGCCTGGCCGAAGCTCACCCCCGATGCCTGTTAGGTCCCCACAATGGTAGAGCAAGGCATTCACAAGGGTACCGCTCCGGTGTCCTGGTGCAGGATGAACGACAAGGCCGGAAGGTTTATTCACCACGATGAGATCGGTGTCTTCGTAAAGGACAGACAGGGGAATGGGCTCGGCCTTGCAGGGGGTGGGTTGGGGAGGTGGGATTTCAGACCGGATAATGTCCCCGCGCCTTGTGACATACCCGGGTTTCTTTGTTAGGCCATTAATCGTAATCTGGCCCACCCGAATCAATCGACCAACATAGGAGCGGGACAGGGCGGGAAACCGCGCTGCTATGACCGTATCGAGCCGGCGCCCAGCTTCTGATTCAGTGGCTTCAAAACTAAGAACAGACACTCCTGTCTAATCATCAAGGTCAAATATGGCGTTAATATCCGACATGATAGCGCTCTCGTCGGTTTCCTTGGCGATTGAAAGCTCCTTGAGCAGGAGACCCTGGGCGGTATCCAGCATTTTGCGTTCCCCAAAAGAGAGGTCTTTGTCCACCTTCAGCAGATAGAGATCCCGAAGCACTTCAGCGACTTCGTAAACGGAGCCGGTTTTAATCTTTTCCATGTATTCGCGGTATCGCCGATTCCATGTCTGATTATCCGCAGGTATATCACGCTGTTTCATAATCTCGTAAACCCGCGACACTTCCTTTACATCAATGATATCCCGCAGTCCCACAGACGTGACGTTGCCGATAGGGATCATGATAATCATGTTGTTGTCAAGGATCTTCATGATATAGAAATCCGTTTTTTCCCCCGAGATTTCCCGCGTCTCAATGGACTCGATGCACCCCACACCGTGGGCCGGATAGACTGCCAGGTCACCAACCTTAAACATACTTGAAGCTCCCATCGTTTTTGTACACCTACAGCAAGATTTCAAGGACTGTGTAATGGTGACAGACTCGTAAAAAGTGTTTTGCGAACGACAGTGAGCATTTTGGGAGAAAGACCCCCAAAATGTTCACGGAGTGAGTAAAATCGACTTTTTACGAAACTCTAAATAGTATATACCACTTTCTTGTGCCACAATCAACCCCAAACCATGTTCCCGCATTTTCGTAGGACCAGGCAGGCCCATTGGCGGTCCGTTTCCTCCCCGATCAGCCTGAGGCCTTGTTCAGCACAGGTTCGACCGAGGTCTCCAGCCACAGGCTCCTTGAAACCCGAAAGAATCAGAACACCACCTTTTTCCATCCTTTTTGATAAATGCGGGGATAACCTCCTGAGCGTTGGGTAAGCCAGATTCGCCACAATGACGGAAAAACAGCCAGCCAACCGCTCCAAGGGGGTCTTTGAGATCATCACTTGGCAACCACGCCCGTTCAGAGAGACATTATGAGTCGCCTCTGACAGGGCACATGGATCGATGTCGATGCCCACGACTTTCTCGACTCCGAGCTTTGCCAGCGCAATAGCCAGAATGCCGCTACCCGTTCCCACATCCAACCCGCTCAGGTGTGATCTTCCCAGCAGGCAAAGATCGCCACCCAACACAACATCCATAGCTCTCAAGGCCAGGCAGGTGGTTGGATGGGCCCCGTTTCCGAAAGCGGCTCCACCTGCTATATTCACGATCACCTCTCCTGGTTTTGGCAGGTATTTTTTCTCAGGGGGCTTAAGGACAATCCTTTTGGAAATCCGGACGGGTCTGTCAAAGGACCTTTCGAGAAAGCTCGTGCCGTAGACATAAGTGTACGTGAGCTCTCCCAGACTGACCAGGTCCTTGATGGCCAGCTTGACCGTTTTTCTATCCGTACCGCTCTGCCTCGCAACGGACGATGTGATCTCGCCCGGCGTCAGTTTCGTGCGGGCATCAAGTACGGTGTCACATATCAATCGCTTTATTTCTTTGATCATGAACTTGCATGGGATAAGATTTGTACTTATATTCTAGTACCACGGGGCAAACACTTAAGAACAGAGAAGGTCCACCTTGTTTCCAGCCTATAGAGAAACGGAAAGACCGCGCTGTCCTTTCTGCGGAGAACCTTTCGGGAGGCCCCCTGAGGTAGACTCTGGACGCGCAGGAGACTTTTTCAAGTGGCTATGCCCATGCGGGGCTGTCGGCGCCTATGACGCCACAGGACACAACCTCGGGGATGCCTTAATGGAAACCATTGCCTTTGCCTATGGCGACGATTGGGAAAAGGCTTTGGCCATGGAAGTCGACGAAGATTATGAAATCAGATACCTCGACTGCTACCACCCTGGGGATCACAGGATCATAGGGGGTCGCATGGCCTATAAAGCGGGCCTGGCTGCCTTCGTTTTTGTCAAGCTTAAGAGCCTTAAGCACCTCCACTAGCCACCAGTCCGGCGTTATTGAGCCCTATCTAAGAGCATGGCCTGGCTTCTGGCATCCAGCAGCGCTTCTTGTCTCTCAAGAAAAGTCTCGATCGGAAGGCATAGCCTGATGGCAAGCTCGACTTGAAGGGCTGCAAGCTGCATATCGTTTGGCAGTTCCATGTCTTTCACCATGGCCTCCGACTCTGCCAGCCTGTTTAAGTCAAAGAGGCACTGAGCACGGATCAAACGCTTTCTCGGCCCGTTTTGCCCCGTCTTCTCTAAGAGGTCCAGTGCCCTCTGAGGTTCGGCATTCATTCGAAATATGTGAGCTGCGTGGGTCAGGGTCATGGGATTGTTCGAGACGCTTCTGGCGACAGCTGCAGCCCGATCCACAAATCCCAGCTTGAGATAAAGGTTCATGAGCATAAGGCAATCGGCCATCTGTTGTGGAGGTCTCCCTCGAACATCGGACTCACGAAGCACCCTGTAATAGAGGTTGATATTGTGCTGCCGTAACCCTTCCATGTCCTCCAAAGCATACTCATTGTGCAGGGACAGCTTGCCCAGCTCTTCAAAACTTAACACACTCACAGGTTCCATGGTGTGGTGCACGTGAACGCGAAACGTGACCACCTTTCCTACCAGGTCCTCCTGGCCATAACCTTCGGGAAATATCATGTCAAATCGTGCATACGCCCCGGAACCTGTCCCCAAGAGATGCGCCTCGAATTCCGGCAGGAGCGTTCCCTGGCCAAGGATCGCCTCCTGAAACCTGCCGCATGTGACAGGCACAACATGGCCATCAACTTTGCCCTGACAGTCATAGATCACCTTGAACCCAGGGCGTGCTGTCTTCTGGCTGACCTTGAAGCAAACAAAGGGCCCGTGCAGAAGCTCCGGCACTGCCGGGTCTTCAGGGAACGCTTCGCTCAATTGCCTCATGCACTCTGAAGCGGCGACGTATTCTTCAAGGGCAAGAAAGATGCGGGCCAGCAAACAGAGGGCCTCAGGTCGGTCAGCCAGGAGACCACGGTGCTGGGTAATGAATGCCGCCCTGTGAAACAGGTTTCTGCCGGCGTGCGCGTCTTCACTGAAATCATCACGATTCAACCGCCAGACCAAACTCATGCGTCGGATCTCGTCCGCCGACATGGTATCGGTCTCGTAGTCCCTGCATACGCTCAGGTAGGATGGTCGCGTCCGCCGAAAGGGGTGGATACCGTAGGCTTCAGGGTTGTCATTCATGGGGGTGCCGAAGAAAAGGTGGGCCTGCTGGGATATGGAATTGCCATCTATGGCTACCCGGTTTTTTTTCACGAAGGCCAGGGTGCCAAGGGCCTGGTCAAAAGTCTCCCCCGGAAGACCAAACATGCTGAAGAGCTCTACGTGGATGCCGGCCTCCTGGGTCAAGCGGATCACCTCTGAGAGGCGCTCCAGGTCAATGGGTTTGTTGATCCTCTCAAGGACGGCCGGATTGGCGGACTCAAGTCCGTAAGCCACGTTATTGGCACCCGCTCGTCTAAGCAAGGATAGCCATTCACGGTCAACGAGATCATAGCGTGTCTGACACCAGAACGAAATGCCAGGCACCTCTTTGATGATGCCTTCAAGAAGGGCGCCCAGGCGGCTTCGAGAAACGGAAAAATTCGTATCAGCAAACCAAAATGCCTTAATCCCCTTGGACTTGAGATGTTTCATCTCATCGATAATTCGCTCTATGGAATAGAATCTCACCCTCTTGCGGCTCGCCCGCGGGGTGTAGCAGAAGGCACAATCATAGGAACATCCTCGTGATGTCAGCATCACTGCGCGTTCTTTGCCCGTCAGATCGATCAGGTCCATCAGATAGGGAGAGGCGTAGGTGTCGAGATGCTTCGCACCATAGGCCGGACCGGTTTCTATCACCTCATCGCCTTGCAAGAAACTCAGGCCTGGCACCTGGGCAACATCTGGCCCCTCCGTGAGGGCTTGGGCAAGGGCCAACATGACTTCTTCCCCTTCGCCCCTGCCAAGAAAATCAACTTCCGGCATGTGCCTCAAGGCCTCGGCGGGCATGAAGGTCACCTGGGGTCCTCCAAGGACAATTTTGACGGCCGGGGACATTTTTTTTGCAAACCGGGCCCACAGCCTGATCTGCTCAATGTTTTCCTGATAGGCGGTGAAACCGATGGCAAGGGGCTGGACCCTGCGGAGGGCCTCTGCCATCGCCCCGGGCTTAAGAGGGCTGTTGGCAAAATCCCCCAGGATCTCTCCACTAAATCCGTGGTCAATCAAATGCGCCAGGATGGTGGCTTCAGATATGGGGATCGTGTCCGGGGATTCAAGGGGGGCTAACAAGTTGACATGGATGAAGAGGACATTGACTGACATGATTTGGTAGCCTCAAAAAAGGATGATGAATTGCCAAGAAAGAACGCGCCACAGGCGCCATCACAGGTTTGAAACCACCACAACTTCAGGGGTTGGGGGCGGCTATTTTCTTACTCCAGACCATCCCTCTTTAGAAGGCCCCGATGCCAGCAAACAAATTCGTACATTCCCTTGTAGCGCTCATCATCGTTGACGATTCCAAGACACATTTCCCAGGCCCCTTGGCCAAAGGCATTGCTGTACCCTTCCGTATCACAGGTTTGTAAAAATTCCCGGGCCAGCTGAATGGCTGTGCGCTTTGATTTATCTTGTCGCAAGTCAATGGGGTCTTTTGGCTCAATGAAGGGATCCCACTGGTCATAGCCTTCCTTCTTCAAGATATGCTTTTGCCGCCTCGGCGACATGGTGTCGAAAATGGCCTTCTTTTTCTTTGCATCTTCAGGTGACAACTTTCGCATCTGGATCGCTCCTGGATTCCGTCCCAAAGTAGGCCTCATCATAGGCGGTCATCAAGGCCGCCGACACAGGAACGAGGCTCATGTGCATCTTGAGGTTCTTGGACCCAACTTCCTGCAGCAGCTCCTTGGACAGCTGAAAGAGTCGGTCATTCATATGATCGAGGTTCACCGTGGGATAGGCCGTTCCCTTTTTGAAGCCGGCCTGTTCGCAAATATGGGTCTTGCCGCCAATCGATGTAGGGATACCATAGACCCTGCAGGTGATGGGCCTTCGAGCATAAAGGTCACACAGGTCATGGTCATTGAGAAATGGACAGGGAACCCGTTCCTGGGCCAAATGAAACAGCACCTCATCAGATGTTTTCCCCTGGTCGATGTACATCCTTTTGAGCCTCTGTTTGATCTGATAGTATTTTCGATCGGCCTTTTCTGCTCGCCTGAGGACGGGACGACGCTCCTTCCGAGTAAGCAGTTTGTTGAAATGATAATTTACGTACACCGATTCGATAAGGGTAACATCGAACACGGCGTAACAACAATCGCAGCAGTGCATCTTACACCGTACACAGTCTCTGTGACTGTCCTGGACTGCTGCGAATATCTGGTCTGCCTGAGCAACCAGGGCCTCATATTTCTCAAAGGTCCTTGAAAAATCTATTGTCATCATACCTCACAAGATTCGAGGGTGGGTATTTGATAACAAAGCCTAAGCGCGCCGTCAACGACCAATCACTCCCCCAAGATCCGACATCGATTTAGACGAATCGATGTCGGATCTTGGGCGTTTAGTATTGGTTGACATTTCCTGAAGAATCCTTTACGGATTTGACCTGAATCCGGTTCCATGAAGCCCATAATGAACAAGGGGACTCTCATGGGAAAGCTGGGAGTGAGGGCGATTTCTGAAGAGGATAATAGCAAGAGGAGGAATGAGGCATGAATCATAGGAGATCGTTAGCAGGCTATTGTATCACACTGTTGTTCATCATGGCGGGCCTCGGATGCGTCACGCCCGGTACAAAGGCGACGGTCACCTCGGGCCAGGGCGGTCCGTCTATCGCTGAAGCCCAGGCTGAGGCTTACAACGGACCTAAGGCAAGGATAGCCGTGAGCCGTTTTAAAGACAAGACCGGGAAGGGATGGTGGACCG
>DAOUZN010000035.1 GCA_030665585.1 Deltaproteobacteria bacterium | reverse complement strand
GGGGAGTGTTGTCTCAAAAAAAGATGACAATATAGCTTGATCTTTTTCTGGTACTCTTGCCAAGTTCTTTAGTTTTGAAATCAGTGGGTTAGCTGATAGGTTTCTAATGGAGATCGAAGAAAATGTCAATCTTGGAACGGAAAGACGGCAGTTTTTAAAGAGACCTTTTGAGAACCGAACAAATATGCAATCTCAAATAGTTTCCTGTCATAGCAGAGGTATACGTAACTCTGCCCGCTTGGCTGAGATCACAATATATTGATCACGAAAAGAAAAAGGGCAAAGCCCAATGACCCTGCCCTTGCTCTTTGACAGCAGTGGTTAATTTCCCCAAAACTCTTTGCTGTCGATATTGAAACGTCTCAAAACGGCGTTGATGACGGGGATTGTGATTTCTGTCCCTGGCCCATGGTTCTTAATCGGATATTGAGGGCCGTGCCTCGACCCCGGGGCATTGGGTTTCAGTAGAATTGACTCCGAGCCTTTGCCTCTTTTTCCGCCGCGTTGGCGCTCGAGAGTTATGATTCCGTAAGGTTTTAGTCTTTGGAGAAGCTCCCTTAGTTTAAGGGGGCCCTTAGACATAACAGGTCTTGGGGGCGTGACAGGTCTTAGCTATTAACCAGGGAGGGACAAACACGTCGGGAGCAACTTCTCTCCTGAAGCCCGAATCAATTCTGTATCTTTTTTCAGATGCCTCTTTGCAGGCGAAAAACAGCTTCCAGATTTCGGGGGGAGCTGGGTGGTAAAGGTTTTCTAGGTTGTCGTTGCTGAAGGCATAGTCAACTTGAGTGCAAATCAATGCGACAAGATCCTTTTGTGCACTTCCTGCGGTATCACCCGTGGCAACAACGTCCAATTCAAGACAATGAGCGACGAACATGCCCTCTTCTTCCTTGATGAGAATGTTAAAGATTAAGGAAATACCTTTGGAGGGTGCTCTGAGTCTTGAAAGGAAGTCGCCGAACGACCTGTCCATGAGTCTTTCCCAGGGGGATCTTTTCACGACCCGTCCTCCTTTCCATGTGCCTCTATGGTTAGGAAACTTGTGCTATGACAACTTGACATTATTGCCGGGTTTTTACTTTGTCAACCTTTTCCTTTATCGGCAAAGACTGCGAACTCATTTAACAGCAACATATATGCCACATTGCGGCACTCCATAGGCCATTTGGAGCAATTAAAGGATTTTTCTTTAATCTTTAAATGGTTATCCCATAGTGGAGTCCGGAGTAAGTCAAATTCGTACGCCATATGGGGGCGGAGATTGGGAAAATAAATTCTGTTTTTGGGCAATAGAACGGACACGGCCAGAAAGGAGGGATGCCACAATCAACGTTAACGTCAGGGGAGAGAGGCATGTGCAGTATTGATATTATGTATGGAAGAGTATCACCTTTTGACTTGACATAGGTGACAATAATATGAATAATATTGTCACGATGATTTCGGGAGGTGATATGGTGGAAGCGAAGCAATGGACAATCAGAGTGCCATTGGATCTTTTGGAATGGGTTAGAGAAAAGGCGGCCAAGGAAACCATCAAACAAAAGAAAGTGGTATCCATGAATACTGTTTTTTTGGAGATCCTAACCAAGGCTATGCAAGCCGACAGAAAGAAAGGAGGTTGATACGCATGAGTATTAGCGTGAACAAAAAACTAAAGGAGGTGATTTCGTATGGGTGTAGTAGTTAGACAAAAGACCAAAGGCAAAGGACAGCCATGGTGGGTGTTCGTCTCCCACAGTGGCAAAAGGACATCCCGTAAGGTAGGAGATAAGCGGGCCGCTGAGACTGTAGCCACCAAGATCAGGGCTAAGTTGCAGCTAGGAGACTTCAGCTTTGAAGGGGCCAAGCGGGTGCCTACCTTCAAGGAGTATTCTGAAACCTTTATGAATGGATATTCTAAACACAACCACAAGGAATCCACACGGGAAAACTATAGGCTAGCATTGGACAAACACTTTTTGCCCGTATTTGGCAACAAGCCCTTGGATCAGATCAAGAAAAAGGATGTTAAGGAGTTTTTGTTTGTTAAACAGGGTGAGGGGCTGTCACACGCTAGCGTGAAAAACCTCAAGGCGTATTTAAGTTGTATCTTTTCTCAAGCTGAAGACGATGAGATCATTTCCAAAAATCCTGTATCCAAAACAGGAAAGTTTATCAAAAAGCCGGAAGAAATTGAGGACAAGATTATACCCTTAACGTGGGAGGAAAAAACCAAGCTGGAAGAGACCGTCAAAGATCGGTACCCCAAGCATTATCCCTTGGTTCTTATGGCGCTGCGTACTGGGGTGAGGATCGGAGAGCTTTTAGCTTTGAAGCCGGAAGACTTAGACTTTGAGGGAAGATTCATTAAGGTACGCCGAAACTATGTGAGAGGAAGAATTACAAGTACCAAGTCAAACAAGATGCGCAAAGTTGATATGAGTCCTCAGCTTGCAAACGTCTTGAAGAGCTATCTCACTGAGCGAAAGGAAGAGGCCCTCAAGAAAGGATGGGGCAGACCCCCTGAGTGGTTGTTCTATACAGAGAAAGGGCATTTAATCAATCCTGAGCACCTGAGTTCCAAATCTTTTCGGAAGTGGCTGAAAAGGGCAGGGCTGAGAAAGATCACGTTTCACGATCTTCGCCACACCTATGCCACGTTGAGGCTGCAAAAAGGGGACAATCTCCCTGATGTGAGCAAGCAACTAGGCCACAGTGATATAAGGACAACCTCACAGGTATATTACCATTGGATGCCTGGTACTAACAAAGACGAAGTGGCTGAGCTGGACTTACCCCTTGCGCCCAACCGCACCCTATCCGCACCCGAAAGCGAAAAAGAGGCTGTAACCAGTTGACATTACAGGAGGGTACTGAAGACCTTTAGTTTTCTTGGCCTTGAAGAAACGAGGTGCATTCGGTAGCCGGGGCCTCTTTTTTTTCTTCCAAAAAAATACGGATGCTGTCCAGAATCCCATTGACAAAGGCAGAAGAGTGCTCGGTTCCAAACCGTTTGCCGATATCTATGGCTTCGTTAATGGAAACCTTTGGCGGAATATCGTCACAGTAAAGCAGCTCATAGACAGCCACTCTCATAAGGTTGCGGTCCACGCCAGACATACGGCTGATTTTCCAGTTATCTGAAAAGCGCACGATCAAACGATCCAGTTCATCCCGGCATGCCTTAACACCGTCTACGAGTCGGAGAAAGAAAGGCTTCGCATTCTTGGACACTTCGAAATGCTTGCAGAACAACTCAACGGCTTCTGTCGAGTCGTCGCCGTTCATCTCCATTTGAAAAAGAACCTGCATGGCAAGCTCTCTTGAGCGCCGCCGGTTGCCCATTGCTTATTGCCGTCTTAGGTTTTGTCAACAGCGTCCACGAGGTGGGCCATCTCCATGGCGGCCACCGCTGCGGCCCAGCCCTTATTTCCCGACTTTGAACCCGCTCGATCTATGGCCTGCTCTAAGGTGTCCGTGGTGACCACCCCAAAGATTACCGGGACGCCGGACTCCAGTGAAACGGAAGCGATTCCCTTGGAAACTTCTGCGCTGACATACTCAAAATGGGGGGTGGAACCCCGGATCACCGCTCCAAGGCAAATAATGGCATCGTATTTTTCCCTTTGAGCCATTTTCTTTGCCATAAGGGGGATTTCAAAGGAACCAGGCACCTTGACGATGTCGATGTCTTCGTCTCTAGTCCCGTGCCGTGCGAGGGCGTCCAGGGCCCCGTTCAGAAGTCGATCGCTGATGAAATCATTAAATCGACCCACGATCACACCGAATTTTTTCCCCTCGCCAGAGATTTTTCCTTCGTACACAGTTGGCATCGTGCTTCCCCCTCAGCGTTTGACATCGAGTTTCAAAAGGTGGCCCATCTTCGATTTCTTGCAGTTCAGGTACTCTTGATTGTATGCGTTGGGACTCATCTCAATGGGCACCTGCGCCACCACCGTGAGGCCATAACCTTCAAGCCCAACGATCTTTTTGGGGTTGTTTGTCATTAAGCGCATCTGGCGAACACCCAGATCCACGAGTATTTGAGCGCCGATCCCGTAGTTTCTCAGGTCCGGCTTGAATCCAAGGACCTGATTAGCTTCCACCGTATCATAGCCTTCATCCTGCAGGGCATACGCCTTCATCTTATTGAGCAGACCGATACCCCTTCCTTCTTGGCGGATATATAGAAGAACCCCTGCACCCTCTTGCTCTATCATCTTCATAGCCGCCTCTAGTTGTTCTCCGCAGTCACACCGCATGGAACCAAATACATCGCCGGTGAGACATTCTGAGTGGACACGCACCAGGATCGGCTTGTCAGGATCGATCTCCCCTTTGACCAGGACGATGTGCAGGAAGTCGTCCACATCATTTTCATAGACGGTCGCTTTGAACTCTCCGGCAATACAGGTCGGAATGACCGTGGTGGCTGCAGGGCGAACAAAACACTCGGTTCGGAGTCGATATTCGATAAGATCTGCAATGGTGCAGATTCCGATGTCGTGTTCTTCCGAGAACCTTTCCAGGTCAGGTCTTCTGGCCATGGTGCCGTCCTCATTCATGATCTCACAGATGACGCCAGCCTGGGCCACTCCTGCCAGCCTTGCCAGGTCTACGGATCCTTCCGTCTGCCCGCTTCGAACAATGACCCCACCCTTTCGGGCTCGAAGGGGGAATATGTGGCCCGGGCGAACCAAATCGTGCGGCTTGGCGTCGTCTGCCACTGCGGTCAAGATGGTTGTAGCCCTGTCTGCTGCCGAAATGCCCGTGGTCACACCACATCTGGCCTCGATAGAAACCGTAAAAGCGGTTTCGAATCGGGATCTGTTGTCCTTTACCATGACAGGCAGATCCAGGGCATCCGCCTTTTCCTGGGTCATTGACAGGCAGATCAGCCCCCGGCCGTATTTGGCCATAAAATTAACGGCTTCTGGTGTGACCTTTTCAGCCGCCATGGTCAGGTCCCCTTCATTTTCACGGCCTTCGTCATCGACGAGAATGACCATTTTGCCCTGCTGCATGGCTTCGATCGCTTGGTCTATCGATATCCGTGCCATCCCATTCTCCCCGCCTAAGGTGCCTTCAAACTACAGTACATGTTACATGAATCCCGCCTTTGTTAGTGTTCCCACATCAATCGCTTCCCTGTTTTTGGGCCCTTGAACTCCCTTCGCAGCATGCTGTGTGAAACGTTCTATGTATTTTCCCACCATGTCAGCTTCAACGTTGACAAGGTCCCCCACGTTTTTAAAGCCCAGGGTGGTGATACTGGTGGTATGGGGGATAATGCTCACTTCAAAGGCCCTGGCCTGGCAGGCATTCACCGTCAGGCTAATCCCGTCCACAGCAACGGAGCCTTTCTGGATAACGTAACGGGCAATGTCTTCTGAAACGCCAAAAATAAAGATCATGGCATTGCCCGCCGGTCGCTTGGCCTTCACGGTCCCTATGCCGTCCACATGTCCGGACACAAGGTGGCCACCGAGGCGATCTCCAAGAGACAAGGCACGCTCCAGATTCACCCTGTCCCCCACCTTGGTCTGGCCGAATGTACTCTTGGAAAGCGTCTCTGGGGCCACGTCGACCTCAAAGGTGTTGTCTTTAACCTCCACGGTTGTGAGGCAGACCCCGCTGACACAAAGACTGTCACCTACACGGACGTCTTCCAGCGGGAAGTCGCCTTGGATGTCCATCTGTACCCCGCCACCCGCGCGCTTGACCGTTTTGACCGTACCAAGTCCCTCTACAATGCCTGTAAACACGGTTATGTCGTGTCCTTTCGAAAATGCCTCAAGATGTCGCCAGTGCTCGTCAGCCTTGACGTTCTCTAATCGTTGTTCACATACCCTTCGATCATCACGTCGTCTTCAAACCGATGAACGGAGATGTCTTTGAGCCTCATGCTTTCCGCCATCCGCTCTACGCCGGGGCCGGCGCAAATAGGAACCCCATCATCGCCCCCGCAAATCTTAGGAGCATAAAACATATAGACTTTATCTACAATGCCAGCCCTGAGGACGGAACCATTGACCCTGCTTCCCCCCTCAATGAGCAAACTCGTAATCTCCCTCCTGCCCAGCTCTCTTACCAGCGCCTTGAGATCAATCTGATCTTCATGACCGTCCATAGCGAGGAGTTGGACACCGGCCCTTTGGAGCAATTTTCT
Source organism: Deltaproteobacteria bacterium (assembly GCA_030665585.1). GTDB lineage: Bacteria > Desulfobacterota > Desulfobacteria > Desulfobacterales. The sequence goes on along the minus strand of DAOUZN010000035.1, from coordinate 9,367 downwards.
TTTTTCTGGTAAGACAGAGGAACCAATGACAAGTAAAGTATCAGAATCTGATGAAAGATGCAACAGCTTCGCTCCCGGGGGTATAGACAGACGGGTGTCCAGTACGATTCTCATGGGGTCTGAACCCTTGCGGCCTTCAAGACGGGTTGTAAGCTGGGGGTTATCCTTGAGGACGGTGCCTATGCCTACCATGACGGCGTCGACGGCATGACGCAGCTCGTGGACGAAGTGTCTTGAGCTTGGGTTGGTGATCCACTTGGAATCCCCGGTGCGGGTAGCCATGCGACCATCGAGGGTCGCCGCACATTTCAGAATGACAAAGGGCAGGGTCGTGCCGGCATATTTGATGAAAATCTCATTGAGGCGTCGACATTCGTCCTCACAGACTCCAACGGCTACATCAAGCCCTTGACCCCTCAGATAGCCGAGCCCGCCCCCCGTCACTCGTGGGTTGGGATCTTTCATCCCGGCCACGAGGCGGCTTGTGCCGCTTTTCAATATGGCGTGCGTGCATGGCGGGGTGCGACCTGTGTGGTTACAGGGCTCTAATGTGACATAGAGTGTGGCTCCTTTGGCATCATCACCGGCTTCTTGAAGGGCGTAGACCTCGGCGTGGGGGCCCCCTGCGGTTTGATGATAGCCTTTGCCCACCACCTTGCCATCTTTCACAACAACGGCACCAACCATGGGGTTCGGAGACGTCCAACCACGACCCCGTTCGGCCAGTGAAAGCGCCATTTTCATGTAAGTCTCGTCCACGATTATCAAAGATCTTTACCTGCCGGCACCGGACCAGGGCTCATGTTATTGGGAGGCCTTTACTCCGTGATTCAAACAATTCTTTGAGTTGAGACATAAAATCGTTGATGTCTTTGAATTCCCGGTACACAGAGGCGAACCTCACATAGGCCACATCGTCCAGACCATGGAGCTTGGTCATGATCCTCTCACCCACGACCGAAGAAGGAAGTTCTTTTTCTCCCATCTCCTGGAGTTCCCGCTCCAGCTCATCCACAAACTCCTCCAAGGTGTTGATACTGATGTTTCGCTTTTCGCACGCCTTTTGCATACCCACCAAGACTTTGGCGCGATCAAAGGGTTCCCGCCTGCCGTCTTTCTTGATTAAGACAAGGGGTAACTGCTCCACCCGTTCATAGGTGGTGAATCGCCTGCTGCAACCTATGCATTCACGGCGGCGCCTCACCGTGTTCCCTCCCTTGGTCATCCTGGAATCAATAACCTTGTTTTCCATGTCGCCGCAATATGGGCATTTCATTTTATGGCCTCACTGGTTTGGGTTAGTGCCACTCGGGCAGCGGTGAGCATGTCTTCTGCCATGGGATCCGCATAACCTTCCTTATATTTGATTGAGAGAATTCCAGCATTGATCAACATCTTGGAACAGATCGAGCAGGGGAGGTTGGTGCAGTAAAGGGTGGCATCCTTGATACAAACTCCATGGTAGGCCGCTTGAATGATGACGTTTTGTTCAGCATGGAGGCCGCGACACAGCTCGTGACGTTCACCAGAGGCGATCCCGAGCTCTTCCCGCAGGCAGCCAATGTCAAGGCAATGAGGAAGCCCAGTGGGCGCGCCGTTATAGCCGGTTGCCAGGATTCGTTTATCCCTGACCACAATGGCTCCCACCTGACGACGGCGGCATGTGGAACGTCGTGCCACCAGACAAGCGATGTCCATGAAGTATTGTTCCCAGGAAGGACGGCTCATAGGAACAGCCCTAGCATTTCTGCTCCGCATAGATTGGAAATCTGTCGCACAGATCCCGCACAGATTCCCTGGCTTGGCGAAGGGCATCTTCATCCTGTGGGTGATTAAGGACGTCAACGATCATGGCCCCAATGGTCGCCATCTCTTGTTCTTTCATGCCGCGTGTTGTCACAGCAGGGGTGCCGATGCGGATACCACTGGCCACAGATGGACTGCGCTTCTCAAAGGGGATGGTATTCCTGTTCACCGTCATGCCCGCTTTCTCCAGCGCCCCTTCAGCCTCCCTTCCCGTAACGTCCAGTGCCTTGAGATCGACCATCATGAGATGGTTGTCGGTTCCGCCAGACACAAGTTCAAGACCTGCATCCGTCAAATGTCGCGCCAAGGCCTTGGCGTTGGCTACCGTTTGATGTTGGTAGGCCTTGAAGTCCTGCGACATGGCGAGTTTGAAAGCCACGGCCTTTGCTGCGATCACGTGCATCAAAGGGCCACCCTGTATCCCTGGAAATACCTCGCTATCCAGCTTCTGGCCATGGTCTTTCTGAGCCAGTATAAAGCCCCCCCGGGGCCCCCTCAGGGTCTTGTGAGTGGTAGAGGTGACCACATCTGCATGGGGAAGGGGAGAGGGATGCAAACCTGCTGCTATTAGGCCCGCAATGTGGGCCATGTCCGCCATGAGACAGGCGTCCACTGAGTGAGCAATGCGTCCAAAGGCCTCAAAATCGATCATCCTGGGATAGGCGCTGGCCCCGGCCACGATCATCTTCGGACGATGTCTTTCCGCAAGGGCGCCCACCTCATCGTAGTCGATGGTCCCTGTCTTTTCATTCACGCCGTACGAGACGAAATTGAAAAATCGCCCCGAAAAGCTCGCAGGACTGCCGTGGGAAAGGTGGCCCCCGTGGGCGAGATCCATTCCAAGTATGGTGTCTCCAGGCTTTAGGAAGGCAAAATAGACCGCCATGTTGGCCTGGGTGCCGGAATGGGGCTGCACATTGGCATAAGGGGCGTGGAACAGCTTTTTGGCGCGTTCCACGGCCAGTCTTTCCGCCATGTCGACGTGTTCGCATCCCCCGTAGAAACGACGGTTAGGATAGCCTTCAGCGTATTTGTTGGTCAGGGCACTGCCCTGGGTGGCCATCACGGAAAGGCTGGTGATGTTCTCTGATGCGATGAGTTCCAGTGTGCGGGCTTGTCGCTCAAGCTCCAATTCCACAGCATGAGCAATTTCAGGGTCGGCCTCCTTTATGATGTCAAGATCAGTTGGCAGCGGGTATTCTTTACTCAATGTCCATCTTCTCCAGACGACGTTGGTGACGTCCCCCTTCAAAAGGGGTCTCGAGCCAGGTTTCTACCAACTGTAAGGCCAGCGCATCACCAATAAGTCGCCCGCCCATGGCAAGGACATTTGAGTCATTGTGGCGGCGGCTCATGATAGCTGAAAATAGATCGTTGGCCAAGGCTGCACGCACGCCCGGGAAACGGTTAGCTATCATGGACATTCCCAGACCGGTCCCACAAATCAAGATGCCCCTCTGAAAAGTACCGTCTGAGACCTTGCTCGCTACCGCTTTTCCGAAGTCAGTGTAGTCCACGGAGTCGTCGCTGTGGGTTCCTACATCTTCAACTGTGATACCTCGATCCTGGAGAAAGGCCTTCACCTTTTCCTTCATAGGATATCCGGCATGATCGGCGCCAACAATAATTTTCATTGGTTACTATCCACCATACATCGCATGATTGGAACGGCTTCCGTGCGCTCAAGGCCGTCAGCGGCTCTCAACCTCACTGCCTACCTGTTCGTTCAGCAGCCTGTCAAGGTAAAACTGCTTGTGACCCGGTCGTGAAAACGGGTTGATTTGTGTCAAGCCATTCATCCCTCCCACAACGGTGGCAGGGGGTCCTTCGCCCTTTTTAGGAATGGGCTTTCACGTATTTCACCGCATCTTGGACTGTCTGAAGTTTTTCGGCCTCCTCATCGGGGACTTCTATATCAAAGACCTCTTCCATGGCCATGATCAATTCTACGAGATCAAGGGAATCTGCACCGAGGTCATCCACAAATGATGCCTCTGGAACCACCTCATCTAGTTCCACACTAAGCTTCTCGGCGACGATGTTTTTCACTTTTTCTTCAATACCCACGTGCTATCACCTCCTTGTGGTCATGCTAGTTCTCCTTAGTTGTCGAACTGGAATATTGGCGTTCAGGAATAACGAAGTACAAAGTTGGCCAGCAACATGGGGCAGAGTGCAAAGACCACAACAAAAAAATTACGTGCTGTGCCATTTGCTCCATGCCCTTTACCCTGTCCGCCGCGCTACATATACATACCCCCATTGACATGAATGACTTGGCCGGTAATGTAGGAAGCCATGTCCGAGGCCAGGAAAGCCGCCACCTCTGCCACGTCTTCAGGCCGGCCCATACGTTTCAGGGGCACTTGCGCGAGCATGGCCTCTTTGGCTTTTTGGGGGAGGTCAACAGTCATGGAGGTGTCGATAAAGCCGGGGGCCACTGCATTCACCGTAATCCCTCTGGGTGCAAGCTCCCTTGCTGCTGTCTTGGTGAGACCAATCAGGCCCGCCTTCGACGCGCAGTAATTGGCCTGGCCAGCGTTTCCCGTCACACCCACGACCGAGACGATATTGATGATCCGGCCTGATCGCTGCTTCATCATGGCCTTGGCAACCGCTTGCATGCAGTTAAAGGCGCCCTTGAGATTGATGGCCAGCACGCGATCCCAAGCCGCCTCCTTCATGCGTACCAAGAGGGCGTCGATGGTAATCCCAGCATTATTGACCAATACGTCTACTCTGCCGCTGTCCTCAAGAATGTTGTTAAAGAAGCCCTGTACGTCTGCCTGTGATGCCACATCAACGCGAGTACTCCATGCGCTCCCTCCGACCTTTGCAATTAGATCTGTCGTCTCCTCAGCATCTGTGCTGTCCGGCGCGGAGTAATTGAAACAGATTCTGGTCCCAGGGCCGGCCATGCGCAGTGCAATAGCACGACCGATGCCCCTCGACCCGCCGGTGATGACTACCACGCGTTTCACGTCTTTTTCGGTCATCATTCTTTCTAACGTGGGACTGTGAGGCTTCCTATGCCCTGTCAAACAGGATATCAGAGACGGCATCCATATCGTGGATTAGGCCGCTGTAACTTCCCACTAACTCTTCGTAGCCGATTTTTTTCTTTAGCTCTAAGGTCGTTTGCTCATCAAATAGGCCCGGCCCCATAATAATCTTCATGGCGTTCTTGGTCACCACCTCGGCCACCTCGCTGGCAAAGACTCTGGACATGATCACGATCTTTCCTGCGTCGGGTGCGTCTTCCTGGACCAAACGGCCGGCCCTCCTCGCCATACTGACGCCCACCTCCACATAGGTCATCATATCCGCCAGGCACAACATGATGTACTGCTGTTTGGTGAGCTTATGGCTGTGGGCAAACATAATGGTTTCATTCAACGCCCTTGCCGCCAGGGCGTAAGTTCCAGCACTGGTCTCGGGCACGGATGCGTCCAGGGCCTTCATCTGAGCTGCCATGGCCTCATAATACTTGCCTTTGGATTTCACAGAGGCCCGCCATCTGAACATAGCGATAATGTTTTGTTGGATCTCGCTGGTTCCCTCATAGATGCAGGTGATCTTTACGTCCCTTTTGATTTTTTCAACCTCGTATTCGGCAATGTATCCATAGCCGCCAAGGGCTTGGATCGCGTCCTCTGCGGCACGATTTCCAGCCTCCGTGGCAAAATACTTGGCAATGGACCCTTCCACCTGAAGGTCCTTTTCGCCCGCATCCAGTCGGGTGGCCTGCTCCTCCGTGTAAGCAGAGGCGGCTTCAAGTCGCACTGCGTTGGGCACGACCAGCTTGTGGGTGTAACCCTGTTTTTCGGAAAGGGGGGTTCCAAACTGTATGCGTTCTTTTGCGTATCTGATGACAATCTCAAGGGCGGCCTCACCTGCCCCAATGCCGAGGGCGGCAACCACGAGCCTCGTGTGCCCGAACACCATATTGGCCTGTTTCAGTCCGTTGCCAGGAACGCCGCTCAAAAGATTTTCAACCGGCACAAAGACGTCGGTAAAGGTGAGGGGAGAGGTATTGGATGCGCGTATTCCATGCTTCTCTTCTCCCTTTCCCGGGTGAAATCCCTCCATGCCTTTTTCCACGATGAAAAAGCTCGGCCCTTCCGGTGCTCTGGCCAGCACCGTGAGGAAATCAGCGTACCCGCCGTTCGAGATGAACTGTTTGCTTCCATTGATGACATAGCCGGTGATTTGTCCCGCGTCGTCTTTCACAGGATCGGCCTTGGTCTTCAGGGCGGCCAGGTTGCTTCCGGCCTCCGCCTCAGTCACCGCATAGGCTACCAGAGAACGGCCCTCCACGATTTTACCAAGCCATTTCTGCTTCTGCTCTTCGGTGCCGGCGAACATGATGGGATCTGCTCCAAGCTGAATGGCAAAAAATGCCGTTGCCACGCCCAGACATATCTTGGCCATCTCTCGGGTGAAAGCACAGCTATCCCTTGCGCCTCCACCCATGCCGCCGTATTGTTCCGGGATAAACAGGAGCTGGAGGCCGATCTCCGGACCCAACATCTCCCTGATGATCTCTTCCGGGAACTCTTCTTTCCTGTCAAGCTCCAGCACCTTTTCCTTGGGGAGGAGTCGTTTCCTGACAAGCTCGAGGGTGTCAATCACCATCTGTCTCGACTCAAGGTCCAGCCCGGCGAGGTCACGTTGTTTTTCTGCTGTGGCATGTATTTGCATCTGGGCTAAACGCCTCCCTTGGTCCAATGATTGTTTCGGCCGGTTAGGCTCAGCATGGCCCAACTGGTGGCGGGATACCTACATTTCTTCTGTTTCAATAACCGTGCGGCCTTTGTAGTGGCCGCAACTTGGACAAACGCGGTGTGGAAGCTTGGGTTCGTTACACTGTGGGCAGAGCGATAGGCTGGGCACACTCACCTTTTGATGGGTCCGTCGTTTACCGCCCCGTGATTTCGAAACTTTTCGCTTTGGTAATGCCATGGGTCATCTCCCTGCGTTTCTTTGTACCACGAAATCTCAAATTGACTTCAAATCTCGACAAACATACCGGCCCAATGTAGTCAATTGACATGTCTAATACCTTGTTATATCTGGTAATTTTTCCAGGATGACTACAGTTTGGCCGGCTGAAGTATGCTAATATAGTCAAAAGGGACACTTTGTCAAGGGCTTTCATCCCGAATATTTTGTTGCAAACCAAACCCCGACATCCGCAAGACTCAGACCTTGTTCGAAGTTTTCCTCTATGTTATGTTATTAATGTTGGTCAAGGGCCAGAGCACAGCGCACAGAGCAGGGCCGACCTGGACAATGTGAGTGGCTTAATGCCTACGGACATGTGAATAAGGAGGTTCCCTATGTCACGCACACCGGCTGTAGCCAACATGTTCTATCCCGGCGATGAAGGTCGCTTGAAAGAGCAGCTTGATTCATTTGTAAAACCTGTGGCGGAACCGAAAACCGCGCTGGCTGCGATTTCCCCACATGCAGGGTATATGTATTCGGGGGGGGTAGCCGGTGCCGTTTTTTCTCAAATTCGCATTCCACAGGCAGTCGTGATCCTCGGGCCCAATCACAGGGGCATAGGGGCGCCCGTAGCCTTGGCTGCGTCCGGCACTTGGGACATGCCACTGGGGCCAGTTTTGATTAACGAGGCCCTTGCCGACTTGCTTTTGAAGGCCGTGCCTCGTGACATGATCAAGGACGATCCTCAGGCTCACACCATGGAACATTCCATAGAGGTTCAGATTCCCTTCCTTCAACTCTTGAGGCCTGACGTGAGCATTGTCCCCATGGCCCTGTCCCACGTGCGTTATGATACCTGTGAGCAGATTGGCCGAGCCTTGGCACAAGGGGTGCAGGATTACGGCAAGGAAGTGCTTCTCGTGGCCAGCACGGATATGACCCATTATGAGGCGCAGGACGTGGCGCGGAGACAAGACCAGCTAGCCATTGATCGGATTGTTGGACTGGATCCCAAAGGGTTGTTTGACACGGTGGCCCAACACAACATCTCCATGTGTGGGGTCATCCCCACAACGATCGTGCTCACAGCCTGCAAGGCACTGGGCGCCACCAAGGCCGAACTGGTTCAATATGCCACATCAGGAGACGTGACCGGCGACTATGCCCAGGTTGTGGGTTACGCAGGATTCATCGTGTATTGAAGCCCGGTGAGCGTGTGAAAGGGGCGAAGGGCAGAGGTGGAGAGGCGGGTGTCCGTTGAAGGCCCTATGGACTGTGGTTTGCTGGATCACCAGGAGGTGATGGAGCTTTTTCCCCGGTCTTGCCGAGGTCCTTCTTGACAGTCTATTTCATCCATATTACCTATAGAAACACAAGTACTCGGAACTGTAACAGGAACATAGTTGCAGCGACTATCCTGGTTACACACCTTAGTAGTTGGGGGATCGTCTAGTGGTAGGACAGTGGACTCTGGATCCATAAGCGGGGGTTCGAATCCTCCTCCCCCAGCCACTTCAATTCTTAATAAACCCAATGTGTTAGACATGATGTGATTTTTCCTCGGGCCATCATTTTTCTCAATTGTGCCCGTAACTGTGCCCATTGAGGCTGTTCAAGTAAGTTTCTAACCTCTCCGAAGCCTCCTTTAAATCATTCTCACTGACAATATTGTACCGATCAAAGACGGCACGGGTCTTGTGGCCTGAGATCTTCATGGCGACCACTTCGGGTGTGCCGGACCGCACCATGTTTCTCACAGCGGTTCGTCTGAGGTCGTGGAACAATTTGTCTCCGATTTCCGCAGCCTTACAGGCCTTTCTCCACATGTTGTAATAGTTTACGATCTTGCCTGTGCCCTCCCTGTTCGGGAAAACATAAGGACACGATTTCGGTTGTTTAGTCATCATCTCTTTCACCTCAGAATCGACCAGGATGGTCCTCGGTTCATCATTTTTGGTATCCTCGGCTTCAAATCGCACGGTTCCTTGTTCGAGATCTACTTGATTCCATGTTAGATTCCGGATCTCAGATGCTCGGCATCCGTATTTGTAACCGAAGGTAACGAAGCCTCTAAGATAAGAGGGTAGGGCGATTCTAAGAGCTAAGAAGTCGTGATGTTCGAAGAATCCCTTGCGGACGTTGTTCTCTTTGAGTTTTTGAATATGCGGGACTCTGTCTACCTTCTCTTGTTCCACGCCTAGGCTGAGCAGTCTTTTAAGTGCGGAAAGCTCCCGATTTATCGTAGCATTGGAAGCACCGGCACTTAGTCGATTCTTGATGTACGCTTTGGCCCTGGAGGCTGTGATCTGAGTCACTCGCATGCCTTCAAAAGCTCTATCTAAATGCTTGAGACTGCACCTCAGTCGAGGCATAGACTTTTTTCCGTTGATCTCATAGTCCTGGATCAGGTCTTGGACCAACTCTTCATAGCGCACCTTGTCAAAGTACACACCAGGGAGTTTGCCCTGGGAGATTTCCCCCTCACGTTTCTTAAGCAGCCTTTTAGCATCGGCTTCTTTGCGGCTTCTGGTAGATTCCCTGTAAGGTTTCCCGTTCCTATAATACTTAATCCAGTACATCTGCCCTCGTTTGTAAATCATGCCCATAAACATCA
>DAOUZN010000092.1 GCA_030665585.1 Deltaproteobacteria bacterium | reverse complement strand
TCGACCGTAAGGAACGCTGACCGGCTTGCTTCCCGCAAGCCCCGTCCTTTAGGACGGGGCCGAGGGGAGCTATAAAAGAACTGATTTTCTTCCTTACCGGGAAGCCCCGCCCTTTAGGGCGGGAGAGGCTTCACTTTTTTTGGATACGCTCGTTAACCCCGCAGCAAGCTACGGGGAATGCGCTCGCTTTTGCGATTCAACTGTCAGCCTTGGGCCTCGGCGGCTCTTCCCAGTGATCTGGTTATGTCTCTTGTGATCAAGACCGAAGGCAGGATAATTTCAGGCCTTGTAAATGATCCTGGCCAGGGGTGGTTGTAAGCTTCCAAAGCGCAAAAGAGCAAAGCCGGCTTTTATCAGCCGGCTTTGCATTTTCAGACTCGCTCCTTTTAACGATCACGAACAGGTAGAACCGCAGCTTTTACAGGCCGACGGTGCACACGAAGATGGACTGGGCTCATGATTGATCTCAAGGACTGCTATTTCAAAGGTTAGATTCTCCCCTGCCAGGGGGTGATTCAGATCCACAGTGACCTTTTCATCATCCGTGTGTTTCACGGTTGCCGGCATCTGGCCGCCTTGAGGATTCCTTAGGGCCAGAACCTGACCGACTTTCGGCTCAAATCCTTCAGGCAGTTCAGAGCGCATAAAGCTTTGCTCCAGGTTCTCCTTCCGCTGCCCGTAAGCTTCCTCAGGAGACAGGGTAAAGGTCTTCTCTTCCTTTTCAGCCATGCCCATGAGTGCGTCCTCAAATCCCTTGATGACGCTGCCTGCCCCCACTTCCACTTCAATGGGGTGCGAATTGCGGCTGGAATCGAACGTGTCGCCATTATCCAACTTGCCCGTGTAATCGACCTTGACAAAATGACCATGTTCAACTTTTCCCATGCTAAGCTCCTTCAACGTCTGGATTGTGTTCCTTATTTTAATAACATAACACATATTGCCACGCAGTCAACACAAAGAAAAATGGTACCAGCTTGGCCTATACAAAAAGCGTGCATGACAAAGCACGCAGGTGATCCGATTCTAAGCGAGGCACTGTCTGAGCGCCTGATTCCCGCAAGCCCCGACCTTTGGTCCGGCAGCTTCACTGGGTTTAGAACCGGATTGCCCGTATGCAATCACATTTTCAAAGGGCTAAAATGCTACAAAAAACTAAAGCATATCCATCACTTTGACGAAAGGATGAGTAGTGCGCTAAAAGCGCGACCCATTGGGATGGAGTGAAAAAGGATTAGTTTTTCGGATATTTTACAATCTATTGGAATCATAGATATTTTTTGGGAAACCCGTGCCGTCATTGCGATGAAATCATAGCATCATGGAGCCGGGCCACCCGACCGATCCCTTGTTTGAGGTATCTATTTAGAGTGAAACGCACTGAGTTTCCGACATGACGCCATCTCAGCCCATTCGATTCGGAAAATACCTGCTCCTGGACAAAATTGCCGTGGACGGCAAGGCCGAATTCTATAAGGCCAAACTGGCGGCGGGTGCCCAAGGTGTTGAAAAAGCTGTTTTGATCAAAAAAATCCGGCCCCACCTGACGCGGGAAAAGGAGCTGATGAAGTCTTTCATGGATGAGGCGAAGATTGGTGCTTTTCTCAAACATGAGAACATCGTCCGGATCTATGATCTTGGGACCACGGACGGCGCTTATTTTGTTGCCATGGAATACGTGTTCGGAAAGAATCTTCAAGTCATTGACAGCCTTTCAAAGGAAAAGAGCCTACCCATCAGTCTGGCAAATGCCCTTTATATCACCGGGAAGATCCTTAATGGGCTTGATTACGCCCATAAATTAAAAGATCCTCAGGGAAACCCTCGCCGCATCATTCACGGCAAGATGACGCCTGACAACATTCTTGTGACACTTGATGGTGAGGTAAAAATCACAGATTTCAGCGTCTCCACAGGAGGTGGTCAGGATAGCGGGACCCAGACGGGTGTGATGAAAGGAAAGCTGGCTTACATGTCACCACAGCAGATCGATGGGAAGCCCATCGATCACCGCTCGGACATCTTTTCCACGGGAATCCTCCTCTACGAAATGGCCACTGGTAAACAGGCGTTCAAAGGAGGAACCACGCAGGTCTTTTCTCAGGTACGGCAAGCAAAGTTTGAGCCCCCGGAAAACCTTGTGACCGGCCAACCTCCCAAGCTTTATGAAATGATTTATCGGGCTCTTGAGAAAGCCCCTGAAAAACGCTACCAGTCCGCCGGTGAAATGCTTGCCGACTTGGAGGAAGTGGTCTCTGGGCTCTCTCCTCGGCCAACCCAGCAAGGCCTCGCACAGTATATGAAAACCCTTTTTGAGGAAAAGATCGGCGCTGACGAATCTGCCGAAAAGCGAGCGACACAAACGGACATTATCGAGCTACCAACAGAGGAAACCAGTGTTGAAGAATTTATTCACCAAGAGGCCGAAGAGACGGATTCTGTCTCGAACCCAAAAGAGCAAGCGGATACGGAAGGGCTGCCTGATGAGCAGTTCGCTGCGACCGACCCTGTAGAGCAATCAACAAAACCGACGAATGCTGACGGGCATCATGACCAAGAAGGGGTACAGATCCATTCTGCGGAGCCGTCGAAAACGGATATAGATGGACAAGCGCCCATGTATCAGACGCTACTAGAGACGGCGCCTGCTGGGCCGTCAAGGGCGAAAAAGAGGATCCCTGCTGCAGACAAAAAGCATGAAAATTGGGGAAAGCCCTCTCCTGTGGCTGCCGAGGGAGTCCCACCCACGCGCAAGGGAAGAGGGTTTCGATATGCCGCTCTTGCGGCAATGCTGATCGTGATCTGCACGGCTTTTGCCTTCCTGTTCAAGAAAGGGATGGCCATGAGACAGCCACCGACTGCTGAGTCCATGAAACTCGAGGCGGGCATCAAGGCGCTCGACGCCGGAAGTTTTCGAGAGGCAGCGCGGCTGTTTGAAGAAGTCTTGGCCAGCGATCCCACCATGATCGATGGGGTTTCCGGCCCATACTCGCACGCGCTGCAAGGTCGAGCGTCTGGACTTGCCAAGACAGACCCTGACAGGGCGAAAGCATTGTTGGTCAAAGCCGTGCAATTGGACCCAGACAGTACAAAGGCCCTTTCCCAATTAGGCCTGGTTCATCTCAGACAAAGAGATTACTCCAAGGCGATTAATGCATATCAAAAGGTTGCCGACCTGGATCCTCAATTGCCTGACGCTTTTTTCAATCTTGGATACATTTATGCCATCAATAAGAATTATGCCAAGGCCGAAGAAATGTATCGACACGTGGTTGCGTTAGCACCGGTTTTTCTCGATGAGGCCCTCTTCAACCTGGCCGTGGTGCAAAAGACCCAAGGCAAGAGAGTCAAGTGCATGAAGAATTTGAAGCAGGCGATTATAGTCAATCCTGGAAATGAACAGGCGAGAAAGTATCTTCAAATGTTAAAGGGATAATGGGGAGACATCTCATGAGCATGAACATTCAAAAGATGATTCGAACGCCTCTCGTGGAAATCATCGTGATCCTAGGGTTCGTCGGTTGTGCCGGTTCAACCAAAGCGCCTCAAGGCAGGCTTGCCCTTGAACCCCCCGGAGACGTGAACACGACGGCTGGAGGGCCTCCTGGGGATGTTGAACCAGTGGCTAGTGAAGCACAATCACCCCGACAACCAAGACATCTGGTGCACAGGGTAAGATGGTCCGGTGAATCCCTCTCTCTTATCGCCAAATGGTACACGGGGAAACTGAACAACTGGAAGATCCTGGCTGATTTCAATCCAAAGCTCAAGCCCGATCGCATATTTGTAGGCGAAGAAATTCTTGTCCCCGAAGGTTTGTTAAAAACACGGAAACCTATGCCTAGATCCTTTGTAGGCCAGTTCGCTCGGAAATCAAAAAAGAAGACATCCCCCCCGGCCAAAGGAGACACAGACCTCCCGCTCTTTGGTCCTCGGGACTACTCCAGCAAATAGCCAGTGCCCATCCACGATGTCGGGCAGTTATCCCCAAGGTTGCAAAAGTCGAGGATGCTGCAGATCCAAGACGTTGAGGGTGAAGCTGTAGTCATTTACCGCGAACTCTCAACAACGCAGGAGATGCGGTATCATCGGCTTTCCCCAAGGGTAAACAACATGGCAATTCTTGGCCTTTTTGTGGACCTCACCGTCTGTGCATTGATGAATAAACCATTGTATTGATACAACTTGTTGTTATTGTGAACTTTTTTATCGGTTGCCGCGTTGTTTATGCAACGGTGGGGTTATGGTGCTGCTGTGGCGTTATACGACTTCACTCAATCGAATCGGTATCTGAGATCTCGGTGGATATTGGACGGCAACTGATACTGGGGGTTTGGGTCTTTGACCAGGGGGGCCTCGCCCAGGGGTTCTTTCCTAAACTTGTGAGCACATTCAGAACAATGCCAAGCTCGCCACCGGCGTGCGGCAGCATGTCCCAGGCAATCTTCGTAGTAAGGGCAAAACAGGTTTCTGGGCCCGGCATTATTTATAGGATGTGGTTTCGGTGTCACAACAGCCTCGGTTCACTTAGACTTTTCTTGTTTATGTTTATGTTTATATCGGCAAGTTCTGGAAAAACTAAAACAGAAACGTGGAAAAGGGAGAGGTCGTTCAACGCAAAAAAACCCCCTGAGAGATGAATGACCGGGTAAGGGCCATATGACGTCCCAGGGGGAGAAGGAAAGGAGGATTGGAGAAGCGACTAAACGCCATTCCGTCCTCACCGTCAAGGTAAGTCTCATTTCGGGAAAGTCAAGAGCGGGTTCCCATCCTTGCCATGACTCGAGGCCGGCACTATATTCCTGGCGGGCCCTGGACCAGCATTTCGGCCAGCGTCAGATTCACCCTCGGCAAGGTCTTGCTCTTCGGCCCCACGAAGGCCATCTCCAAGGAGACCAGGTCCCGGTATAGATCTGTTCTGTCGAGTACAGGGACCTCTTTCAAATGCGAGCAAAGCTCCTGACACCTGAAGCACCCCGGAAAGCTCATCTTTTTACCGTCCGGCCTGACAAAACTATTAGCAACGCCATGCAAGCGGCAGATCATGAGCCTGTTTGCGTAAAGCTGGCAAAGCCCTTGATCGTTCAAGGGGCACATGATGTCGGGCCTAAGCCCCTGGGCCATGAGAACCTGGCTCTGTCGGACGTACACTTCGGCTCTGTTGATAAACTCGCGCTGGTTTTCATGGGATTGAGATTCCATGCCCTCCCAAAGATATGCCCATTCTATGTACGTATGATGGCGAAAATAGCTCGTGCAGCAATTGTCAGGACACCTCGAGCAGGACAGGCCGATCTCTCCCGCCACATGGTTGTAGGCCTCCTCCATCTGAGAATAAAGCTGGGACAGCTTACCAAACAACGTTCTTCTTGGTGTTTCTTGCTGCTTCATCCCCGGGCTGCCGCGCCCCTTTCCCCAAAAATGGCTGTGCCAATCCGTACCAAGGTGGCCCCTTCCTGAATGCCGGCTTCAAAATCTCCGGTCATGCCCATGGAAAGCTCTGCCATGTGAACATTGGCAATAGCCTCCCTGCGGATGAGGTTGTGCAACTCTTTTAGTGCCCTGAAATAGGGCCGGACCTTCTCCGGGGAATTGAAGTAAGGGGGCATGGTCATGAGTCCACAGATGGCAAGGTTATCAAGGGGGGCTATCTGGCGCACCAGCGCCACGGTCGCCTCTGTATCGATACCGGACTTGGTCGTCTCGCCCGAAATGTTCACTTGAACCAAGACCTTTTGGACCTTGCCGATAGCCCTGGCTCGTTTGTCCAATTCTTTTGCGAGCTTGAGGCTGTCAACAGAGTGAATCAGGTCAAAGAGCTTGACAACATATTTTGCCTTGTTGGATTGAAGGTGGCCTATATAATGCCATGAGACCGTCTCTCGGCCAAGGGCCTCGATCTTTTCCCGCGCTTCCTGCACATAGTTTTCCCCAAGGTCTTTGACACCCGCCCCGATGGCGGCCAAAATGCGATCCGCGGGGACCGTTTTGCTCACGGCGATCAACTTGACGGTCTTCGGGTCACGGCCACAGGCCAGCGCGGCCTCCGTGATGCGATCTTTCACGCGTTTCAGTCTGCTTTGAATGGTTTCAGCCATAACCAAGCCCTTTCAATCTGAACAGATGATCGCTGACCCCTAACGCTGCACCACCCCTTGCTTCACCAAATAGTCGACCACTTCGCACACGGGCAGCCCTACCACACTTGTGTAGGAACCCTCCACCCGCTTAATCAGAAAGGCCCCCAGACCCTGTGCCGCATATCCCCCGGCCTTATCAAAGGGCTCCTTGGTGCTGATGTACCAATCCATCTCCCTGTTGGTCAGGGGCTTGAATAGCACCTTGGTTTCCACGGTCTGGGAAAAGGACCGCTGTGCGTTTTTGCAACAGATGCAGTAGCCGGTGAGCACCTTGTGTGTCTTGCCGCTGAGGGCCTCAAGCATGTGACGTGCCTCCGTCCGGGTGCGGGGCTTACCCAATACGGCGTTTCCAATAACCACCAGGGTGTCAGCACCGATGACCCAGCTTTCGGGAAACCGTTGGGCTATCTCTCCCGCCTTGGCTTCAGCAAGCAATCGGACATGTTCTTCTGGTGACGCGATGGTCACAGCCCCTTCATCGACACTGCTCGGTATGACCGTGAAGGTCAAGCCGGCCTGGTTGAGAAGATCACGACGCCTGGGGGACTTTGAAGCCAGAATCAGACGATGATTGGTAAGTGTTTCATTCATGCCCTGTAAGGTTATCAAAAGATGCAGGAATTGACAACGTTCTGATGGGCCATTATACGGGGAAAGCATGCATGAAAAAGGATGAATCAACCTATTGGATCATCGGGGCCGGCAGGTTTGGTGCCATGGCTGCGGAGAGACTGCACAGGAAAAGGCCTGAAGCTCGGTTTATCGTCGTCGATGAGAACCTGGAAGCCCTGAAACGGTTGAACCACCTTCCCGTGGAGCAGGTGTGTCAGGAGGGGGCATCATATCTTGTTGGTCACCTCGACAAGGAAGCTTCGCCACAGTGGATTATCCCGGCAGTGCCGATCCATTTGGCCTTTGAATGGGTGCGCCTCAAGACGTCGGACCGCACCCCGATCGAAGTTGTTCCCGTCCCCTCAGAGATAGCGTCCGCGCTTCCAAATCCCGTAAGAGGTCCCGAGGGGCAGCTGTATGTCAGCTATGCTGATTTCCCTTGCCCGGACCATTGTATGGAACCGTTTGAGAAGTGTACGGTTACCGGCAAGCCGCGAAAGGGGTTACTGTATAAGGCGCTGGAAGAGATCTTGTATGAGGATTACATCTGCGTGGTCATTCGAAGCCATCAACTGGCTCCCGGCGTGGGGGGCTATAAGCCGGAGGCCCTCCAAGAAAGCCTCCTTAAGATCTCCCAAGGCAAAGGCCTGGTTCTTTACAGCACCGCCTGTCTTTGTCATGGAGTCGTGCACGCCTTCAAAATCCCGGACAAGCCTGAATACGGGCAGAGCTAGGTGAAACACAAACACCCTTTGACCCTTGACAAGAGACACGGGCTCGTTGATACTGAAATATATAGCCGTAGCCTGGGTGGCGGAACTGGTAGACGCAAGGGACTTAAAATCCCTTGGGGCTTGTCCCCGTGCGGGTTCGACCCCCGCCCTAGGCACCATAAAATCAAGTACTGGCCTCTTTCCCTTGAACCCACCATTTGCGCCAACCACTCAATTGTAACCATAATTGTAACCATTTAGGTGTTCAAAACCCCACAATTACCCATTTTTAGTTCAAGCTCTCCTCTGCCAACTTGGACAGCAAAACCGTGTGTTCACTTGGTCCGTTGATCATTTCTTTAGGGACGAGGAGCTTCTTCTTGGGT
>DAOUZN010000152.1 GCA_030665585.1 Deltaproteobacteria bacterium | reverse complement strand
GCACCATTAACAGAGAAATATCCTGTTTGCGACATCTGTTCAAGTACGCCGTATCACGCAAAGCCATTAACACAAGCCCTTTTACGGATGAAGAATCTTTGCACTATAGGGAGAATAACCAAAAGGATCATTTTCTTTCTCAAGAGGAAATTGACCGTCTTTTGGCAACCACAATGCCCGAGTGGTGCAGGAATGTTATTATTGGTATTCTTCATACAGGTATGAGGCGACAAGAAGCCTTGGGGCTACAATGGCACAACGTGAGGGATGGATTCATCTTCTTGCATTATACTAAGAACGGGAAAAAGAGGCAGGTGCCCATTGATCGAGATCTAGCAGGTTTTCTGAAAGGTTTAAAAATGAAATATGGGCTATGGTCCAAGTATGTGTTTTGTGATCCAAATGGTAACAAGATTAAGGGCGATTCATGCTCAAAGGCTGTAAAGAGTGCCTTGAAGAGGGCTAACATGCACGTTAGTCAGCCTGTGCACATACTTCGCCACACATTTGCGTCTCATTTTGTGATGAGAGAGGGGGATCTGCCAAGCCTCCAAAAGATACTTGGTCATGAGAAGATTGAAATGACTATGCGATATGCTCACCTTGCCCCGGACTATCTAAAGAAATCCATTGAGGCTATGAACGGACTCACATCAACTGTGGACACCCAAAAAAGTGACGAAAAAGTGACATCCAGGGAAGAAATTGCGTCTATTGGGTCCATACAGTCCAAAAGTCAAGACGTGGTAAACGGTTAATATCAATGAAAATCATACCTTACACATCCCTGTGGTCTTTGCGTCCCCATCTGGCGGATCGGTCGCGTTGGCTCCCCTTAGGTCTGCCAAGAGTTGAAGCTGTGCGCTATGATAGGGAATACCATCAAAACCCGCGCCGGTGGGATCGTATCCCGCCATCCTGACCTCCCGACCGATCATATCCATAGCCGCCCTTGCAGTCTGCACCATCTCGGTCATCTGCTCCTGCACGTCATAGGACTTGCTTTGAAGAATAAAAGTGCCGACGACCGCTCCCAGCAGCATGGCGCCTATGGCCATGGCAATGACGACTTCTATCAGGGTGAAGCCTTGTTGTGGATGTTCAAAAGAAGAACCCCCCATGTCTACTCCGCAAGGATGGTTTTTAAGGAAACCGAATGGCGATCAGAGTCCCAGAATACTGTCACAGTGATCACCTTCATGCCATCAGCAGGATGCATCATCTGGGTCGACGTCGTCCTTTTATAGAAGGGATAATGCATCAAGGTGTCGTAGTCCTCCGTGGTCGTCGTGTCG
Source organism: Deltaproteobacteria bacterium (assembly GCA_030665585.1). Lineage (GTDB taxonomy): Bacteria > Desulfobacterota > Desulfobacteria > Desulfobacterales. The sequence goes on along the minus strand of DAOUZN010000152.1, from coordinate 2,663 downwards.
GCCGCGGGTGTGCCGGAATAACCAAGCCTTCTCATCTCCTCCATCTTCTGTTCGGCCACCGTGGTGGCTGTCGTAACCTTGCTACTGAACGAATTGCCTCGCATGACCCCTGTCGTAAGACCTGCCATGCCCAACAGCCCAACGGAAAGAATGAGCATGGTGATTAAGATCTCCAACAAGGTGAGCCCATTATTGTTGTGTATGCTGTGCATCAACCCTCATGACTCAGCCCATCTTCACACGCCCCGTGAGATGGATCTTCACCTTCTTCGAACCACTGGCATTCGTTAGGGTCACCGTGGCCCCACAGGCACTTCCCCTGGGAAAGAAGATGGGGTCCGCGGTAAAGCTCACTTTCACATCATGATATTCATCCTGGATGTCCCTTATCTCGGTCCGCTCACCGCTGTCCATCTTGCCATCATTGTTGTCGTCATCTAATATCTTGTACTCATGATTGTTGACGAAGAAGACCTTAAACTCATTTTTTTGACTCACCGCCTGCATCCTTGCCCACATCAAATCGCCCATCACCTGCCGTGCGGCCCCTTTCAGCCGATACTTCGGCATCTGAGCCAGCATGTTGGGAATGGCAATGGCCGCCAAGATGCCAACAATAGCCATAACGATGATGAGCTCCATGGCCGTGAACCCCTTCGCGCGTCTTGTCATAGAGCCTGCCTTTCGGTTTCAAAGCTCTCGTTTTCTGAGATAATCATCAATTTTCTTCGTGACCCTGCTTGTAACTATTCAGGAGTCAGAAGTCAGGAGCCAGAATCCAGAATAGAAGAAGTGTATGCTTGAAGTAACTTACTGACCTCTTCAAGCCGGGACATTAATTGCGAAGTGTCACCATAACCAAGATCTTTCGCCAGGATCAAATAGTATCGACATTCTTCAAGAGAAGCCTGTGCAATATTCATATACCTGGCTTTATCCGGCTTTGTCTTTTTCTTAAAACCTTCCGCTATATTAGCTGGAGCAGAAATCGCAGCCCTCCTGAACTGGGAGGTAAGGCCGTACGTCTCATCTGTCGGGAAACTATCGCTAAACTTATACGTGAACAAAACAAATTGATGTGCCTTTTGCCAAACAATCAAGTCTTGAAAATCTTTAGCGGGCTCTCTCCTCATTCTGGCTCCTGAATTCCGGCTCCTGGCTCCTGAGTAGTTACCCCTGCGTTAGTTTCAGCTTGTCTGCAATGGCCTGGGCCGTCTGTTGGACAAAACGTTCGAAATCTTTGCCTGCCAGGGGCTTTTCTGCGCTCGGAAAGACATCCAGCCCTTTGGGTCGCACCAGCCGAGGGGCATTTTGCAGGGATTCCTTAGGGACAATTTCGAATGCCGGCGGGAATCGGTTTTCGAAGTACATGTCCTGAAAGCTCGAAAACTTCATGGTATGGGCTGTCGCATCGAGCACTACCACATCATCCCTGCCAATGATGCCGCGACTTTTTGCTTCCACCAGCCCGGCCAAGGATTCACCCCCCTGGGTACAGGCAATGTGTCCATTGCGGTTGGCCGTCAGCTGCCAGTCCATGATCGCCTGTTCTTCCACTTCGGAAAAAAACACCGCCTGGCCCCCTGCCTTGTCGTTGTAGGTCTCCACCAGTTGGATAACCCGGGGCATGGAAACCGGGTTTCCGATCATCGCGGCTTGGGCCACACTGGGGCGAACCTTCACAGGCACAAAGCTGCGTTTTCCGGGATCAGGCTCCAAATAGTATCTGTACACAGGGTTGGCATGAGTTGATTGCACCCCAATGATCTTTGGCAAGCGATCTATGATGCCAACTTCAAAGAACTTCAAAAACCCGCTGATGATGGCCGTGATGTTCCCGGCATTTCCAATAGGAACCACCACGGCTTTGTGGCTCATGTCGTAGTCAAAGTCCTGAGTTATTTCGTAGGAAAAGGATTCCTGCCCCCAAATGCGCCATGCATTTTTTGAGTTCAGAAGGGCCACGTTGTATTGTTCGGACAGGGCCTCCACGACCTTCATGCAGTCATCAAACACGCCAGGGATTTCAAAAACCACGGCACCGCTTCCAAGGGGTTGTGCCAGTTGCTGCGGCGTGACTTTCTTGTGAGGAAGGAGCACCGCCGATTTCACCTTGGGCTGAAGATAGGCCGCATAAAGGGCTGCTGAGGCGGACGTGTCCCCCGTGGAAGCGCAGATGGCCAGCACATGGGAAAGTCTTTCCGACCGCACGAGAAGGTTGATATAGCTCAAGGCACTGGCCATGCCTCTGTCCTTAAAAGAGGCGCTTGGGTTCTGGCCGTCGTTCTTGAAATAGAAACGCGCCCGTACCAGCTCTTGCAGGTATGAATTGGCCTCCACCATTGGGGTGTGGCCCTCACCCAGGTAGATCACGGCATCCAGGGGCATGACGGGGCCAATAAACTCATGGTATCGATAAATTCCCTGCAGAGATGGGATATTCAACATCCTTCGGTAGTCAAAAATCTGATGCCAGGTATCCCTTGGTATCTTCTTCAATCGGTCAAAGGCAAGGTCTACAAGGAGCAGGACACTGCCGCATTCAGGACACGTATAAAGGAGCCGACTAATGTCGTACTCCTTGCGGCATCCAATGCACCGGTAGACCACATGACCGCTTGGCTTAGGGATTAGGTATTGCCGGATATGTTCAGGAAAGGCTT